>CAZIQM010000018.1:8829-19937 GCA_964541635.1 uncultured Candidatus Peribacteria bacterium | reverse complement strand
TCGACGCGGCGAACCCGGCCGTGCTGTTCGCAAGCCGCGGGACGGAAACCTTCCGCGTGGAACCGGACGCGGCGGAAAAACCCGCCGAAACGGAGCCCGGAAAGACACAGGCCGACGTACAAGCGGAACAACCGCAACCGATCCCCGTGGAGACGAAGAACGGCCAATCGCAGGAACCAGCGCCGGCTGAGCTGACCACCATCGCTCGCACGAACGCGCCGAAGAAAGGCCCCCCACCGCCACCGCCTCCGCCGCGCGGTCCGCGGCCGAAACGCGAAATCGATATGTCCCCGGATCTCTCGAACGCGTCTAAATTCAACAGGGAGATGTCCGAGGCGTACAGCAAATCGTTGGCGATCGTGCTCGGTGACGGGGACTTCGAACACAAGCGGCAAGAAGTCCGGAAAATCATCGACGCGTGCGATCCACGGCTCCGTCCGCATTTCCAAACAGCGATGGACGCAGTGATCGACGGAATGATGAAATCGCAGCAGCGCATCGAAACGGAAGTACCCAAGGGCAAAGAAGCGGAATACTTCCTAACGAAGATCGCGCGCGACCTCGGGGGTGCGTCCGGCGAGGTGCTTGCGGACTTGGAAAAAGACATCCCGGCGCACGCGACGTTCGTTCAGGGAATCCCAGGCGTTTGCATCATCGAAGCGGACCAGTTCTTGTACGATAAATTGAAAGCCTGCGGCGCGTTGCGCCCCAACACGGGAGCCGCCGTCTTCGCCGGAGAAGGCGAGATTTCGTTCATCGTCCTCCCCGCGCCGAAATCGCAAAAGGGGGCGGAATCGCGCGCAAAAGAATCGCTGGCGCGCCACGAGACCCACCACATGCTGTGGCTGTTCATGGAACAAGCGGGCGTCCTGAAACCCATCGAGGAGCGGGACGACGATTTCCGAAGGGGTTTCCGGTATTTCCGCGACGAAATGATCGCGTACACGATTGAATCAAACGATATCACGTCGCTCGGCGCAGGAGCATATTCGCTCACGTACGCCGACAATCCCGAGGTACTGGCCACGGCGCAACGGACCACTGAATTGGTCATTCTTCTGTCAAAAATTGCGAAGGAACAAGGAGTTCACCCGACGACGTTCCTGCCAATCTTCATGAACGCGACCAGCTTCGACGATCTGGCCAGGAAAGCCGCGAACCTGGTGAAAGTGGAAACACCTCTCTCGACGCAGATGCTCGATGCGCTGCTGCCCAATCAGGTGCTGCTCGAGCAATTCCTGCAACTGAAAAACATTCGCATCTCCCCCGCCGAGTTGCGCGCGTACTTCGCGACGCCATCGTCGTTACCGGCGAACCAAAAACAATACATCGAGGCCCGCTGCAAACGCATGGGCATGCTGGACGAAAGCGTTCTCCCAATAACGGGGAAGGATGTACAGCCGGCCATCGAGAGCACGCAGACACAATCACAAGCCGTTGACCTCGCGAAAGCGAAGGACGTAGCCGGCCTCAAGGCCTACCTGAAAGCCAACGACGTCGACGACGCGACGCGCATCGGACTCGCGAACGCGCTCCTCGGCGTGACGCTGGAAGGACCCGCGCGCGACGCGGTGATCGCGGCGCACAACCTGCCGGGCGAAATCGACGCGCTGTCGCAAGCGGAACTGCGCGCGAAGACCGAAGCACTCGCGGCGGGCGTGACGGACCCCGAACAACGGAGGCTCCTCATCGAATCGGGCATCTGCGGCCACCGCGGCGGCATCCGCGCGGACGAGCGGTTCGTCATCGACGGGGACAACGACCACGCGATCGCGCCGGAAGTGAACCGACGCCAAACGTTCGAGCAAAATCTCCGCAAGGACGGGCGACTGATGGTCAAACGGTCCGACGGCAGTTATGAACAGTGGAAGGTCACGAACGTGTACCGGGACGGCACGCTGCGCCTGGACAGCGTGGACGCATCGGGCAACGAAACGGGGCAATACCGCGAACACCGGCCGGAAACGCTCGCGAGCATCGACCAGCGGTACGCACAGCTCACCAAGGCGATCGATGACATGCGGAACCCGAACGGATACTACGCCGCGCGGCTTCCGGACGGCACGATGCACACCGACTGGCAGGTGCAACCGGGCAGCCTGCGCGATTCCAACGGGGGCGAGGCATCCGTCACCCTGTACCGCTACCCACACGGAACGCTCCCATCGGAAAACGATCGGCTCGAACCAGGAAAGAAGGTACGTCCCGAGCTGATACGCGTGTCCCTGCGAGCGCTGAAGCAATGGCACGACGCGGCCCAAGCGCCGCCGACCGCGATGCAACAGGAATTCAACACGCGGCGCGTGCTGTACGCTGATCCGAACGGATCGGTCGACGAAGGCTGGGAACCCATCCGGAGGCTCCCCGTCGTGATGATCGAACGCGGGGGCAAACGCTTCTCCGTGTTCGCGGAAGACGTGCAGGAACAGCTGAACGCGGGTGGCAAAGTCGTCGGCACCGACCAGGTGGTGGAAATGACGAAAGGAACGATCCGCACGGTCATGCCGCTCACGGAGTTCTACCGCGTGAACCCGACGCTCAAGCACCCGCTCGAGAACCCGCCCTGGCCGGCGACGACGTATAAATCCGGCAGTGACGTGACGATCGAAGAAAACGGCAAACGCATACGGGCTGTCATCCTGATAAATAACGCCGGCGCCATCAGGGCCGTCCCCAACGACGACGGCCCCATGCGGAGCATCGAGGTGACCGCCGAAGAACTGCGGCGATGGAACACCCCGTCCTCGCGCACGAGGCGCGCCGCGTTCTCCATCGGCGAAGAGGTGTACGTGCGCCGCAGCAACGGTGTCGTGGAACGCGGGTGGGTCATCCGACGCAACGACGCGGGCGAACTCGAAACGTACCACCCGACGGAAGGTACGAAACCCTTCCGACCGGAATCGATGTTTCACATCAACGAACTGGAACAAGCGAACGCGCTCCCCGGCATGTTGAACCTCGACGAAGGAGCGCGCGCCGTGCAGAAGAAACACGACGTCCTGCGGAAAATGGACGGGGAAGCGATGACGGCGGAGGAGTACCACCGATATTTCGACGGCGAGTTCGCCCAAGGGAACCTGGGCAACTGCTTCCTGGTCGCCGCGCTCTACAGCCTCAAACAATCCCCGCACGCCGAAGCGATGATCTGCACCTCGGTGAAGAAGGTGAACGGAGGATGGAGCGTCGGGATCCCCCTCGGCACGTCGCTCGACAGCCAGCAACGGATCTTCGTGCCGGATGCCGCGGTCGCGGAGCGCCGTACGCAACAGGCGACGCGCATCGACAAGAAAACGGGGAAACCGTACGTGACGAACCTGAGCCCTATGAACGGCCCGCTCGGCTGGCGCGTGATCGAAGCGGCATACGTCATGCACGCCAACGGCGGCGTGTTCGACCTGGCGGCGCTCGACAACGGCGGCCACGCGGACATGGCGCTGTTGGACCTGTGCGGCAAAGGCGTCGACCGAAACCGCATTTTGAACGAGCGCGACGGCACCTATAGGAGGAATTCCACCTTCGGCGAAAGCGACCCCACCGTCCGGGAGCGCGTGATCGCGTGGCTCGATTCGTTCTCGAACGGCCGGGACATCGGCATGGTATCCACCAAGTCGTCCGGCCTCGACGACACCGTCCAGTACGCCGTCGACGGGATCCTGCTGTACGAGAAGCATGCCTATTCGGTGAAATCGGTCGATAAATTCCAAAAAACGGTCACCGTCGTGAACCCGCACAGTACGTCGGTGGAAATTCTCATGACGTACGACCAATTCATCCGCTCGTTCAACTGCATCACCTCTGCCCAGTTCGATTACGAGAACATGTTCCGCGGCATGACCCAAGTCATGCGACCGGTCCGCCCTTCCAACTAAGCCCATGGAAACACCCTCCTCCCGCCCCGAGCCCCGCGACGTCGCCGAAACCCACGGCATGCAGATCGTCGACGCGTTCGTCCACTACTACGAAGGATTCGGCGTGCTGCCGGAAGAATGCTCCATCCACCTGGACACGGCGACCCTCGAAAACGAACGCCTCGAAGTGCTGGTGATGCACAAAACGCGGGGATTCTTCGGAGCGACGGCGTTCTACGACGAAGCCTCCGACACGCTCTCGGATTTCCGCTTCGGGCCAGCGTAATAATCACTCGTCCTCGTCGTTCCCGTCGGCCCAGTTCTGGTTCAAGCCCAGGCCGTATTTGTCCTCGTCTCGCTTGCCGAACATACCCGTGAACGAATCGAGGATATCCTCCATTTCGCCGGAAGTCGGCCCCTTGCCACCCGGCTTCAGCGAGCGCTCCATCATCTCCAGTAAGTCGTCGTGCCGTTCCGAGAGCGGCGGACGCAGACGACGCGTCATGTCGCGGATTTCGCGCGCGAGACGGACCAATTCCTCGCGCGTCGTCCCGTGCTGCTCGAATTCCTTTTTGTCGACGAGCGGCGCGATGCGCGGGAAGTCGTCGCGGCGTTCCGATCCGGCGGCGATCTTGACGATCATGTCGGCGAACCATTCCTTCGCGCGGTTGAACACCACGCTCGGCGAACCGCCGAAGTGGGTCTGCGGGACGATCGCGATGCGTTCGGGTCCAATGGACGCGGGTGCGACCACGGCCGCGGCCGGCTGTTCCCGACGCGACGATTCGTGCACCGCGAGTCCTCCGATCGTTCCCACGAGCGTCGATCCATCGGAAACGGGCGCGCTAGGTTCGACAACCGGCACGTCATGGGCCTGAACCGGAACGCCTCCGGGCGCGTGCGCGGGGAGCGACGTGACGGGATTTGTGGCGGGAACGTCGTCCTTCGGCTCCAAGCGGTCGCGCGCGCTCAGCGCGATGTCGAATTCCACGGCCGCTCCGTTATCGGAGTCGTAGGACGCGTTCAGGAATTCCTCGTCCGTCGCTTCGCCTTCGACGGCGGTCTTGCGGACGATGCCGTTCACGTCCTCGCTCACCTGCGTATCGCGTTCGTAGTCGCGCGCGGTCTTGCGCACGTGGCGGTCCGTTTCGTCGTCGGTTACTTCCTCGCCGCGGTACGAGGCTTTGAAATCGGCGTCGTCCTGGAGCAGCTCAGTGAGAGCCTCGTGCGTCTGGCGCAAGATGATCAAGCCGCCGATGGCACCGTGGAGGTCGAACTGTTCGTTGCAGGGAATCTCACGGACGAAGGCCGCCGTCTGCTCGCCGGCTTGGTCGTGCTGTTGGCAGTAGGTTTGGACGACGAACTGGAACTTGTCGCGATATGCGCGGCCCACGGGGGTCGCGTCGTCCTTATAGACGGCGTCGAGCGCGTCTTCGACCTCTCCCGCGAGATACTTCACGAACGCCGGCGTGGGTGCATTGGCCATTGGCGAGGCATGGTACAGGCGGCCAAAAACAGGTCAACGGGCACGACGAACCCGAAGGAGTGAACTCCCTCGGGTCGTGTATGGTGCTGTTATCGTCCGGGGACGACAACGGCGGGGTTGTTACTAACGCACGTCGTTCCGTTTTACCGCCATGCGGTTATTGGCCAGGTCGTGCTGAATGCCCGCGAGGGCCCAGCGCGTCCATTGCTCGTCTCGCGACGAGTCCGGCATGACCGACTTGACGTAGCGGGCGGCGACGGACACGTGGTCCACCGGCGTCATCATCAGGCCGACGAGGCCGCCGATGAGCGCACCGGCCAATTGGACGGCCGGGGGGATCTGGTTCAGGCGCTGCGAGATCGATACCACGCCGTGGCCCAGGAGCAAGTCGTTCTCGGTCTCGCCACGGGAGGCGAGGTCGATGATCGACAACTCCATGATCGTGCGATCGCTCGCCTTCAGGCCGTGGGACTCCGCGAAGGAGTCGAGGAACGGCTTCAAGGGATCGAGGATGGCCGCACGGGCAGCGTTGCGCGCCTGGATCTGCTCCGGGCTCACGACGCCGAGGTCGGCCAACTTTTGCGTGAACTCCAAGCGGCCGGCGACGCACTCTTCGGTGACGAGCACCGTGGAAACCTCAAGGTTGCACTCGCGCAGGAGGGTGATGTCCCGCGCGACGTCGTCGGAGAGGAGATTCACGGCGGCGTCGTAGCCTTCCGCTAGTTGGTTGCGCAGTTCGGCTTCGGCGTTGGCCGGCGCGAACTCGACGCCTTCGAGCTGGTACGGCGTGTTATTGGTCGCCGCGGCGGTCGCGAGCCCGAGTTGTCGATCATCGATGAACTTCAACGCACCCACCAAGCGGTGGAGTCGATGGAGCAAAATCGGATCGTACGGACCCATGAACACCGCACGCAATTCGGATACCTCCTTGCCCTGATCGTTGTAGATCACGACGGAAGTCGCCACGCACTCGTTCTCGGCATCGTACCACGTGATCGTGCGTGTCGTAAGCTGCAACGGCACGGGGCCGAGGTTGACTTCGCGACGCATCGGATCGGTACCCCAGATGACCGGTTCACGCCGGATATCCTCCGACATGGAACGGGTCTCGCGGGAGCCGGGAGCCGGCGTGCGAGTGGAACGACGGGAACGGGTGGACGTAGTGGAACGGGTAGAACTCATAATTCTTCAAACTCCAGAAAAAATAGGTGTAATCGAACGCTCACGTACATTCCTCCGTCGCAGGTCTCCATTACTGCAGGACGGGAAAAACGGACCGAAAGTGTTAATGAACGCTTCCGTCGGTACCCACGTTGGGCCGAACCGAAAGGTGCGGATATTATTAGTATTTTTTGAAATAAGTCAAGTTTCTGTCAACCTATGCTTTTTGGGCCAACGTACGCCCAAATTCCTCGGCGGCATCGGGTCCGTTTGCTGTCACAATAAGCCCGTCGACCGTCACGGGATCCTTCGTCACGGTCGCTCCCCGCTCGGTCAAGAACCGCTGCTGGGTGCCTTTGCCGTCGTCCCACACCGAGGCGTGCTTGTTCTCGAGCACGCCGGCCGCCGCGAGGATCGTGGGGGCGATGCAGATGGCCCCGAGCAACTTGCCGCTGTCGCGCCGGGTCTTTGCCAAGAGGATCGCCTCCTGGTCTTCCGCCAACGCGTGCGCGCCGGGTCCCCCGATGAACGCGAGGACGTCGTAGGCGAGCGGATCGACGTCGCGCATCGCGAGGAGGGCTTCTTCGGTGCCGCCGAATTTGCCGATGCACGCCCCCTCTTCCGTGCTCGCGATCGTCACCTCGAAGCCCGCAGCGAGCAACGCGTTCTGCGTGCCGGCCAGCTCGACATCTTGGTAGCCGTTCTGCGCGATGACGAGGAGGGCGGTTTTCATATCAGATGCAGGCGTCGGCGGTGGCGCCGCGAGTTTCGGCATACCAATCGTACGAGGCGGCACGGGAGACGAACGGACGGACGTATTCATTCTCGAGGAGGCCGACCTCCTCGTTCAGCGGCATATTCCGCGAGGAGCGCAAATCCATGAGTTCGGTCGTCAGGCAGGGCAACGTCTCGCGGAACGCGACGGAACCGCTCATGGTGCGCCGGGCGACGTCCCGGGACCAATTCCATCCCCTCCATTCCTGCGGTTCGTCAACGCCGAGCACTGCATCGCGCTTGGCGGAAAGTTCTTCGGAGGCGCGGATGATGGTGGCGAGACGCGTCCTATCGTTCGGATCGAGCGTTTGCTTGCGCCGGAACCCTTCGTACTCCTTCGCCATGTCTGCGATCATCGGTTCCCACTGCGCCACGGCGTCGGTCGAGAGCAGGCTCATGTAATAGGCGTCGCGCTGCTGGCCCACCGGCGGCACGGCGGACGCGATGCGCGCGTCCATGTTGGAGCCGTTGAGGTACAGCACCACCGCGAACGAGGCCGCGATGGCCCCGGCGAACACCGCTTTCTCGTTGAGCCTGCGCCACAGGGCGAACGCGGCGACCAAGAGGATGATGGCCGCGAGCCACGCGAGGAAGATCTCGCCCACGACGCGCACGCGCGTGAGGCCGTAGACGTCCATGTACATCCAGTCGCGCTTGAGGGCGGACCCGAGCATGAGGAAGAGCTCGGCGAGCAGCACGGCGTTGATGGCGTAGAGGACGCCCCGCTCGCGGGTTCCCGCGAGTTCGCGCTCCTTGAGGGACACGACGTACGAGAGCACCCCCGCGCAGGCGGTGGCGACGAGCACCTCGATCATCCCCTTCCGGACGTACTCGGCGTAGGTGAGGTCGAGCGCCTTGAACGACGCGTGGTCCGCGAAGAGGTACGTGGCCTGCACCCACAGGAACACGCCGAACAGGACGCACACTGCGCCGACGGGAATCGCGGTTTCGATCCACGAAAGGAACCGCAGCGGCAGGGCCTTGTAGGTGTACGCCTTGCCGTACGCGGCCGCGAGCGCCAAGAGGAACGCGCAGGCGAGGACGAGCGAGAGGATCGTGCGCGGGACGACCTGCTCGCGCAGGACGGAGATCTTCTCGGCGAAGATCGGGTCCGCGCTCGAGAGGATTGCCGCGAAGAACACCACGAGCGCGATCGTGATCACGACGACGCGCAGGAGCATCGACATACCGGGCAGTTTCGAGGGTTTCAGCAGCCGGACGGCGCCCGGCAGGCGCAGGAACGCCATGGCGGGATAGAGGAAAACGGTGCGGAGGAACCACGTCGCGCTCCATTCGACCTTGTCGACGGCGTGGAGGAACAGCAGCGCGCCGACCGCGAGGATCACGACCGTGGCGTTCACGGCCTGGACGAACTCGTTGGCGCGGAACCCGAAGGCCATGCCCGCGACGATGCCGATGCCCGTGCACGCGTAGGCGAAGAAGGTCTGTTTGTGCCGCGGGAGCGCGCTCGCGAGCGCGACGACGACGAGCGCGGCGAAAGCGCCCATGCCGATGGCGAGGGCGTCGTTGTCGTACGCGAAGACGTTGTACGCCAGGACCACGAGGAGAACCGACCACAGGTACTGGGGCGGGAGCGTGACGTCCTCCGACGATTCGGGAAGGAGCCTGCGGACCGATTCCGGCAGGAACTGGACGAAGACCGCCGACGCGACGAACGCGAGACCGAACAAAAAGAGGAAAGCTGCCATAGTCCTTCCATGGTAGCAGGAAACGTTCGGGCGACATTAAGGCGCTCCGACCGTTCTTCGCGGTGGAATCAGGCCTTCTTCTGCTCCGGTTTCACCTGGAGCTCGCCGGCGACGATCTGGTCCTTCGTGATCGTCTTCACGACCATGGCCTCTTTCGGGGCGCTGGCCTTGTCTTCGGCTGCCTGGTGCTCGGCCTTGAGCGGCTTGATGCGCTTGAGGGCGAGGATCGCCGCCTGCGCGTTCACGAGCGTGTTGCCCGTGCCGAAGCGCTTGGCGAGCACGTTGCGGACGCCGGCGTGGTCGAGGATCACGCGCAGCGGGCCGCCGGCGATGATGCCCGTGCCTTCGGAGGCCGGCATGAGGCGGAGCTTCGCGGCCTTGAACTTCACGTCGACTTCGTGCGGGAGGGTACCCTTCATGATCGGCACCTTGATCATCGCGCGCTTGGCGGCCTTCGTGGCCTTCTGGACGGCGAACATCACTTCGTTGGCCTTGCCCGTGCCGAGGCCGACCTTGCCCTTGCGGTTGCCGATCACGACGATCGCGCGGAAACGCATGCGGCGGCCACCCTTCACGACGCGCGTGACGCGGTCGACGGAGAGCGTCGTTTCGGCGAACTCGCTGGGTTCGCGATCGCGGCGGTCGCGTCGTCCTTGCCGGTCGGGGTTGGAGGTCTTAGCCATGGGGAGAAACGTGGGGTGGGGAGGATCAGAACTGGAGACCGCCTTCGCGGGCGCCCTCGGCGAGGGCTTTCACTTTGCCGTGGAACTTGTAGGCATTGCGGTCGAAGACGACGGCCTTCACGCCGGCGGCCTTGGCCTTCTCGGCCAGGAGCGTGCCGACTTTCTTCGCGCCGTCGACCGTGTGCTTGGCCTTCGCGTCCTTGGAGGAAGCGAACGCGAGCGTCTTTCCCGACGCGTCGTCGACGATCTGGGCGCGGATCTGCGTGAGGGAGCGGTGCACCGTGAGGCGCGGGCGGGCGGACGTGCCCGCGACGCGGGCGCGGATGCGTCGCTTGCGGGAGAGCCGGGATTGGATCTTCGTCTTCTTCATGGTTAGGCGGAGGTCTTGGCGGCGGCGGCCTTACCGACTTTGCGGCGGACCGTTTCGTCGGTGTAGCGGATGCCCTTGCCCTTGTACGGCTCCGGCGGGCGGAGTTCGCGGATCTGGGCGGCGACTTGGCCCACGAGCTGCTTGTCGGCGCCGCGGACGCGGAGGATGTTCTTGTTCTTCTCGTCCTGGACGATTTCGATGTCCTTGGGGATCTCGTAATCGATGGGGTGGCTGTAGCCGAGCTGCAGCTGGAGGATCTTGCCCTTGAGCGCGGCCTTGTAGCCGACGCCGATGATCTCGAGCTCCTTTTGGTAGCCGTCCGAGACGCCCTTCACCATGTTGGCGACGAGAGCGCGCGTCAGGCCGTGGCGGGCGCGGATTTCCTTCGTCTCGCTCTGGCGCGTGACGACGGTTTCGTTGCCTTCCACCGTCACCGTGACCTGCGGGAGCAGCGCGTAGCTGAGCTCGCCCTTGGGTCCTTTGACGTGGACGACGCCGGACTTCACCTCGACGGTGACGCCGGACGGGATTGCCACTGGTTTGCGTCCAATGCGTGACATGGTTACCAGACGGTACAGAGGATTTCGCCGCCGATCTTCTTCTGGCGGGCGTCGTTATCGGTCATGAGGCCCTGGCTCGTCGTGAGGACGGCGATGCCGTACCCGCGAAGCACCGGCTTCAAATCTTCGTTGCCCGCGTACACGCGGCGGCCCGGGGTGCTCATGCGCTGGAAGTCGACCTCCTTGCCTTCGACGAACGTGACTTCGATGGAGGTCTTGGGCTCCTCGCCGATCACCTGCACGTCCTGGAGGTAGCCTTCTTTCTTCAAGAGTTCGGCCAAGGCCAGTTTCAGCTTCGAGAACGGCGCGACGCACGTCTCGCGGTGGGCCCGCTGCGCGTTGCGCATGCGGGTGAGGAAGTCGCCGATGGGGTCGTTCATGTGCGACATGGATTTACCAGGAGGATTTGGTCACGCCCGGGATTTCCCCGTTCGAGGCCAATTCGCGGAAGCAAATGCGGCAGATGCCGAAGAAGCGGATGTAGCCGTGGCGACGGTGGCAGAGACTGCAACGGTTG
>CAZIQM010000018.1:0-8819 GCA_964541635.1 uncultured Candidatus Peribacteria bacterium | reverse complement strand
ATGAGTCCTTTGCGAGCCATGGGGGTGAATTGCTGGGGAGTGGGGGGAGTGTGGGGGTCGGGAGCGAGGAAATCAAGCAGCCGCTTCGGCTTCTTTGCGGGAGGGGCGGAACGGCACGCCGATGGCCTTCAGGAGCGCGCGTGCGTCGGATTCCTTGGCGGCCTTGATGGAGAACTGGATCTGCATGCCGAACGACTTCTGGAGGTCGAGACCCGGGATTTCCGGGAACACGGACTGGTCCTTGAGGCCGATCGCGTAGTTGCCGTGGCCGTCCATCTTGGTCGGCAGGCCGCGGAAGTCGCGGATGCGCGGGAGGACGTAGCTGATGAGGCGGTCGACGAACTCCTCCATCTTCTTGCCGCGGAGCGTGACCATCGCGCCGACCACGAGACCCTTGCGGATCTTGAAGTTGGAGATGGCTTTGCGCGATTCGCGGAGCACCGGCTTCTGGCCCGTGATCTTCTGGAGGCTGTCCGTGATGAACTGCAGCATTTCCTTTCCTTCCATGTGCGTGCGGTTGATACCGACGTTCACGATCACCTTCTGGAGCTTGGGGAGGGCGTGCACGTTCGCGATGCCCAAGTCTTTCTTGAGCTGGTCGGCGATGTCGCCGCGGAGCCGGTCGTGGAGGGTCTTGTATGCCATAGGGATTAGCCGCCTTGGGAGCGATGGGCGGAGGGAAGGGCGGCGGCGCCGCCGGTCTTGGTGTTACTTTCGGTGACGGAAGCGTCGCCGGCTTTCGTGGCGCCGCGCTTCCAGAACGCCTGCTTGTTCTCGGGCTTGGCGGACTCCTTCTTCTTGTCGGCCTTCGGGGCGGACTCCGCCTTGGCGGCGCCCTTCTTGGCGGCGGTCTTGGCGGATTTCACGATCACCTCCCCGCTCGCCTTGGCGATGCGCTTCTTCGAACCGGTCTTCGCGTCGATCGTGTAGCCGATGCGCGTGGGCTTCTTCGTCTTCGGATCGACGATCATGACCTTGCTGGCGTCGAGGCTGGCTTCGTACTGGATGCGCTGGCCCGGCGACTGCACCGTCTTCTTGATGTGGCGGGTGCGCATGTTGATGCCTTCCACCACGACGTGGTTCTTCGAGGCGAGCACGCGCAGGACGGTGCCCTGCTTGCCCTTGTCCTTGCCGCTGATGATGAGGACGAGATCGCCCTGGTGGATCTTCATAGAACGTCGGGAGCCTGGGAGATGATCTTCTGGAAACCCTTGCCGCGGAGTTCGCGGGCCACCGGACCGAAGACGCGCGTGCCCTTCGGCAGCAGGTCTCCCTTGTTCACGATGACGCAGGCGTTGTCGTCGAAGCGGATGGCGGAACCGTCCTTGCGGCGCGTGACGCTGCGCATGCGGACGACGACGGCGTGTTCGACGGTCTTCTTCTTCACCGTTCCGCGGGGCGACGCCTCTTTCACGGCGATGATGATGAGATCGCCGATGCGGGCGTAGCGGCGGGCGCTGCCACCGAGCACGCGGATGCACATGGCGACTTTGGCGCCTGTGTTATCGGCCACGGTGAGGTAGGTCTGCTGCTGGATCATTTGGCGGGGGCGGTAGCTTCATCGGCTTCTTTCTGCTTCTTGGTGTCCGCGATTTCGGCCATCTCGCTGACGCGGGCGGCACGCTTGAGGACCTCCTTGAGGCGGAAATGCTTGGTTTTGCTGAGGGGGCGGCACTCTTCGATCACCACCTCGTCGCCGACGCCGAGGTCGGAGACGCCCTTCGTGTCGACCAGGAACTTTTTGCTGCGGCGGAAGCTCTTCTTGTAGAGCGGATGGCGCACGAGCATGTGCACGGTCACCGTGACGGTGTCCTGCATCTTTCCTGCCGACGTGATGGTGCCGATTTTCTGCGTCATTTGCTCTTAGGGGATTTGGCGGGGGCGGAGACTGTAGCGGAGGAATTCTTTTCGACCAACACCGTGTTCATCTGGGCGATCGCGCGGCGCAAGCGGCGGAGTTTCGCCGTGTCCTTTTCGCTGCGGAGCGCGACGTCGATGCGCATTTTCGCGAGGACGTTCGCCTGTTCGGCGATTTCGGCGAGCAGGTCTTTGGCCTGCATGGCGCGGAGCTCTTTGATGGTCGGGAGGGTGGCCATGGGATTAGGCGGCGGTGGCGTGGGTATCGTTGCCGCCGGAGAAGTCGATCGCGGTGACGATCTTCGTCTTGAGCGGCAGCTTGTGGGCGGCGAGGCGGAGGGCTTCGCGGGCCTTGTCGTGCGAGAGGCCGCCCATCTCGAAGATGACGGCGCCGCGCTTGAGGACGGTCGCGAAGTATTCGAGCGAACCCTTACCGGCACCCATCGGCACTTCCGCGGCTTTGCGGGTGACGGCGGTGTGCGGGAAGATGCGGATCCAGATCTTGCCGCCGCGCTGGACGGAGTGCGTCATCGCTTTGCGGGCCGCTTCGATCTGGCGGGCCGTGATCTCGCCTCCTTCGATGCACTTCAAACCGATCGTCCCGAACGCCAAGGTGGCGCCCTTCTGGGCCGTGCCGTGCCACCGACCGCGCATGCGGTGGGGTTTACGCCAGGTGATTTTCTTGGGTTCTTGCATGGGAGGGAGGGCTTACTGCTGTTGGGGGGCGGTGAGGGAGTGCGACTGCATCTGTTGGGCGTTCTTGAACACCATTCCCTTGTAGACGTGCACCTGGATGCCGATCGTACCGAACTTGGTGACGGCGTGGCGGCGGGCGAACTGGATGTTCGCGCGGAGGGTCTGCAAAGGAATGTTGCCTTCTTTGAATCCGTCGACGCGGGCGATTTCGGCGCCGTTGAGGCGGCCCGAGAGACCGATCTTCACGCCGAGGGCGCCCGACGCCATCGCCTTCTCGATTGCCTGCTTGGCGGCGCGGCGGTACGGCATGCGGCGTTCGATCTGCTGCTGGATGTTCTCGGCGATCACTTCCGCGTCGGCGTCCGGGTTGCGGACTTCCTGGATCTCGACGTGGAAACTGCCGCCGAAGTGCTTCTCGAGATCCTTGCGGAGGTCCTCGATGGCGGCGCCCTGCTTGCCGATGATGATGCCCGGCTTGCTGCTCTTTACCGTCACGGTCGTCTTCTTGCCGCGTTCGATGAGGATCTCGCTGATGCCTGCTTCCTTGAGCTTCGCCCTGATGTGGCGCTTCACGCGCACGTCCTGCAAGAACTGGTCGCGGAAGGTCTTGCCTTCGGCGAACCACGTCGAGGGCCAGGATTTGATGATCCCGATCCGGAGGCCGTTGGGGTTCACTTTCTGACCCATGGGTTACTTGGAGGAAGTGGAGGATTTCTTGGTGGAAGCCTTCTTCGGCTTGGGGCCGGACTCTTGTACAGGAGTTTTGGCGCTCTGGGAAGCTTTGGAGCCCAATTTCGGTTTCTTCTTCTCGTCGGTCATGAGACCGAGCGTCACCGTGATGTGCGAAAGGAACTTCATCATCGGGCGGATGCGGCCGCGCGCCATCGGGACGCCGCGGCGCATGCCCATCCCCTGGTTGACCACGACTTCGCGGACCACGAGCTGGCTGCGGACCTGCTTGTCGTTGTGCACGGCGTTGGCGGCGGCCGAAGCGATGAGCTTCTCCATGAAGCGCGCGCCCTTCTTGTTCGTCTTCTCCAGCTGCGTCAGGGCCTCCTCCACCGTCAAACCACGCACCAACGCGGCGATCAGGTTCGCCTTTTTGGGAGCAATGCGGGCCGAGTAGAGGTGGGCTTTCATGGGTGAGGAGAGAATCGCGTCGTAGGATTATTTGGCGGCGGCGGGAGCGGGAGCCGGCGCGGCGGGGGTTTCTGCGGCCGCGGCCTTGCCGCCGTGGGCCTTGAACTTCGTCGTCCAGGAGAATTCGCCGAGCTTGTGGCCGACCATCTGCTCCGTGACGTACACCGGCAGGAACTCCTTGCCGTTGTGGACCGCGAAGGTGAATCCGACGAACTCCGGCGGGATATCGCAGTCGCGCGCCCACGTCTTGAGAATCTTCTTCTCGTTCTTCGCGATCATCGCTTCAACCTTCTTCATGAGCTTGAAGTCAATGTTCGGGCCTTTCTTGAGGGAGCGTGACATGGGTGGGAGGAGAGAACTACCTAAGCGCTTGCGCTTAGGTTAGTAAAATCATTTCTTCTTATTCTTCTTGGTACGGCGGCGGATGATGAGGTCGCTGCTCTTGAGCTTGCGCTTGCGGGTCTTCACGCCGAGGGCCTTCTTGCCCCACGGGGTCTTCGGTCCCTTGAGACCGATCGACGTGTGGCCTTCGCCACCGCCGTGCGGGTGATCCACGGCGTTCATCGCCGTACCGAGCACCTGCGGGCGACGACCCATCCAGCGGATGCGGCCGGCTTTGCCGATGGTGATCAGGTTGTGGTCGGGGTTGGAGGCCATGCCGATCGTGGCGGCGCACTCCTTGCGGAACTTGCGCATTTCGCCGCTCGGCAGCTCGATGATGGCGAAGTCGCCGTCGAGGCCCACGAGGGTCGCGCCGGTGCCGGCGCTGCGGACGATCTGGCCGCCCTTGCCGCGCTGCATCTCGAGGTTGAACACCTTGTAGCCCACCGGGATGTGCTGGAGCTGCATGCGGTTGCCCACCTTCACTTTCGTGCGCTCGCCGGAGACGACCGTGTCGCCGACCGCGAGGCCCTGGGGAGCGAGGTGGTAACGCTTCTCGCCGTCCGCGTAGCGGACGAGGATGATGCGCGCGCTGCGGCCCGGATCGTACTCGATCGCCATGACGGTGCCGGGGATGCCGTGCTTGTCCGTCTGGCGGAAGTCGACGTCGCGGAGGAGGCGCTTGTGGCCGCCGCCGCGGTGGCGGACGGAGACCTGGCCTTTGCCGTCACGACCGGAGGTGCGCTTCTTGCCGGACACGAGGCCCTTCTCGGGGCGCTTCTTCGTGAGGTCCGAGAAGTCCGCGATCGACATCTGTCGGCGTCCCGGGGTCGTTGGTTTGGTCTTCTTGATCGGCATGGTGCGTTAGGAGGCTTTGAAGGTGGAGAGATCGAGCGCCTTGCTCTTGGGCATCAACGTGACGATCGCGCGCTTGCTGCGGTGGCGCTTCGTGAGGACGCGCGAGCCGCCGAGGGCCCGGGCCTTCACGCGGAGCCAATGCATGCGCACGCTCTGCACTTTGACGTCGAAGTAGGTTTCGAGGGCGCGCGCCACGTCGATCTTGGTGGCGGCGGGGTCCACGCGGAGCGTGTAGGTGCGGCCGGCGGCCTTCTGGCGCTCGGCTTTCTCCGTCACGATCTGGCCCATGATGATGCGGTTGAGTTCCATGGGGGGTTAGGCAGCTTTTTTGGCTTTGGGAGAGGCTTTCTTGGCGGCCGGCTTCTTGGCCAGGGCTTTCTTCTTCGGGGCGGGTTCTGCAGCTTCCTTCTTCGCCGGGGCTTTGCCCGTCTTCGCCGTGAGGTGCTTCTTGCCGAAGATCGCGTCGGCTTCGTCGATCGCGTCGACCAAGAAGATGAGGTGGCGCGCGTGGAGGACGGCTTCGGGGTTGAGGTAGGACGCCGGCGTCACCGTCACGCCCGGCACGTTGCGCGCCGAGAGGACGAGGGGCTTCGAGACGCCCTTCGAGACGATGAGCACGTTGCGGACGTCCTTGATGGACATCTTGCCGAGGAGCGTCACGAGGGTCTTCGTCTTGATGGCGTCGCCGAACGATTCGAGGCCGATGATCGTCCCCTTCCCGGCCTGGAGGCTGAGCGAGGAGCGGAGCGCCGCGTGGCGCATCTTCTTCGGCATGTCCTTCTCGTAGTTCTTCACGTTGCGGGGACCGAACGCCTTGCCACCGCCGCGGAGCGTCGGGGAGCGGATATCGCCGCGGCGGGCGCGGCCCGTGTGCTTCTGTTCGAAGAGCTTCTTCGTGGAGCCGCTGACCTCGCTGCGCGTGAGGACGTGCGCGGGGCTCTGGCGGCGGCTGCTCTGCGCGCGGACGACCGCCTGGTGCATGAGGCCGTAGTTGACCTCCTGGCCGAACAGGCTGGCGGGCAGCGTGAGCTGCTTACCCTTGGCGCCGGTGGAGGAGAAGACGTCGATCGTCATGGGAGGGGGCGTTATTTGGCGTCGGGAGCGGATTCAAGCGTCAAAAACACCGTCGCGCCGTTCGGGCCCGGGACCGGGCCGGAAATGCCGACGAGGTTCTTTTTGGCGTCGCTGACCACCACCGCGCGGTTCTTCACCGTGATCTGTTCGAGACCCATGTGGCCGGCCATCGAGCGGCCGCGGAAAATCTTGCCCGGATCGGTACGCATACCGATCGAACCCGGCTCGCGCTTGAAGTGGGAACCGTGGGAGCCGGGACCGCCTCCGAAGTGGAAGCGCTTCATGACGCCCTGGAAACCCTTACCCTTGGAAATGCCCTGGACGGACACCATCGCATCCACCGGGAGCACGTCGACCGTGAGGGTCTTGCCCGGCTCGAACCCGTCGAGGGATTCGACCTGCCATTCCTTCTGGACCTTGTAGCGCTTGAGGTTCTTGCCGTTGCCAGTCTTCCATTCCGAGGCGCCGACGCCGAGAACGACCGCGTCGTAGCCGTCTTTCTCCTTCGTCTTCGTGCGGACGACCGTGTTCGGGCTGACCTCGAGGTAGGTCACCGCGACGGCCTCTCCCGTTTCACGGAAGACGCGAGACATGCCGAGTTTTTTGGCGATCACACCGATCATAGAGCTTGGAGGTTCCTCTGGTCCGATTGGTTCCGAACGGAACGGCGGACTTGAACACAAGTGGCCCGAAATGGGCTTCCTTGATGTGGGAGTGCGGGGACTTTAAGGATGGAATATGCCGCTGTCAACAGGACTGTTCACTTCTTTTGGACGTCCTTCAGCGCTTTTTCGAACGTCTCGAAGGGATAGGCGCCCATGATCGTCTTGGTCGCGCCCGCAGGACCATAGAGAAGGAAGAAGGGCGTGCCGGTGACCTTCGCGGCTTTGCCGATGGCCATATCCCCTTCCACGACGGTTTGCGAGGCAGTCGTGTCGATGCAGTCGATCACGCTCTCCGTATCGAGGCCGTCGACGCTCCCCGCGGCCGTCATGATGTCGGCCAGCGACAATTTCGACGACGACATCAGTTTTTCGTAGAGGGAACGCGCTTTGTCGTCACCCTGGGCGCGGGCGCACACCACGGCTTCGGCCGCGTCGTTCGCGTGCGCGTGGAACGACAGCGGGAAATGCCGGATGACGAAGCGGACGTTGCCGCTATCGAGATACTCCTTCTTCAAGGAAGGGTACGTGTCCTTGTGGAAGCGTTTGCAGAACGGGCACTCGATGTCGGTGAACATCACGATGGTCGCCGCCGCTTCGGGATCGCCGAAGAGGAGTCCCCCCTTCGCGACGGCAGGAAGTTCGATCGATTGGCGTTTCTTCGTAGTCGCGGCCTTCTTGGCTTTCGTCGCCGCGCGGAGATCGTACTTCGTCACCGAGCCCGTGAGCGCAGAGCCGAACCACGCGTCAGCCGTGGGCACCGCGACGAGCGAGAGCGAGAGAGCGGAAAGGAAAGTGGCGGAGAAGAAACGCATGACGCGCATCCTACCCCTTCCGTTCCGCGTGCGGTATTCTCCGTGCGATGGACGACGTCCGGCACCAGAAAGCGGCGAAACTGCGATCGACGGGCAAGAACCCGTACGCGGCGTCGTTCGAACGTTCGCACTCCTTGGGCGACGCGAAAGCGCAGCCCGACGGCGCGAACGTGCGCGTCGCCGGACGTGTCGTGCTCCTGCGCGACATGGGCAAACTGGCGTTCGCCACGCTGCAGGACCAATCGGGTCGGCTGCAGATCGCGCTGCGGGTCGACGACATCGGCCAGGCGGCGTACGACGACTTCGTCGACCTCGTCGACCTCGGTGATTTCGTGGGCATCGAAGGAACGCGCTTCGCGACGCAGAAAGGCGAACCGACCGTCGCCGTGAAAACGTGGACCATGCTGACGAAGGCCCTGCGCCAACCGCCCGAGAAGTGGCACGGCGTGAGCGACCGCGAAACGATCTACCGACACCGCTACCTCGACACGATGAGCAACCGGGAGAGCATGGACCGCTTCCTGCTGCGCTCGGCCTTCATCCGCGCCCTGCGCGAGTTCTACTGGGAACACGGCTTCGTCGAAGTCGATTTGCCGGTGCTCGTGAACGCCGCCTCGGGCGCGCTGGCCACGCCCTTCACCACGCACCACGACGCGCTGGACCTCGACGTCTACCTGCGCATCGCGCTCGAAACGCACCAAAAGGAATGTTTGGTCGGAGGATTCGACCGCACGTTCAGCATCGGTCCGGTCTTCCGCAACGAAGGCATGGACCCGTCGCACCTCCAGGAATTCACGATGTGCGAGCACTACGCGGCGTACTGGGATTACAAGAAGAACATGGTCTTCACCGAGAAAATGTTCCGTACGCTCCTCGCGAAGGCGATGGGCACGACGGTGGTGACGATCCCCGACCGCGAAGGCACGCCGCACACGGTCGACTTCGCGAAGCCGTGGCCGTCGTTCTCGCTGCGCGACCTCATCAAGAAAGACTGCGGCATCGACTACGACGAGCACCCGACGGCGGACGACCTGCGCGCCGCGATGAAAGCCACGGGCATCGCGCTCGACGTGGACGTCTCCAACCTCGGCCGCGGCAACCTCATCGACCAGCTCTACAAGAAGGTGTCGCGGCCGTCGATCGTCGAACCGACGTTCGTGACGAACCACCCGATCGACCTCTCGCCCCTCGCGCGCAAGAACGACGCGAACGGCGACGTGACCGACCGGTTCCAACTCGTGGTGAGCGGATGGGAGATCGTGAACGCCTACAGCGAGCTGGTGGATCCGGTGGACCAGGCGGAGCGGTTCGCGGCGCAAGCCCAAGCCAAAAAAGG
>CAZIQM010000017.1:0-20633 GCA_964541635.1 uncultured Candidatus Peribacteria bacterium | reverse complement strand
CCCGGCCCTCCGACGAGCCAGTCGATGCCTGCTTCGCCGAACAGTTGGTCGTTCCCGTTCTGACCGCGAAGGGTGTCGAATCCCTCGCCGCCGTAAAGACTGTCTGCCGCGGCGCCGCCGATGAGCGTGTCGCTTCCAGCGCCTCCCCAGACGTGCTGGGGTATGGTGACCCCGACACCCGAGTACGTGTCGTTGCCCCCGTCGAGGCGCGCTTCGATGCGCGTCACGCCCGTCTTGGGGACGGTTGTGACCGCTCCGTTGACGCTTACGCGATAGGCGGCGGTTTGCTGCTGGACGACCACGCTGTCGGCGGCCGTTCCCGTGTCGATTTTCAACACTCCGTTCGCAACCCCCACGGCGGTGAGGGCGCGACCTTCGAGATGTTCTAAGCATAGTGTGCGTTTCATGGCGCGACACTCCTTCGTTCCATCTAAAAACTACGATTTCCCTGCCGATGGTGCAGAAAGACCGGTCGCCTGGAATACAAAACCAGAGACATGCGTATATTGTCATTTCAAGCGATTTTGTCAAGTATTACGAAAGGCCCACCCGTTGTGCGGGTGAGCCTCTCTTTCTGCGTCGTGGCAGGGGACGGTCTGGACCGGCGTGACTTACATCACGTAGATCGGAACGATCGGGCCGATACGTTCGGCATCGGGATAGATCCCGATGATCCGGACCTCGCCGTTCATCGGAACGTACAACCGCAGTCCGCCGGGAGACGCGCCTGGCGGGTAGCCCGGAGCCATCTGTTGCAGACCGCCGTACTCCTTGAACGTTCCGTTCTTCGCGTAGACGTCCGTCGTGAAGAAAAACCGTTCCGGGCCGTAACCCTCGACGCGTTCTTCGTGCACGACGATCTTGTTGCCGCGGTACGTGTTGATGTTCGCGTGGCTGTCGAAGCGATGGAACGCTTTGAAGCTGAACTGGTCTCCCACGAACCGCACCGAGCCGAGGATGGGCTCGAGCACGCGGTCGTAGTCGTCGTCCTTCATCACGAACACCGTGAACGATCCGAGTGATCGCGCGGAGTCCTGCCCAAGTCCGCCGTTAATGCGGTTGTAGCCGTGACCCAACACGTCGACGTCGTCATCGCCCTGGCGCCCGAGCACCCGGGTGTCCTTGTCGCTGTTCGAATCCAGTTCGTCGTCCCCGGCGCCCAGATCCGCGAAGATCCGGTCGACGTTCGCGGAATCGATCGTGAAGTGGTTGCCGTCGGCCGCCACCTCGGTCGTTCCCGCTTGCGTGTCCTGCGTGATCGCCACCTCGTTCGCGTTCGCGTCGCCCACGATCGTGAGCACGTGCGCGCTGACGTACACCTGGACGGCGCACATCGATTTTTCTTCCAGTCGTTCGAAGCCCGAACCCAACCGTTTCGCGTGCGGTGTCATAGGACACCCCTCTCAAACGTTGTAATCATCCCCCTGCCGGTGAGCAGAAAGATCCAAATGATCGCTGACCGAATGTCAGCTTATGATGAATAGTAAATAATTTCCTGATTTAGTCAAGTATATGGGACAGAATGGGGCGGGGGAATCGTCATTGTTCGACACGTGAACTATCTGTACACTTCCGCGCACCTATGAACAAACCCTCCCTGACCGAAGGCTCGATCCCCAAGGCCCTCGTCCGCCTGGCCGTGCCGATCGTGTTCTCGAGCCTCCTGCAGACGATGTACCAAATCATCGACACCTTCTGGGTGGGCCAATTGAGCGCCGGGGCCGTCGCCGCCGTGTCGCTCTCGTTCCCGATCAACTTCCTCCTCATCGCCCTCGGCGGCGGGTTGCCGATCGCCGGCACCGTGCTCATCGCGCAGTACAAGGGCCGCGGCGACGAGAAGATGATGAACCACGTCGCGGCGCAGACGTTCCTCATGGTGTTCGCCGTGTCGATCCTGCTCTCTGCACTCGGGTTCTTCTTCAGCGAGTGGATCATGCGCACGATGGGCGCGGGCCCGGACATCCTGGCCGACGCCACGTCCTTCCTTCGTTACACGTTCCTCGGCTTCGTGTTCGTTTTCGGCTACTTCGTGTTCGAGTCGCTCATGCGCGGCCTCGGTTCGGTGAAAGCCCCCGTGCGCATCGTGTTCACGACGGTGGTCCTCAACGCGATCCTCGACCCGCTCTTCATCTTCGGATGGGGACCCGTTCCCGCGATGGGCGTGTCCGGCGCGGCCATGGCCACGCTCTGCACCCAGGCGCTCGCCACGTTCATCGGGTTCGCCGTGCTCCTCGGCGGCAAACACGGCCTGCACCTGAAATTCTCCGACTTCACGCCCGACTACGCGTTCATGAAGCGCGCCTTCTTCATCGGGTTCCCGTCGTCGATCGAGCAATCCGCCCGTGCGTTCGGCGCCACCATCATGACGGCGCTCGTCGCCGGTTTCGGCACGGTGACGCTCGCGGCGATGGGCATCGGCATCCGCGTGCTCATGTTCGCCATTATCCCGGCGATGGGCCTTTCCATCGCCACCTCCGCGCTTGTGGGCCAGAACATCGGCGCGAAGAAGATGCACCGCGCCCTCGAGACCAATCGCATCGGCTCGATCCTGGCGGTCGTGTCCCTCACGTTGCTCGGCGCCGTCCTGTGGTTCGTCGCGCGGCCGCTCTCGGCCGCGTTCGTGCCCAGCGGCGGCGAAGCGCTCGACCAAGCCGCGCAATTCATCCGCATCCTCGCGCCCACCTTCGGCCTCATCGGCTGGCAAATGGTCCTCATGGGCACCATGCGCGGCGCCGGCGACACGAAGTCGTCGATGGTCCTGACGATCGTCTCGCAGTACCTCATCCAGTTCCCGCTGGCGTACCTCTTCGCCCACACGATGCGCATGGGATCCGTCGGCATTTGGTGGTCGTTCGCCGCGACGAACGTCATTTCGACCGTCATCGTCGTCCTGTGGTACATGCGCGGCACCTGGAAGAAGAAAGACCTCCTCGGCGATTCCGCGCTGCGCGCGCAAGCGGCCGAAGAAACCCTCGCGGACGAAGGGATGGCGTCTTAATTCTTTTTCGCCTCGATCCCGACGTCTATGCCCGCGATTTTCGCGAGCTCCGGGAATTTGCGCAGCGCGCGCTGCACGAGTGCGATGGATTCTTTGACCTGGGAATAGGTCCGGTCCATCGCTTTCGCGGTTTCCTTCAGATCGTGCTTGTGCCCGTCGTCCAAACCCGACAGGTACACATACGCTTTGACGTCCTTTTCCTTCACGCCTTTGATCGCCGCCAGCGCTTCCGTCAGGAGGCGCCGGATGTCGTCGCGGTGGAGCTGCACGTCGACGTCCTTGGTGGAGTCGTCGGTGACGAGCGACTGCATTTCCGTGCCGTCGTCTTTTCCGACCAACCGGTTCAAGCGCTCCGGGTGCTTGCGCGCCTTTTTCAGGAAACGGATTTCCTCCGCGTCGATCCCCGTCGCCTTTTCGAGTTCTTCGTTCGTCGCCTCCTTGCCCGTCGCGGTTTCGATGCGCAATTGTTCGCGTCGGATCGCGTAGAACTGGTCGATGATGTGCACGGGGATGCGGATGGTCCGTGCTTTGTCGGAGATCGCGCGGGTGATCGCCTGGCGGATCCACCAGGTCGCGTAGGTGCAAAACTTGAATCCCCGTTCCACTTCGTACTTGTCGACCGCGCGCATCAAGCCGACGTTTCCTTCGTGCACGAGGTCCGTGAATTCCATCCCGAGCTTGCGGTAGCGTTTCGCGATCGAGATGACCAAACGCTGGTTCGCGAGGATGAGGTGTTCGCGTGCGCCCTTGTCTCCCGCCGCCGCGCGCGTGGCTACCGCGATTTCGGCATTACGCGACAGCAGAGGCGTTTGGCACAGCTGGTCGATCATGTGCCGCACGTCGTCTTTTTTCGCTTCCTTGCCGAAGCCCGTACTGCTGAACGCGAGAATGAGGTCCTGCTCCACGACGTCGTTCTCGATGGCCGCGATGTCGTCGGGCGATGGTTCGCGCTCCTCCAAGAGAGACTCCTCCTCGCCGTTGCGGGATAACGCGTTGTTCATGGGGTCGCCGATGATACACCCCGTTTCGCCGCCGATCCACCCGGGGTCAACGCCGAAGGAGCCGGGGCACCACGTAGTACGAGGGGATCGCGATCACGAGCACCCACGTCACGAACGGGCTGCCGAAGGCCAGGATCGCCGCCACCGCGTAGGCGCCCGCGCCCATGAGGCCGCGCCGGACGAACGCGCGCCTTTCGCGTTCGGGGACTTCGCCGTTCGTGAAGCAGCCGTGGAACAGCGCGTGCTGCGACATCATCGAGAACGCCAGCGCCGCGAGCGAGAGGTTCGCCGCGTAGATCGCCGCCGCGACCGGCACGGCCGGGTTGTCGCCCAGCATGCCGGTGGTGAAGGGGACCAGTGTGAGCCAGAACAGCAGGTGCATGTTCAGCCACAGGAGCACCCAGTCGGTCTTCGTGATGGCGTGGAAGAAATGGTGGTGGTTCACCCAGAACACCGCCAGCGCGAAGAAGCTGAACGCGAACGAGAAGAGGTGGGGCAGGATTTCGTACAACCCGTCGAGCATCGACGCGCTCGAGGATTCCACGGAATAGGGGAGTTTCACCTCCAGGATGAGCAAGGTGATCAAAATGGCGAACACGCCGTCGGTGAAGAGTTCGATGCGCTGGGTCGAGGGAACGGCGTCGGTGTCGCCGTGGAAGCGGTGGGCCATGCCGCCAGTGTACATCAACGGCTTTCCCTCACTAGCAGGGTCCAGCCCGTGCGGATGTAATCGTCCAGGTTGCCGCGACGCCGCGGATCAAACAGCCACGCCGATTTCAGCATGCTGCGCATCACGAGCAGCAGGCATTCGTCGAGCGTTTCGCGGAAGTTTTCGTCGTGCAGTTGCGCCGCGAGCGCCGTCATGTCGTCCATGTAGCTGCGCATGAGCGTTTCCAGGACTTCTTTCATGGTCGAGACCGTCCCGCCGGTGACCAAGCCGTTGATCAGTTGGATCATCGCGCGGTGCCGCGGTCCGTCGTCCGGCTTTTCCCTGACCGCCAACTGCGCGCCGAGGGCTTGTCCCGAGAGCAGCTCGCCGACGGTTTTCTGCCGTTCGTCCGCCCTCGCCTTCGCTTTGACGTTCAGGAACGACATCGCTTCGTCGCCGCAGGCCGCGTCGAGCGCCTTGGCCACGAGCGGTTCCGCCCAGATCCAGAAATCGCCGAACTCCTCTTCGTCGTACATCGACGCGAGCATGCCCATCGTTCGGTACGCTTCCGTTTTCAGGAACTCGTGGTCGACGCCCTTCGGCAATCCGTCGCGCTTCGACCACCGTCGCGCCATGTCGAACGCCTTGGGATTGTGCATCCGCCCGAGGTCCGCGATGCGGGCGGCCGCCTCGCGCGGCGCGTGTTTCATCATCGTCCTGCGTTCGATGTAGTGCAGCGGATGGCCGTCTTTAGCGGGGTCGTAGGCCGTGAGCAGGTCGCGCGCGCCGTTCTCGTACGCGTTTTTCTCCGTCCAGCCGGCGTTCGGGAACGCCGCGGCGTGGCGGCGCATCGCCTCCTCGACCGTCAGGTCGACCATGCGCTCGTACTTCGCCGATGCCACGCCGAGCGTCGCTTGCATGACGAAGATCGCGCGGTCCTTCGGCGTGAGGCTGGGCTTCTCCGGCGGTTTCTGCGCGGCCGCGGGGGCCGTGGGAACGGGATGGACGACGGCGGGCGCCGGAGCCGGGGCGGGGATCGGCGCGGGCGTTTCGACGGCCGGCACGGGCGGAGCCGGGCGCGTTTCCGGTTCGGCGGCCGGGGGTTTCCCGTTGCCGTTTCCATCCGCCGCCAGGAGCGTCGAAATTTCGGCGGCGACGCGTTTCGCCGGTTCTTCGACCGCGGCGGCGGGCCGGATGACGCCGTGGATGCGCTCGAGTTCGTCGATGCGCGCGGCGAGCGTCATGAGCAGCGCGTCCGTGAGGGTGTCTTTCAGCTCCATCGCCGCGGCATCCGCTTCCGCGTACGCCGCCCGCAAACGGGCGACCAGGAGGGCCCTCTCGCCGTCGACCGTCGCCGCGGACGCCGGCGCGGGCGCCGCGGTTTCCCGCGCGGATTCCGCGTGGCCGTTGCCGTCGGTTTCGGCGCCGCCGCTCGCGCTTCCTTCCGCGGGAAGGTGTTTCACCCAGTAGTAGTACGTGGGTTCGGAGACGAGATACTTCTTGCACGCGCGCCGGACGGCCCCGTAGTTACGGATGCCTTTCTCGTGTTCCACGTATCTGATGAACAGCCGTTTGCGGTCGTCGTTCCATTCGCCGCTCGGCACGCCGTCGAGCAACGACCAATCGTGTGCCGACTCCGGGGAGCGCGTGATCGAATCAACCATAGAGGAGGGGGAAGGTACCTCCGCCGGAATCCGTTGCAAAGGGAATCGGGCGGGCGGACGATGGTGGCCGTGCCCCTCAAGATGCTCCCGTATCCGGTGCACGCGCACCGGTACGCCGATACCAAATTGCCGCACTCGATCGAGGCCCACGACGACCTCGACGTGGCCATCTCCAAGGCGGAAGCGCATTCGAACGATCCCACGGTGGCGGACATCCTCCTCGTCAGCGTCCACCGGCAGCTCGCCGTGGTGTTGAAAGGCGGCGCCTGGGTGTTCGGCGACACGATGAAAGGGCATTTCGACGGGTTCGCGCTCCGGGAAGTGCAGGACCACGTCGCGGCCAAAGGCATCCGCGCCGTGCTGGATGAATTGGCGGCGGAATTGCGGGCGTTCTCCGATCTCCCGTATCGGCCGGCCGCCTGAGATCGAAAAAACCCGCCGTGGGGCGGGTTCTCCGTTTGGATGTGGAAGGGCTTAGAATTCGTACCAGGCCTTCGGCTTCGACGACGATCCGCCCGTGGGGATGATCGGGGCGGCCGAGCTCTTGGGCTTCGCGACGGGGGCCGAGGGGGCGGCGGGGGCGGAGGACGGGGCGGGCACGGCCTTCGCCGAGGACGACGATCCGGCCGACGCCGTCGGCTTCTTCACGGGGAGCTTGATGACCATGACGGGGGCCTTCTTCGGGGCTTCGTACTTCTTCTCCCACGCGGAGATCAATTCGTCGGACGTGCGGGACGCTTGCGTGCGGTCGTCGGTCGCGAGGCGGGTGATGATGTCCTGCGCCTGCGCGCCCGTCAGCCGTTCATCGATCGCTTCGACGGACATCGGGATGGCGTTGCGGCGGGCGAGGGCGTTCACGTAGGGATCGAACCAGTGCTTGGGCGTGCTCGGGTCGGCCCAGGGCGTCAGGCCCTCGGCGCGGGCGACGATCTTCGCCGCGTCGGCGAAGGAGACCGTGGCGTCGGGGCGGAAGACGTCGTTGCCGTATCCGCGGACCAAGCCCTCGCGCATCGCCACGCACACCTCGGGGGCGTACGGGTGGTCGACCGGCACGTCGCGGAAGAGGAGCTCGAAGCGCGGCGGCCACACGGACGTGATGTCCGAGTAGCAGGAGTCGATCGAGGCCTGCGTGTAGTTGGTCCGGACGAACATCGCCGTGAACTGGGCGCGCGTGACGGGGGCGCCGGCGGTGATCTTCACTTCGGTCAGCTTCGAGCCGAACTCCTTGGACGAGCCTTCGTGCTCCGTCCCGTTGAAGTCGTTCGAACGTTCGTCGGTCTGTTCCTCGATCACGTCGCTGTTCGGGACGGCCGTGCGGGCGTCCAAACGGACGTCCTTCTCGGCGTCGACCTGCTCCTGCGTCTTCCACTCCGGCGATTGCTGGAAGGATTTTTCCACGAACGAGGCGTGGGCCGTCGTGGTGACGAGCAACCCGCACACGGCGGTGAGGGACGAAACGACGAAGCGCTTCATGGGTCGGGGAGGAAGAGAAGAAAGTACGTCATGGTATCCAAGCGATTCTTGGGCGGTCAATGCTTCCCGACGGGACCCGAAAGGCGCCGATTCCCATCGCGGGAGAGCGGGGGACCATCGAAGGTTTGGCGGTCGTCGACCGATCGTTTTCGTGGCGCTCCGCCGGGTCTTACATCCCGTTTTTGATCAAAAATTGTATACAACATGAAAGTGTCTTCAAATAGGGCTCTACAGAAATCAGAGCTCCATGAAAAATCGACGTAAGAGCTTACCTGATCGCGTGATGGATGAGCCAGTTGGCCAGGCCAAGGATGAGGGCTACCAGGAGCCAGCCGCCCATGCCTCCCTGGACCGTGACGATGGCGACCGACGGGTCGAATTTGTCGGCGATTTTCTCGAGGATCCAGAGGAAAAGACCGTTCGCCAGGATGATGGCGACGATCGTCATGAAGAGCTTCAGAGGCAGGGTCAGGACCTTCAGCACCGGCCGGGCGAAGATGTTCAGGAGCATGAGGAGCGCCGCCACCGTCGGCAGCGCGGCCCAGCTGCCGTCGATGACCAGGTACTCCGGGAGGAACCGGGTGATGAGCCACAGCGCCAGCACGGTCAGGGCGTACTGGGCGACGAGTTTCACCGGCAGGGAGATCGATTGGTCGGCCATGGTCATGCGCGGCGGAAAGAAACGGTCGCGGAAAGGGTGTCGAGTTCGAGCGTCGAGGCGTTCTCGTTCGCGTCGCCGAGGACGGCGTTCACCTGGTCGGCGATCGTCCGGCCGTGGGCGGCCATGAGCTCGTCGGCGCCCGAGACCGAGAGGACGATCTTGTCGGAGACGGACAGGCCGGCTTCCTTGCGTTTCTGTTGGACGAAGCGGATCACCTCGCGGGCATCGCCCTCGAGGATCAGTTCCGCGTCCACCTTCGTGTCGAGCGACACGATGATGCCGCCGCTGAACGCGACTCCCCGACCCTCGGCGCCGGCGTAATGGAGCGGCGCTTCCTCGGGCGCCAGCGTTTCGCCGAGGATGGTGATGGTCCCGTCCGCGTTCTCGACGAACTCTCCCCTCTTGCCCGCGGCGATCACCTCCTGGACTTTCTTGCCGAGGCGCGGACCGGCCAAACGGGCGTTCACGGACACGGTGCGCGTCCCGAGGCTGCCCGGATCATCGGTGAAATCGATGTCCTTCACGTTCAATTCCTGCATGAGGAGGGAACGGTCTTCGTCCGAGAAATCCGACGCGTGGAGGATCGCCGAGGGCACCGCGATCGTGGCCGTGCGCAGGGGAAGGCGCACCTTCACCTTGTTCTCGCTGCGGATCGTCATCCCGAGCGACGCCACGTTCCGCAGGGCCTTCGTTTTCTCGAGGAGCTTCGTTTCCTTCGGCGAAAGCTCCTTCTCTTCCGGCCAGTCGGTGAGGTGCACCGAACCGTGGTCCTGTTTCGTGAGGTTGAGGTAGATGGCGTCGGTCACGTAGGGGCAGAACGGCGCGAGCAGCCGGACGAACGTGAGGAGCGCGTCGTGGAGGGTGTCGAGCGCGGCGCGCTGGTCCTGCGAGAATTGGTCGGCGGTCGCCTCCGGCGCGTCGCCCGGACCCTTGCCGGAGAAGCGTTTGCGCGACAGGCGGATGTACCAGTTCGTGAGGCCGTCGAGGCCGTCGTGCAGCAGGGCGCACGCCCCGGAGAGGTCGTACGATTCGAGGGCCGCGGTCACGCGGTTCGTGAGGTCCTGGAGTTCGGCGCGCAGCCACGCGTCCAGCGGGTGCGTGCTCTTCGGCGAGGTGGCCGCGGGCTCGTAGCCGCAGAGGTTCGCGTAGGTCACGAAGAACGAATAGCTGTTCCAGAGGGGGAGGATCACGCCGCGCACGGCCTCCTCGACCGTTTTCTCGGAGAAGCGCATGTCTTCCGCGTGCACGGCGGGGGAGGACATCAGCGCGAAGCGCAGGGCGTCGGCCCCGTGCTTGTCGATGACCACGCCGGGTTCGGGGTAGTTCTTCAGGCGCTTGCTCATCTTCCGGCCGTCTTCGGCCAGGACCGTGCCGTTCACCACGACGTTCTGGAAGGGCGACATGCCGTAGAGGGCGGCCCCGAGGACGGTCAGCGTGTAGAACCAGCCGCGGGTTTGGTCGATGCCTTCGGCGATGAAGTCGGCCGGGAAACCCTTCGGCACATCCACTGACTTTTTGCCTATCTTCAGGGCTGAACCTGAATCGAACTTATACGGGAAACGCTCCTGGGCGTAGGGCATCGAGCCGCTCTCGAACCAGCAGTCGAGGACGTCCGGGATGCGCGTGAGGAACGGGTTCAGCGTCAGCTCGAACGTTTCGCAGTTCTTGAGGTGCCTGTCGGATGCCTCCCGGTGCGTGAGGTTTTCGATGACCGCCTGCAAACCGTGCGCCGTTCCGCGGTGGCACACGACCAAGACGTCCTTGCCCGCGTACTCCTTGAGCAACGATTGCGACGTGTACTCCATCCGCTTCAGGAAGGTCGAGAGCGATTCTCCGTTCCGCGGCGTTTCGTGGTGCATGCTCAAGTTCGCGTGTTCGTGCGTGGTCGGGTGCGTGCGGCGCACGTCGTCGCGGATGCTACCGCTCCAATCGCCGAACATGCGCTCCTTGAGACCTTCGAGCACCGTCGGCGCCTCCATGCCGAGTTCCTTCGCGATGATCCGCGCCGTTTCCGCGGCGCGCGAGAGCGGGGAGCAGACGATGGCGTCGAACCGACGGCCGTGCAGCGTCCGCGCCACGTCGATCGCCTGCTGCCGTCCCTTTTCGTTCAGGGGAATGTCCGCGTCGCCGCCTTGGAGCTTGTTGTCGACGTTCCAGTCGGTTTCGCCGTGCCGGACGACCGTCAGGCGAACGCTCCGGTCCGAATCCTTCGAAGCCGGCCAGCGGACGTCGTCGACGAAGTGCTTGTGCAGGTCGGCCTGGCCCTCGATGTCGTGGTCCCAGAAATAGGCGATGGGTTCGGCGAAGCCGGGGATCGGGAGCACGCTCAATTTGTACGGATCCTCGCGCGTGAAGTACCCGCGGACGCGCAGCAGCGGCGAGCCGTGCGAGACGATCACCACGTGGTCGCTGCGGTGCCTGGGGAGCGTCGTCCGGAGGAAATCATGCAGCCGTTCGTCCATCGAGGCCATTCTTTCCATGCCGTCGAGATAGAAGTACCCCTCGAGGTCTCGGCTCTCCATTTTGGCCATGCGACGCGCTTTGCGGGCATGCAGGTCGTCTTCGTCATGCGCGGAGCCTTCGTGCGGACCGAAACCCGTTTCGGTGAGGCGTTCGTCGACCACGATCGTCGCGCCCGTCTCCTTCGCGATGGCCTCGGCCGTCTCGAGCGCGCGGCGCATCGGGGAGCAGTAGATGATCGACACCTTCTGGTCCTTCAGGAACGCCGCGGTCTCCTTCGCCTGTTCCTGCCCACGCTTGGTGAGGCCGCTTCCGGGCACGAGGCTTTCGAAGCGCTTCTCGACGTTCGACATGCTCTCGCCGTGGCGGACGGTGGTGACTTTCGTGTAGCGGATGGGTTTCTTCGCCATGAGCTCGTCGCGGCCGCCGACGATGACCATCTCCGACTTGTCGTCGGTGCGCCAGATCGGGAGCGGGGTGCCCCAGTAGCGGTTGCGCGAGATCGCCCAGTCGCGGGCGCCCTCGAGCCACTTCCCGAAGCGTCCGTCGCGGAGGTGATCCGGCACCCACGCCGTCTTGGCGTTCGCGGCGACCATCGCGTCCTTGATCTTCTCGACCGAGACGAACCACGACGACGTCGCGTAGTTGAGCAGCGGCGAATCGCAGCGCCAGCAGTGCGGGTAGCTGTGGCGATAGCTCTCAGTCTTGAAGACGTTGCCCCGCTCCTTGAGCCAGGCGATGACCGCTTTGTCGGCCCGCGTGGGTTCGTCCTTCGGTTTCACCTCCTGGCCGGCGAACTCCGTCACGGCGGGGACGAAGCGGCCGTCCATGGTCACGTGCTGGAGGATGGCGACCTTCTCGCGCTTGCCCACGCCGGCGTCGTCGTCGCCGAACCCCGGGGCGATGTGCACGATGCCCGTGCCGTCCTCGACGGTGACGAAGTCGCCCGCGACCACCCGGAAGGCGGTCGGATAGTCGTCCTTGAAGTAGGGGAACAGGGGTTCGTAGGTCTGTCCCACGAGGTCTGACCCCCGGATTGACCCCCCGATTTTCGTGTACTCCTTACCCTTGAAAACCCGCTCCAGTAAGGGCTCCCCCAAAATGTACACCCTCCCTTCGTGTTCAACTTTTGTATACGTGGTTTCGGGATGCACGGCGAGGAAGAGGTTTCCCGGCAAGGTCCACGGCGTCGTGGTCCAAGCGAGGAACCAGGTGTTGGGTTCGGCGGTCGACTTGAAGGCGAGCGTCGCCGAGAGGTCGTCGACGTCCTTGTAGCCCTGGGTGACCTCGAAGTTCGAGAGGGGGGTGACGCAGCGGGGGCAGACGTGCATGGGCTTGTGGCCCTCCGTGAGGAGGCCCTTGTCGGCCAGCGACCGGAAGACCCACCAGATCGATTCCATGTAGTCCGGGTCCATCGTCCGGTAGTCGTGGTCCATGTCGACGAACCGGCCCATCCGCTCGACCGTATGGCGCCATTCCTTCACGTACCGCTGGACGATGCCCCGGCAGAGCTCGTTGAAGGCGGCAACGCCCATGGCTTCGATGTCCTGGCGGCTCTTGATGCCCTGCTCCTTCTCGATCTCGTACTCCACGGGCAAGCCGTGGCAGTCCCAGCCGAACCGGCGGTTCACTTTCTTGCCGCGCATCGTCTGGAACCGCGGGATGACGTCCTTGATCGTTCCGCCGAGCAAATGGCCGTAGTGGGGGAGGCCCGTCGCGAACGGGGGCCCGTCGTAGAAGCCAAAAACCTCGCCTCCCTGTCGCATCGTGATGCTACGCTGGAACACGTTCTCGTGGTGCCAGTACTTCAGGATTCCCTCCTCCAAGGCGGGGAAGTTTTGCCGGGGATCGACGGGGTCGAACCGCATGTGCCGGGTCAGGATAGCGCACGCGGGTTCGTCGCGCACCGTGCGGAAGATTCGTGCATGGTTTGTTGTACATCGTCCGGGCCGTGCGTATCATCAACGGTCCATGCCCGAGTCGTACGACCCGCTCTCGCCGCTCGACCTGGAACAGTTCGATGCGCTGACCGCCCAGGAAGGCCATACCATCGAGGGGCAGATCAAGCGCCTCGGGATGATCGAACCCATGATCCGGCAACGCCTCGAACTGAACGAGAAGCAACGCCGGCGCGCTTTGTCGAAGATCCACCGCGACGAACGCCAGATCGACGCCATCATCAAGAAGGAGTTCCAGCCGGTGCGTTTCGAATACATCAAAGTCGACGGACAGCTCGCCGCGGTCATCGTCGAAAAGAGCAGCCTGCACCCGCGTCATCGCGCCGGTTACACCGTCATGATGCCGAACCACGTCGACACGATCGTGCCTGACTGGGCGTCGTACGATCCGACGCAGCAGCGCGCCGAGCCCGACGCGGACGGCCGCATCGAGAGCGTCGGCGTGTGGGACGAAGGCCAGGCGGTCGCGAACAGCATCGCGATCACGGCCGACGTGTACGTGCCCGACGACATGCGCCTCTACACCGTTTTCACGCGCGGAGAGGAGGCGCCGCAGTCGCTCGGCGCGAACGCGGTCATCGAGCAGTGGGGCGGGATGGAAGAAGTCGACATGATCCTCTCGAGCGAAATCGGCCCGTTGCCGACGGAATCCATGCCGGCCGACGGCGATAAGGCGATGCGTTACATCGACGCGCGGCCCGGACGCGCGCGGTTCTTCACGAGCTTCGAGGTGTTGGACGAGGCGCGCGGGCACGGTTCCATCCACGATCTTCCCAACGCGCAGAGCGAGTACATCCGTTTCCAGACGTGGATGGAAGAAGTGTTCAGCGGCGAAGATTCGCACGGATTCGACTACGGCGTCGACGCCGGGGGGCAACGGCTCACCAGCCTCGTTCGCAGCCACCCCATCTTGGGGCGGGAGCGCATCCAGACGGGTGATTCATGGAAACCATGGGACGGCCGTCAGGATCCGGAGGACTACGTCCGAGCGTTGGGAAAGGACGTTTCCTACACGAACGTCAACAAGACCCATTCGAAGTTCTACGCGCACATCGTGCCGCCCAACAGCGTCCGCAGCACGCTCGAGAAACTCAAGGCCGTGCACGCGCACATCGGGGGAATCCGCGCGTGGGCGGAGCGGGGGATCAAGTCCAAACTCGACGTGTTCAAGGGCGAACAATCGTACCCGCCGTTCGCGATGCCCGACCGCTCGCGGAACCGCGCCATCGGGATCGTCCATGACATCCTCACGAAAGTGGCCGGGGTGGAAGCCGTCCGCGAGCGGGGGCAGTCGGTGGCCGACGAAAATCTCTACGCCGACGAACTGCGCCAGAAGCTGCTCAACAACAGGCAGTTCGACCATCCCGACGACGATCCCTTCGTCGATAGCGTGAGCGCCGTCATTTCGATCCCGCCCGTCGGACACCATTCGCACAGTCCCAACGAGTGGCTGTCGGCCGACAGCATGGCCCAGGTGCGCCACGCCATCATGCGATTGCTGCGCGATCCGGATGGCCTCGCGCAGCTTGCCACAGCCTGAAAGTGCCCCTGGAAACGCGGGTATTTTTTTGACAAATCCGCTCGGATAGCCCAGAGTATTTCTGGAAAATTCTACCTTCATGCCCATGTTGTTCGGAGAAGACAGAAGCGGCGACGAACCGAGGTTGGAAAACGTCGGATCCACGGTGACCCCACCCGTCAACCGCCTCTCCGCGGTCGAGGTCATTTCGTTGTCCGACGCGGACAGCATCCGCCAGCTCGTGGAGATGGTCGTCGCCGAGCGCGGCAAACCCTGGAACGACTACATGGCCCCGGGCGCCCTTCCCGCGGACGTCGTGATCACGCGCAAGGAGATCGTGGGCGAAGTCATCAACATCGTCGCGGGGGAGTCGCACAACATGGTCAGCCGCCTCGCGCGCATCAAGGAGCTCATCAACATCGCCCTCAACCGACTGGAGGAGAAGTACCGCATGTCCTTGGACTCGCGCAGGCAGTTCCGCGGCGTCCTGGGAGGGCCCCCGTCCGGCCCCGTAAACGGTTTCCCCGACCTGGACGAAATGGTGGGCTGAGGCCGTCTTGCAAAGAATCGGGAATATGTTGCGGGTATGTATTTCCCTCTGTAGGATCGAGGCCCCTTTTGATCAATGCCCATCGATAACCCCGGAGAATCGGCCGGCGATGATTCCGCGAAGACCTCCGACCCCGCGGAGAGTTTGAAACAGATCCTCGACCGGGCGGTCGAGCGCTCGTTCGATCCCAACCGCGTGGTCGATTTGTCGGCGCGCGCGAAGGACAAAATGCGCAACGTCCTCGAGGTCAAAACCAACATCGTCAGCGATCCTTCCGCCGCGCCGTTCCTCGCCGCCCGCCACAACTCGCACATCCGGTCGCCCGAGATCGCGGCGCACGCGTACGCGCTCATGTCGCGCCACGGGAATCCCGACGAGCACCGCGCGTTCTTCGACACGCTGCGCGGCGACGTCCGCACCCACGGCATCTTCGTGTATCCCTACACCGACGAATTCGAACGCGAACGCCTCGAGGCCGTGTACGACGACGGCTCGCCGCGGTACGTGATCGCCGAAACGTTCGCGCGCATCGACGACCCGAAGTCGCCCGGCCGCCTCACGCTCTCGTCGTGCGCCGACGCGCAGTTCCACGTGCCGATGCCCGCGGAGCGGTCGCAGTCGGTGATCGCGTTGCCCAAGCGCCGCCGCGGCCGCCGCACCCCCGCCTGGAGGAAGGACCAGATTTACGACGAGGATTTGGTCGAGGAAATGCGGAGCATGCCCTACGCGACGGCGATCCTCGACGACCTCGCCAGCGACCGCGACGTCCACAAGCTCGGCATGGCTGCGTCCGCCATGAACAGGGGCATCCAGCACATCGTCCACGAGCTCAACCCCACGCGCGGCGAATTCCCGATCCGCTTCATCGGCGCCGAGATCGTGAGCATCCAAGGCTTCAAAATGAAGGGATCGGGCGAAGTGGTGCGCCTCCAGAACGACCTGCAAATCGCGCCGATCCTCAACGACCGCAGCATCGCCGTCTTCGACCACTTCAACAGTGTCGATTGCGAGGCATTCCAGACCGCCTGGATCCGCCGCGGTTCGCTCGTTCCCGTCGACCATCCCGCGATCGAACACATCATCGTCGACTGGCACGTGAAGGTCGCCCGCCTCAAGAAACCGGAGTGACCGCCGGACGGCGGAACATGCCGTAGAAGTGCGAGAGGAAGAAGAGCAGGACCGGGGTGACGACGAGCGGCGCGGCCGAGAAGCTGAAGATGATTTCGCCGACGACGGCGATGATCGTCACGAGCGGTAGCGAGCGGTCGAGGAGCTTCGTTTCCATGCGGCGCGAGATTTCGAAGTAGAGGCTGTACGGCAGCACCGAGAACACGAGCGCGAACAGCGTCGCCATGCCGGCGTGCAGGGCGGAAATCGACCGCACGTCGATGAGCGGCAGCAGGCACATCGCCAGGACGACTCCCACGCACGACATCCAGAAGAGGAAGGCCGGGTAGCGGGCCCGGATGATTTCGCCTTCCTGCTGGTAGCGACGGCTCAGTTCGGAGTAGAGCGCGAACCCGAAGCCGCTGCCGATGCCCGCCGCGATGGCCTCTTCGGTGTAGCCGAGGGTGAACGCCGCCAGCAGGATGCCCGAACTGGTGATGAACAACGCCGCCGCGGTGTGCTGCCAGCGCGAGCGCGACGACGCCTCGTGCACGAGGGTGGCGAAGAGCAGGCCGGCGATGATGCACAGGATGTACGCGGTCGCCGTGACGCCCGAAAGCGCCAGGTACGAGCAGAGGGCGGTGGCGAAGAGCGCCATGCCCGAGAGGATGAGCGTGGGGTTGAGCGGGGAGAGCCATTTGAGCTGCCCGCGCGAGAGGAACGATTGGCCGCCGTAGAGGATCGACGACGCCGCGAAGAAGGTGAGCGCGCGGATGAACGTGAGTTCGTAGGGCGACATGCCGTTCGTGAGCAGCGTGCGCGCGACGACCGGGTCGAGTCCCCAGAGCGAAATGAGCACCCCGACCGCGATCGTGAGGGCGCGCGAGGACGTTTGGTGCCGGATGGACCACGTGTGCGGCGCGAGGAACGACGCGAGGGACGCGTCGAGCGCGTTCGCCTGCGATTCGTTCACGCGCAGGCGGACGTTTACGGTCGCCTTGCCCTTCGCGTTGCTCGTCGAGATGCGCAGGGTCGGGTAAGCGCGGGCGGTGCGCACGACGCGCTCTTCTAACTCCGGGGGCACGCTCGCGCGCAGGACCCACGACGCGGCGCGGCTCGTGACGCGCTGCTGCTTGCGCAGGTCTGCGAAGACCTGCGTCGCCGCTTCGGCCGCGTCCATCTTGCCCTCGGCGAGTTCCTCGAACAGTTCGTTTTGCGTGCGCAGGCCCAACCGCCGCATCCTCGCGTCGAGGAGAGACGGTTCCACTTCGTCGAGGCGCAGGCGCATGAGGCGCTGCACGGCGATGTCGAACAGCTCGCGGCCGACGGCGATTTTTTCCGCCAGGGGCGCCGCGCTCAGGTGCTTGCGGATGATCGCCGACGCCACTGCCGTGTGCACCGAACGGAGCCAGCCTAGGTCCGCGACGGGCGTTTTCGAGAAGCTGGCGCTCACGGTCGAGGCGTTCGGCAGTTGCTCGTCGAACGCCGCCGCCTGGCCGTTCACGTAGACGTCGGTGGCGCGGAGGGCGAGGTCCCCGAACAGGTAGAAGGCAGCGTCGAGGACCGTCGCGTCGCTGGGGAGCATGACGGTGCGGTCGTCCGGCCCGTGGACGACGATGGTCGATCCCAGGATGTCGCTTTGGAGGCCTTCCCAGAATTCGGAGCTGCGGTTGCTCGTGTCGGCCGCGATGGCGTCGATCTGCCGCGTCCACGGCAGGTACTCGAGCGGGCCGAGCGCTTTGTTGTCGAAGCAGAAGACCGCGATGCCTCGGTGCGCGTAGGACTGCATTTCCCTCGTGCGGATCTTGCAGCGGACGCGCGTCCCGTCCTCGAGGATGATGGTCGTGTGCAGGCCGCGGTAGCCGTTGACCATCGGCGAGTTGATGAAATCCTGGAACGAGAGGATTTCGCGCTGCCACTCGCCGTGGAGCGCCCCCAGGAGGCGGTAGCACCGGTCGATGTCGTCGCAGACGATCGCCACCGCCATGGTGGCCATGCCCGTCACGCGGTCGCTGTGCGCTTTCAGTTGTTCGCGCAGGCGGTACCAGGATTTTTGTTCGTAGAGGAACTCGACGCTGTTCGTCATCTCCGGGAAATTCCGGCGCAGGCGGTCGGCCGTCGCGGCGACGACGCGCTGGCCCTTCGCTTCGCGTTCCGTGCGCAGCTCGTGGAGGCGCGCGTGCAGCTCCGGTTCGAGCACGGCGATGCAGAGCGATTCGAGTGCGTTCTGCATGTCGCGCATGCACAGGCGGTCGGCGATCTTCACGTACACGTCCATCGTTTCGCGCGCGACCTTGATCTGTTTTTCATGCGACCGGAACCCGATCGTCTGCATGTTGTGCATGCGGTCGGCGAGCTTGATGACCATGATGCGCACGTCCTTCTGCATGAGCGTGAACATCTTGCGCAGGGTTTCGATCTGTTGGTCGAGGCCGGGTTTGTCGGCCACGTCGACGTTCTCGAGTTTCGTCACGCCGTCGATGAGCTGCGCCACGCTGGGGCCGAACTCGCGTTCGATTTCCCCGATCGTGACCGGCGTGTCTTCCACCGTGTCGTGCAGGAGCCCCGCGATGATGGTGTCGCGGTCGGCCCCGAGGTCCGCGAGCATGTGCGCCACCGCGATGGGGTGCGTGAAGTACGGCTCGCCGGATTTGCGCTTCTGGTCGCGGTGCGCCTTTTCGCCGAGCGAGAACGCCCGCGCGATGGCGGCTTGGTCCGTCTCGGGCAAATGCCGGACGTTGAAGCGGAATTCTTCCCACTGCATAGGGTAAGGCACAGTCTACCGGAACTTTCCTTTTTGAACAGATTTTTTGTCCGACGCCATCGGAATTGCCGCTTCGTTCAGGGAACGGCGAGAAAGACCCGTTTAGCGGTTGACTGCGTCCCCGAACCCTCCTTATCGTCGGTCCTATACCTTCGCGCCCCCACGCTTCCCCGGCCATGAACCTTTCGATCGTTCACCGCCAAGAACTGGCGGCTAACCAGGCGCAGCTCGCGCAATTCCGCGAGAGCTGGGGCACGTTCGTCGTCCAGGACATCATCCGCCAGGCGACCGAGGCGTTGGACGCGCTGCTGCACAAGGACTCGCTCCGCGAGATCGATCCCTCGCGCCCCGGCGTCGACCGCGAGGTCGCGGCGGAAGCGCGGCGCAGTCTGCAGTACCGCCTCGCGCGCGACGCGGCGCATTTCGAAGGCATCGAGATCATGGACGACTTCCTCCGGCGCGAGCCGACCGATTCCGTGTCCGACGTGCTGGAGAGCATGACGGGACTCGTGTCGTCCGCCGTGGGCCGCGCGGTGCAGGCCTGGTACGACCACACGCACCTGCGCCAATCGCTGAGCGACACGACCGCGGAAACGACGTACAAGTTGTGGAAGGGCGCGCCGGAAGCAAACGGCGACGGCAAACCCCGGGAGAACGACCACATGCCGCAGCTCCAGGCCATCGTCGAGCGGGCGTACCCGTCGACGACGCGTGCGTTCTACGAAGAAGTGCGCGACGCGGAGTACGCGCCGCTCGGGCAGGACGACGTGAAGGACGTCCTGGCGATGTACAGGCGCCGGTTGCTCTCGGAGCAGATGCTCGCGTTGCTCGTCAGTTCATGGGAAACGGACGAAATCGAGCAGCAAAAGAAAATTTCCGCCTTCGCGAAGGACCTCCAGAAGGGGGTGTTCATCCACGACCCGAAAGACGGCGAGTTCGAAGCGATGGTGCGGGGCGAGCAGGACGACGCGAAGGGGCTGCGGTTCTGGGGGCGCGTGCTCCGGTCGAGCGACGACGGGCGGCTGCTCGCCTACGCGACGTCGCTGCGCGCACGGCACGGTTCCAAGCACATGGCGCACCAGCGCAAGACCGTGAAGGATTACATCCGGAAGGGCGTCGCGGGCGACAAGAGGCACCCGATGAAGTACGGCGTCGGGCTCGAGAAGATCCGCGACGAGCTGTTGCACGACGCCGAGCATGTCGACCTCTTCCAGGACATCCAGGCGGCGGTCCCGTTCGCCGCGGACCGCATGGGCGCGCTCATGTTCCAGGACATGAACGAATCGAACCCGGCGTTGAACCACGTGCTCGCGTACCGCTTGTACGACTTGGACATGGATCCGAACCTCCTCTTGTACCACCGCATGCGCACCCACAGCGCGGGCAGGGACCTGACCGACAACCCGCGCAGTCGCCGGAAATTCGTGGACGATTGGGGATTCACCCCGGTCGCGCACGACTACAACCCGGCGGCCGAGGGATCGCCCCGCACGGTGCCGGGCGTCGAGGGCACGATGCGCCTGAACCCGCACTGGGAAGTGATGCACGGCCGCATCAACCGCATCGTCTCGCTCTCGCGTAAGCATTGGCGCCGCATCCAGCTGATGCACGGCGACCTGTCGCACGACAACGCGCCGAAGACGCACATCTGATCACCGCGTTTCCAGCAGCAGCACCTCCGGCCGGGCGAAGAACCGCAGGGGCAGGAAGGTTTCGCCGATGCCGTGGGTGATGGCCAGGGTGCAGGTGTCGGAGAGGGGGAACAATCCTCGATCAAATTTTTTGTTCAGTTTTTGTAATTTGCTGGGCTAAATCGTTTCCTTGAGCGA
>CAZIQM010000016.1:0-21554 GCA_964541635.1 uncultured Candidatus Peribacteria bacterium | reverse complement strand
CTCCCGACGTTCGAGAACGTCCTCTTCGGCCGCATGCGCTTCGCCGACAAGTCGATGAGCACGCGGAAGGGGAACATCCTCAAGCTCGAGCACGTCCTCGACGAGGCCGTGGCCCGCGCGGAGGAGATCATCGCGGAACGCGGCGAGGCCATCCAGACCGACAACCCGAAGGAGCTCGCCGAGATGATGGGCGTCGGCGCCTTGGTGTACGGCATCCTGAGCCAGAACCGGAAGATGGACATGGTCTTCGACTGGGACAAGATGCTCAGCTTCGAGGGCAACAGCGCGCCGTACCTGCAGTACTCGTACGCCCGCGCGAAGTCGGTGCTCCGCAAGGCGGGGGTCGAGGACGCGAAGCCGGGGAGCGTCGAGTCGTTCACGCCGCACGAGCGACGGCTCTTCTCGCACCTCCTGGAATTCCCGGGCGTGCTCGAGGCCGCGCGCGCCGAGAAGCTCCCGCACAAGCTGGCGAACTACCTGCACGACCTCGCCCAGCGCTTCAACGCGTTCTACAACAGCGACGACATCCTCCAGGCGCCCGAACCGCAACGCGGGCTGCGCCTCCACCTCACTTCCCTTACCGCCGCCGTCCTCAAGGCCGGCGCTTCCCTCCTCACGCTCCGGGTCCCGGAGCGGATGTAATTCCTTTTTCTCCCCGGTCCCATGGCTCCGTTCCGTTCCCGTCGCGCCCGCAACTACGGCGCAAGCCCCCTCATCGCCTTCCTCTTGGTGGCGTCGTTCGGCATCCTCTTCGTGGGATGCGCGCCCGCCCCGAAGGACGAGGAGATCACCTTCACCGAAGACGACCTGGCGGAGTTCCACGAAATCGCCTCGAACGACGACACGTCGTCCGGCAGCCTCGCGGGATCGGGATCCGACATGCCGTACCTTTTGCCGTTGCCGTCGGGAAGCGGCGCCACGGCCGAGGAAGTGGTCTTGGACCTCTCGAAGGTGCCGCACTACAACGCCATCCGCACGGTCTCCGTCACGGACAAGAACCAGTACCGCGTGACCAACGAGTTCGTGAACGTGCGCGCGGCCGCCAACAGCCAATCGGCGTTCGTCGAGCGCTTGGAGCGCGGCGCGCCGGTCGCGGTGACGGCGTTCCCCGACGCGTCGTGGGCCGAGGTGCAGCTGCCGGACGGCAAGAAGGGCTTCGTGGCGCTGCGTTACCTGGCGCGCGTGACGAGCGATAGCCGCCTCGCGGAGGAGAAGAAGCAGTTCGAGGGCCAGTACTACGTGAACTTCGCGTTCGTGAACGTCCGCCAGTCGCCGGACCAGAGCAGTCCCAAGGTCGGGGAAATCCCGGGCCAGGCGCTCGTGAAACCGATCTCGATCCAGAACGGCTGGGCCGCGGTGACGTTCCAGGGCAAGACGGGGTACGTCTCGGAGGGGTACCTCGCGCCCTTCCTGCCGGCCTTCCAGGTGCGCCAGGAGACGTTCGAGCTCCCGATCCTCCACTACCGGCTCCAGGACGACGCGACCGCGCTCCTGAAGAACCTGGGAACCCAGGTGAAGGCGCTCAAGGACCAGGGGTACACGTTCATGACGTTGAAGCAGTTCGCGGACCTCCTCGACCAGCAAGAGAGCCGTGACGTGCGCCTGAACCCGAAGTCGGCCGTCGTGGCCGTGTCGGGCATCACGGGCAAGAACCTCCAGGCGGTGACGGACGCGCTGAACGGCGCGGGCATCGACGCGACCCTCTTCGTCCAGACGTCGGAGGTGGGGATGACGGGCATCACCGAGAAGCAACTCCTGACGTTGCGCGCGAACGGCTTCGACGTGGAGTCGGCCGGTCACACGGGCGACGACTTCCGCGCGCTCACGAACGGGCAGGTGACGCAGGAGCTGCGCCAAAGCCGCAAGCTGCTCGAGGAGAGCGGCCTGGGCGTCCTCGCGGTGGCGTATCCGGAAGGGGGCGTGAACGACCGCATCGCGATGCTCGCGAGCGAAGCGGGCTACCTGATGGGCCTCGGCGAGGATTCGTCCCGCACCTTCACGCGCAACGACCTCCTCCGCTTGCCGGCCATCGCCATCTTCCCCTCGATGACGACCGAGGAAGTGGTGAAACTGGCCACGGGGAAATAAAGCCGCAGTCCAAACGAGAGCCGCCGATTCATGCAGGGTCGGGCGGCTTTCGCAGTGGTCCTCACTGCTGCGGTTTCACGCCGAACGCCTCGCGGATCTGCTTCAGCACGTCGTCGTAGCTCGATCCCGTGGCCGCCGCGGCGCTCTTGGCGCTCTGCTGCATCATCATGCCCATGATCTCGTTGAAGTGCGCGTAGAGGTACCACGTGCTCCAGACGAAGAAGATCATCGGGATGATCGTCATGAGCGAATGGAAGAAGCTTCCCCACATGCGCATCTTGTCGCGGCGGTCCATGCGCTCCAGGTGCCAGATCATCACGTCGAGTTTTTCTTCCGCGGTTTTGGGTTCTGGAGGAGGGGCTTTGCGTCGGAACATGCGATGAGTGTACCTCTTAGAAGCCCCGTTTCCACTTCCGGAGGATCTCGAACCACCGTGTGAGGATGTAGCCGCTTCCAAGCGGCAGGTCCGTGCAATGGCGCAAATCCAGCAGCTCCCCGCCGAAGCCGGTCTTGAAGAGCGTGACGCCCGCGAAGGGATGTTTCTTGTCGGCGATGGCGCGTTCGCCGTCGGGGCCCGTGGCCATCGGGGCGATGCCCCAGAAGTTGTAGACGCGGTCGCCGCGCTTCAGGGCGTCGCGGATGGCGGTCCACTGCACGAGGTAGCTCGCGGGCACCTTGGCGTGCGCGCTGTCGCTGGCGCCGTGGTGGTAACTCGTTTCGCCGAAGGCGTGCATGTGGACGGACGCGGCTATCACCTGGCCCTGGAACTCCGCCAGGTAGACCGTGCATTCGTTCCTCGGCGCGAAACGCTTCACCTGGGCGCGGAAGAAGGCGTTCGTGTAGGGCGTGAATTTGTGGCGCTTGCGGGTTTCGTCGTGCAGCCGGATGAACTCCTCGACGTCCTTCGTGGGGTCGGCGGAGGCACGCACCGTCACGCCGTCTTTCTCGGCCCGGCGCACGAGGTTGCGGGTCGTTTTGCGCATGCCGGCCAGCAGGGCCTCTTCCGTCGCGCCTTCGAGCCGCAGGAACCACACGTGCTCGGCGAGCAGGTGGAGCGGGGAGAGGGTCGACCGCGCGCCCGCCGTCCACGGTTCGGACGCCGGCACGAACGGGCTCACGCGGACGAACGTGCATCCGCGGCGTCGCGCTTCGTCGGATGCCGCCGCGAGGAGCGCGTGGGTGGCCGGCCCATCGCCGACCGGTCCGTACTGGATGGCCAGGTGTTTCCCGCGCCGGGCGGGGACGTGGATCGCCAGGCACACCCCGACGACGTTGCCGCCGTCCTCCGCCAGGAGGCGGATCGGTTCCTGGCCGATGTCGCGGTACACCTCGCCCATGGTCCAGCCCTGGAGGAACGGCCGCCACTCGCGGGATGCCAGGAAGGCGTCCCACGCGTGCGCGTCGGCGTCGGTGGCGTGGCGGATGGTCATCGTGCGAGGCGGGATGCGAGCAGCGTACACAGTTCGTCCGCTTGTTCCACGGTTATCGTCGGGTGGGTGGGCAGGCTGAGGACGCTTTCGGCGGCGGTCTCGGCCGCGGGATCGCTGCCGGGCGCGTAGCCCGCGGCGCCCACGTCGCACGATTCCGGACAGACGACGCAGCCGGTCCAGCCGTCGTCCAGGTGGACGTTTTCCTTCTTGAGCGACGCGCGGACGGCGGCGGCGTTCGGGACGAACATCGGGAACTTCTGGAGGGGCAACGACGGTCGGATACCGCGCATCACCGGCCAGCCGTTCTTCCCCGATGCCTCGAGGTAGCGGCGCGTGAGCATCCTGCGGTGGCCGTTGATGCGTTCGAGCTGGCCGAGCTGCCACCGCGCGAGGGCGGCGCAGGCGTTGGGGATCTTGCGCACCGCGAAGGGCATGCGGCCGGCCTTCTCCTCCGCGGTCAGCACGGGCGCGAAGAGGCCGAGCGCTTTTTTGAGCGCAAGGACGGGCCCGGCGAGCCTGATGCCCGTCAGCGGGCGGACGATGTGGGCCATGCGGCTCGGATACTCCAAGAGCCGCACGACGCTCCAGAACGACGTCTCGGGCGCTTTCTGTTCGATCGTGCGGAGGCGGTTGGCGGTTTCGGGGTGCCGCGAGAGCGCCGCGCCCCCGCCGATGCCGGAGATCGCCTTGTCCCGGCCGAAGCTGCAGATCGCGTGGTCGCTGAAGCGCAGGATGTCCGTCGGGCCGTCGTGGTCCGGCAGGACGTGCGCGCAGTCCTCGATGAGGATCCACCCCTGGGCGTCGCACTGCGCGCGGAGCGCCTCCGTCGGAGCGGGGATGCCGAACGTGTGTTGGCAGATGACGACGCGCGTGATCGGGCTCGCGGCCGCGGCGACCGTCTCGGGCGTCAGGTTGAGCGTCTCACGGTCGATGTCGGCGTACACGGGACGCAGGCCGGCGGCCTTGATGGCGTTCGGGACGACGACGCACGTGAATCCCTGGACGATGACTTCGCTGCCGCTGGGCAGGTCGAGCGCGCGGAGGAGCGCGAGGAGCGCCTCGCGGCCGGAGGCGAAGAGCGATACGTCGTACCCCGTCCGCGTTGCGAGATCCCGCCGCAGCGCGTCGCGCTCGTGCCCGCGGCGGTACGCCCAGGGCATGTAGCTCAGCGCGAGGGTGCGCCGCACGTAGACGCCGTCCACGTGGGGTCCGAAGGTGTGGTGGATGGGGCGGAAGCGGTTCATCGATCGGCGGGGAGGAGTTTCTGGATGTGGGAAAGCGGCATGCGGCCGACGCAGAGGAGCAGCGCGTCATCGGTCACCGGTTTCGCGTCGGCGAGGGATTCGACGGGCTTCCCGAAGGCTTTCGCGAAGACGTCTTTGCCGGCGTCCGCGGTGAACACGACGCGTTCGACGCTCGCGTTCGCCGCCGCGCCGAGCTCGCGGAGGAAATCGTTTTCCGCGGCGCCGGTTTCCAAGAGCCCGCTCGTGAGCAGCACGCGCGGGCGTTCGGGGCGCGCCTTCGCCCAATCGAGCGCCGCCCGGAAGCTGAGGGGGCTCACGTTGTAGGTGTCGTCGAGGATGGTGACGCCCCGCTCCTTCTTGAGGTGGAACGTGTGCTGCGTGGGGCGGAACGCGGCGAGGAGTTCCCGCATCCGTTCGGGTGTGATTCCCAGCGAGTTGGCGACGAGCAGCGCGAGGGCGACGTTGGCGGCGTTGTGGCGTCCGTGCAGCGCGACGTTGAAGCGCGTGCCGAAGCAGTCGAATGCCAGGCCGCGGTCGGTTTCGCGGAGGTCCTGAAGGTCCTTCGCTCCGACGGTGAACGTGGGGCGGTGCGTGCGATTCGCCAACGCTGTCGTCCGTTCGTTGTCGCCGTACAGGAAGACGTTCGCCCCTTCGGGCAGCGCCTCGAAGATTTCCGCGTTCGCGTCGACGATGGCTTCCTCCGAGCCGAAGAGCGCCAAGTGGTCGCTGCCGAGCGCCGTGACGACGGCGATCGTCGGCTGGGCAATGCGGCCCAGCAATGCGATTTCGCCCTTCCGGTAGGCGCCCATCTCGACGATGAGCAGGGGTTTCACGGCATTCGCGGGCACCGTGTTCACGAGCCACTGCGCCACGCCCATCTCGGTGTTCACGTGTTCCGGCGTCACGAAGGGGGAACGGTCGGCGAGCACGCACTTCAGCAGTTCCTTGGTGGTCGTTTTCCCGACGCTGCCGACGATGCCGATCACGGTTGCGTCGACGAGCGAGTTCCGGCGCGCGCGGCCCGCCCCCAGCACGCGGCCCTTGAGGACGGCGTCGACGGGTTTCCACAGGAGCCACGAGATGAACATAACGGGCGCTTGCAGCGCCGGAAGAACGGGAAGGGTGAAGGCGATGGGTGGGTACGGACGGAGGAGCAAGGCCGCCAACGCGACGTCGAGGACGATCGTCGTGAGGACGATGAGTTTCGCTTTCGTGGTCCACACCGGCTGGCGTTGCTTCTTCGTCGCCATTTGGAGAACGGTTGCCCCGGCGAACGCGACGATCCACCCGTGGAACCAGAGGCCCCACGCGACGAACCAGGCGACATCCCACCGCGATCCCGGTGCGTCGAGCGAGAGGGTGGGCATCGTGGCGACCAATGCCGCCAGTACGACGAGGTACGCCACCGCCGAGATCGCCCTGCTGCTGCCGATCGTGTGCGCGATCCATCCTTCGCGCCGCAAGTGCTCCCCGAGCCGGTCCAGGCGCCATTCCTTCATCTGGAATAACCGCGCGAACGTGAGGAGCGGGGAGAGGGAACCGACGAGAACGCCGGCTATGAGCAGTACTTCCAGAGGCACCGGGGCATTATACCCATTCCCAAGCCGCTCGCCCGTATATTGCTAAAATTAATAAAATATGGTATTATATGTGTATATGAAGAACACCCACACCCACTTCCAGCACTTCGTCGCGGGCTTCGTGCTGAGCGCCATGTACTTCGTGTACATGTTCATGATCCTCCCGCAGTTCTAAGCGGGTCCAACCACGTCACGAACCGAGTCGCTGCCGGATGACGGCGGCGATTTCTCGGGCGTTGGTTTTGTGCACGCCGTGGCGCGTTCCCGCGTAGAGGTGGAAGTCGCACCGGGGGAGCAGGAGGTGCATGTGCCTGCCGTCGCTCACGGGGGTTTGCGTATCCTTGTCGCCCCAGAAGAGGTCGACCGGTTGTGTTACCGACGGGAAGAGCGGCGTGAGGTCGTCCTTCGTGACGAGCACGAGGGTTCGCTGCATGAGCGGGCTCGCGCGTTCGTAGTCGTGGACGCGCAGCAGTTTGTAGAGCATTTTCCGGGCGAACGGCGCGAGCGCGGAAAGGCCGGGGATCGAGAGGAAGAACTTCCCGGTTCCCGCGAGGGTCGCTCCGACCATCCGCCGCAGGTGGTAGCGCTTCTTGCGGTTGATCGCGGGCGCGCAGAGGAACAAGCGGTCGATGTCGAGCGTTTTCTTCGCGGCCAGGACGATCGCGGTGCGGCCGCCGTGCGAATGGCCGACGACCCACAGCGGACCCGTGCCGGTGCGGTTGGCGGCGAGCCAGTCTTTCACCCACGCCGCGTAGTCGTCGACCGTCCACGGGCGCTCGGGATCCGGCTCCGCACCGAAGCCGGGGAGGTCGGGCGCGAGGATCTCGAGGTCCGTTCCCGCCAGCGCTTCGCGCAAGGGGGTCCAGGAATCCTTCGAGCCGCCCCAGCCGTGCAAACAGAGGAGTGTCGGGCGCATGCGGTCCCAGTATAGCGCTATAGTGGTGGCCCATGGCGGACATTCTCCGCATCACCGGCGACCCCGCGCACGACGCCCACCACGTGCGGGTCGCGGCGGACGTGCTCCGCGCGGGCGGCATCGTCGCGATGCCGACCGAGACGGTCTACGGCCTCGCCGCCGACGCCCTGAATCCCGCCGCGATCGAAAAGATTTACGCCGCGAAGGGCCGTCCCTCGTCGAATCCGCTCATCATCCACGTGACGTCGATCGACGCCGCGAAGGAACTGGCGTCCGCTTGGCCCGTCGCCGCCCAGAAATTGGCGGAAGCGTTTTGGCCCGGGCCGCTCACGGTGATCGTCGCGAAGAAACCCGTCGTCCCGGACGCCGCCACGGCCGGACTCTCCCACGTGGCGATCCGCTGCCCGTCGCATCCCGTGATGCGCGCCGTCATCGACGCCGCCGGGACGCCGCTCGCGGCCCCCAGCGCCAACAGGTCGCAGGCGGTGTCGCCTACGCGGGCCGCGCACGTCCTCAAGAGCCTCGGTGCGAACGTCGACCTCATCCTCGACGCAGGCACCACCGAGCACGGCCTCGAATCGACCGTCGTCGATTGCACCGTCGTGCCGCCGCGGGTGCTCCGCCCCGGGCCCGTCACGATCCTCGAGTTGGAGCGCGTGGTCGGCCGCGTGAAAGCGGACGACGCGGATATCGCCGACGACGTGTCGCGCCCGTCGCCCGGCATGTCGCGCAAACACTACGCGCCCCAGGCGAAGGTCGTCGTCGTTCCCGGCGTCCGTTTGGCCGACGCCATCGCCAAAGCGGAAGCGCCCGTCGCCGCGTTCATGCTCGGCAGCGCGCTGCTCAATTCCACCGCCACCATGGTCCAAATGCCCGGGAGTCCGGTCGTGTACGGGGCGGTCCTCTACGGCGAGCTCCACCGCATGGACGACGCGGGCATGAAAACGATCGTCGTGGAAGAACCGCCCCGCGAGCCCGGGTGGGAGGCGGTGCGGGATCGTTTGCGAAGGGCTAGCGCGTGACCCGAAACTGCCTATACTAGCCCGCACATCGCCGCATCCGACCCATGTCACGGTAGCTCAGTTGGTAGAGCACGGGACTCATAAGCCCGGGGTCGCCGGTTCAATCCCGGCCCGTGACACCATTTTCAGATGCGTGACGTTCACTCGAAGCAGGTGTCCATGACGCGCACCTCGGATTCCGCGTCGAACGGTTCCAGGGTGATGCCGTCTCCCAAATCCGTGTCTTCCCATGCCTGCACCGTTTCGAAATGGCCGCCGTCCACGTCAGGATCGACGATGCGTCCTTCGGTCCTGCGTCGCTGCACCTTCAGGGTGTAGTACGGGTTTTGCGGTTCGCATCCGTGGCGACCGCCTTCTTCCGACACGACGTCGATCCGCAGGCGTTTGTTGACCAGCGCGTCGATGAGCTTCGCCCTGATCGCGTCCTCGTCCATCATGGGGGACGAGGACGTCTCGCCCGTATCGGAATTTGGTTCGATGACCGGTTCGGTCTTCATGGAACACGCGGCCAGCGCGAAGGGGACGCACGCGACGCAACAGAGTCGAAGGAAATGCTTCATGCGCCGCATCATAGCATCACCGCCAGCGCCAATGCGCTCATCATGAGGCCGAAGTCGCGCAGGCCGACGTCGTTGAGGCCCGCGATGGGGAGGATGGCGAGGAGTTGCACCGCCATGAGCGTCGCGCCGACCCGGCGGACGTTGCCTACCGGGATGAGCACGAGCACGGCGGCGACGACTTCGAATACGCCGACGACGTTCAGCCACAGGTCGAGCGACATGCCGAAGAGTCCGTCCATGAAGGGCGGCATCCATCCGATCCACAGGAGCGGCTCCGTGAATTTATCGAAGCCGAAGTAGCCGAAGACCGTGGCGAGGCCGACGGACAGGAGCCAGGCGGAGAGGGCGGAGCGCTGCATGGAAAGGAAGGCGGAAATCGTCCGTCATCGTATCACGAAGCGCCGGCGCGCGGGGGATTAAGAATCCTTAATGTGCGGTTTGCCCCGCGTGGGGAGCGATCGGTAGCATGCTGTTTCCTTTTTGTTCCGTTACCACCTTCCGTTTATGAACACGAAACTCCTGGCCCTCGGTCTCGCGCTGCCGCTCGTCGGCTTGGCGGCCTGCACGCCCACCACTCCCGTCATGGACGACGCTTCGACGTCTTCCGCGCCGTCCATGGTGGACGACGACGATGCCGCCCTCGGCGGCGACGATGGCGCCACGATCCAGCGCTCATCCGCCCCGACCTCCATGCCCGCCGACGACGATTCCGCGCAGGCCCGCGTCGTGCAGGTCACGGTCACCGACTGGTCCTTCAGCCCCGCGACGATCACGGTGAAGAAAGGCGAGAACGTGAAGCTCGAGCTCAAGGGAGACGACGGCATCCACAGCCTGCTCGTCGCCGACCTCGGCCTCAACGTCCGCGTGGAGCCCGACTCCGACACGGTCGTGACGCTCCCGACCGATAAGGTCGGCACGTTCGAAGGACGCTGCGGCGTTCCCTGCGGTCCCGGCCACCGCGACATGAAGTTCACGATCGTCGTTGAGTAACCCTTTCGCATCAGTACAATCAGGGGGCCGCGTGGCCTCCTTTTTGTTCCCGCCCATGTTCAAGCGCCTTCTCCCCGCCATCGTCCTCGTCGCCCTCGGCGCGGCCATCGTGCTCGCGTTCGGCGGCACGCACGTTCCGGCCCCCAACCCGGACCCGAACCACACGCACGCCGATTTCCTCGTGATGCTCGACGGGCAGGCGGTCGATTTCACCGATCCGTTCTTCCAAACGGGCGAGTCGACCGTGGACCACACGCGCGACGAATCGGTCCCCGCGATCCGGAAGTTCCTGCACCTGCACGACGGCCTCGGCCACGTCATCCACCGCCACAAACCCGGCCTGACGCTCCAGGATTTCTTCGATTCGATTTCCGTCGGTTTCACCGCCGAGTGCATCCTCTACACCGATCCGGCCATCGAGCGCGACACGGCGTGCTCCGAACATCCGTGGAGGATGGTCGTCAACGGCCAGGAGCGCCCGTTCTCGCTCGATTACGATTTCGCGGACGGCGACAAGATTCTGGTGAGCACCGCGACGGACGACGCGACCCTGAAAGCCGAGTGGGACACGATGACCGACGACGCGTGCCTCTACTCGCGGACGTGCCCGTGGCGCGGGGATCCGCCGACCGAAAACTGCATCGCCGATCCGACCGTTCCCTGCATGGGCGTATGACGAACGATCCGACGCCGCAGGCCGAACTGGAAGCGCAGCTCGCCGCCGCGCAGGCGGAAGTCGCGCGGTTGAAAGACATCGCGGGCCGGGCCCAGGCCGACTTGCAGAATGCCAAGCAGCGCCTCGAGCGCGAGGCGGCGGACCTGCGTGCCTACGCCGGCGAAAGCGTCATCCGGCGCATCCTTCCCACGCTCGACAACTTCCAGCGCGCCTTCTCGTCGGTCCCGGCGGAGGTTGCCGGCCACGAATGGGTGAAGGGCGTCACCGCCATCGAGCAGGACCTGCTCAAGCAGGTCACGGACATGGGCTTGGAACGCATGAAATCCCTCGGCGAGACCGTCGATCCCACCAAGCACGAAGTGGTCACGCTCGGCCCGGGCAAAGAAGGCACGGTCATCGACATCCTGGAAGAGGGGTACACCCTCAACGGCAAAGTCATCCGGCCTGCAAAAGTGCGGGCGGGCGACGGTTCGGCGTCGTGATCAGGAATGGAGCGCGCTCGCGAGCAGCAGGATCGCGAGGATCCCGAGCGTGTTCACCGCGAAGCAGAGGATGACGAACGCCCGTTGCGACAGGCGCGTCGTCGTGCTGAGCAACGCCACGCCGATTTCGTCCGGCAGCGGCGACGCGATCACGACGGCCGCGAGGGTCCAGAGCGTGAGCCGACGGACCTGCTCGGGCACGGTTTCGTGGTGGAGTAGCGCGTGCAAGCGCGACACGATCGTCGTGCGGCCCAGGCGGTCGATTTCCTTGCCGAAGGCGCTGAGCCGCAGGAGCTCGAAGATGACGAGGTCCGAGAGCAGCGCGCCGACGCCGGCGAGGGGCGCGGCGATCCAGGGGTTCACTTCGTGGGCCAATTCGACGAACGCCGCGATGGCGAACGGCGTGGTGAAGCCGTAGCTGAAGAGCAGGCCCGCCCCGAAAGCGCCGGGGTAGCCGAATCCGTGGAAGCGGCCGTCCAGCCACTCGAACATCCCGATCTGGTACAGCACGTAGGCCGCGCCGATGCACGCGCCGAGGGCGATGAGGCGGGGGTAGTCGAGGAGGGAACGCATCCGGCCATTATACCAAAAAACACGACTTTCCTCAATGCGCTGCGGAAAACGCCGTTCAGGAGCCTTTCACGCACCGCTGGACCCTTCGACACGCTCAGGGTGACAGCCGCCTGATTTCTTCGTGGAATGAGGCTCCTTTTTCTTCGAAGTTTTTGAACATCCCGTAGCTGGGCGACGCGGTCGACAGGAGCGCGATGGATCCCGCGGGCGTTTTCTCTTTCGCGACGCGCACCGCATCGGCCATCGTCGACGCGTCGACGAGGTCGATCGCCGCGCCCGTGCCCTCGATCGCCGCCCGGATGCGGGGGCCCGAGCCGGGGAAGAGGATCGCCGTACGCACGCCCGAATCCTTCAGGCGATCCGCGAGCCCGGCGAAATCGTTCCCGCGGTCCTGGCCGCCGAGGATGATCGTGGCAACGTTGTCGCCCAGCGCGTCGAGCGCCGCGATCGCCGACTCCGGCGTCGTGGAAATCGCGTCGTCGACCCACGCGACGCCGCTGTGGGTTCCGAGCGGTTGCAGGCGGTGGGGCAGCGGCGTGAACGCTTCGAATGCGGCGACGGCGTCGGCCTTTCGCACGCCGAGGTCTTCGCAGACCCTCCAGGCCAACGCGATGTTCTCGCGGTTGTGCTCGCCGATGAGCTTCGTGGCGGACAGCTCCACGGGGCAGTCGTCCGCGTGCACGGGGATCTTGCGGCCGAGCCCCTCCGACGCGATCGATACCGCGCCGGGCGAATCGGCGTTGAAGTACACGGCGTCGTCTTCGGCCTGGAACCGCGCGATGCGCTTTTTGGCCTCCAGGTAGGCCTCGATCGAGCCGTGGTAATCGAGGTGCTCGGGGAAGAAGCTCGTGACGACCGCCACGTGCGGGCTAACGTCCATGTCCAACAGCATGTAGCTGCTGAGCTCGTGGACGAACACGGTGCCTTTCTTCGCGTTCCCGATGTGTCCGATCGAGGGGTCGCCGATGTTCCCCACGAGGTGCACGTCTTTGCCCGCCTTCTCCAGCGCCGCGGCGATGAGCGAGCTCGTGGTGCTTTTGCCTTTGCTGCCCGTGACGCCCACCACGATCGCGCCGGAGCCGGCGATCGTATCGAGGAACACCTGCACGGCGCCCGTGATCTTCGCCGCGTGCTTCGCCAGCTCCGCCGAATGGGGGATGCCGGGGGACTTGAGAATGACGTCGAATTTTTCGAGATCCTGGAGCCATTTTTCGCCTAGGTGCCATGCATGCGCGACCGCATCTTTCGTGATATCGGTCTTCGTATCCGCGATCGTGAGTTCCGCGTTCGGGGCGAATTCCTCGAGCGCCCTCACGGTCGCACGGCCCTCCTTGCCGTAGCCGAGGACCAATACTTTTTTGCCGTCGAGCGCCTGGATCCTCATGCGGGCAACACGGAGAGAAGTTCCGGACTCAGGCAGTGATCGGTGCTTGGTTTCAACGCTTCATCAGCGAATTTTTCGCCATCCTTCGCGAGCGGGGAGTGCAGGTAGTCGCGCATCGCTTCGCTGTCGTCGTAGCCATTGCGCTCGTGCGCCAGGTGGAACGCCGCGGCGGTTTCGTGCGGCGTGCCCACGCACTCGAAGGGTTTGTGGCCTTCGAGCCCGAGGAGTTCGCGGTACATCGTCACGAGGCCGCTTTCCGTGAGCACGTCGCCTCCCTGGAGGTCGACCACCGTTTCGCGCGGCAGGAACGCGGCCAGCAAGAGGCCGGTGAACGCGCACTTCGGGCACGCGCGGCACCACAGCTTCTGCTGGCGCTTGGAAGGGTCGATCTTCCAGTTCTTGTTGCAACTGGTGAAGAGCGGGAGGGCCTGCTCGAAGCGGACGAACTCTCGCACGATCCGCAGCTCGCTCCACGGGCGCAGCAAGCTGACCCACTCGACGCCCGTGCCGCAGGTGTCGGCGAGGTGCGTGCGGAACGCCTTCTCGAATTCGAGGGATTTGCTCCACTGGTGGTTTATTTCGAGGTCGCTCCACACGGTGTTGCCGTCGCTCGCGCTGCGCTCGTTGCTAAAGGCGACGACGTCGAAACCCGCGGTTTCGGCTACCAAGACGGCGAGGGCGGAGAGGATCGCCGTGATCGGCACGTGACCGTTGAGCGCGCCCTTCGCGTTGAGGTGGAACAGCTTGGGGTCGAGGCGCCTGTCCACGAGGAGCAGGGGAAGGCCGAGGGCCTTCGCCAAGGCGTCGATCGCGCCGTGCGCGCCGACCCGGAGGAGCGTCACCTCGTGGCCGGCTTCCTTCAGCAGCATGGCGGTCACCACCGAGTCCTTTCCGCCGCCGAAGGGCACCAGCACCTTCAGTTTTTTCTTCGCGGCAGGCTTCGCCGGCTTCTGCGCGGCCGTCTCCATGTTCGCCGTGAATTTCACGATGCCGGTCGGATCGATCTTATTCGTGAAGAACAGTTCGCCGAGCCCCTTCTCGTACACGGTGTGGAAGAAATCGGCGTCGGCCTGCGAAACCGGGTGCTCGATCTCGATCGTCTTCGGGAGCGACGTCTTGTAGTAGCTGATGCCCGCGAACACGTGGAGCGTGCCGAGCAGGCGCTCGACCACGGCGGGATCGCCGCCGGTGCACATGCCCGGGAGATGGTACGTTTCCGTGAAATCCTCGCCGTCGAGCTCGTACTTCAATTCCACGCGGCAGGTCTCGTGGTCGTAGGAATGCCAGTGGATGCGCAGGAGGTCGCTTCGGTCCATGTCCGGTAGAGTACGTGAAATCCGTCCTGACCGCAGCTACACTGCGCCCGAGCCATGGTGGCGGAATGGTATACGCGCGCGACTCAAAATCGCGTTCCCTTACGGGATTGAGGGTTCAAGTCCCTCCCATGGCACCAATGACATCACGCCGCGCCGCCCTTCCACCGCGCGAAGATGCCCGTCGAAATGAGGCGTTTGTCCTGTTGCTGCAGGCAGAGTTCGCCGTATTCCAGGGCGCCCTTCCGTCCTTTGAGCGCGTCTTCCAGGAGGTTCCTGAGCGCGATGGCCGAGGAGTTCGTCGCGTAACCGTTGATGAGCAGGAAATCGGCGTCGGGACTGAGGAGTTCCACGCAGTCGCTGAGGAGGTAGGGGAGATCCTGGTTGAACTTCCAGGTCCGGCCGTCCGGCGAGTGTCCGAAGGCGGGCGGATCCATGATGATGCCGTCGTATTTTTGCCCGCGCTTCAACTCGCGCATCACGAACTTCTGCGCGTCGTCCAAAATCCAGCGGATGGAGTCGGCGGGGAGTTTGCTGGCCGTCTGGTTGTCCTTCGCCCACCCGATGGCGGGCTTGCTCGCGTCGACGTGGGTGACGCTGTGGCCGAGGGCCGTGAGGACGACGGATGCGGCCCCGGTGTATCCGAAGAGGTTCAGGATTTTGCGGTTTTTCTTGCCCTGTAGCGTCTTGGCCATCCAGTCCCAGTTGGCGGCTTGTTCGGCGAAAATGGCCGTATGCTTGAAGAGCGTCAGGCGTGCGTTGAGCGACACGGTCGTCGCTGACCCGGCGGGCGTGAAATTCACCGTCCAGTATCCCGGAACCTTCGTCCGCAGGTCCCACCGCCCCTTCTCGCCGACCGCCACGTACATGGCGTCGGTCTTCTGCCATTCGTCCTCAGGCAAATGCCGGCTCCAGATGATCTGCGGATCGGGTCGGGCCAGCCTGTACGGTCCCCACTGTTCCAGGCGATAGCCGTCCCCGGTATCGAGCAGTTGGAAGTCGGTGAAGCTCGAGACGTGCTCCTGCAGGAAATGCTCCATGCCCGTACGGTATCATGAAACGGTCATGGACGAGATCAGCTTCGATTACCTCCGGCGCGTCAGGGATCGGGAGGATCTCGCGATCCTGATGCACGACGCCCGGTTCCTCGCGGCGCAGGAGTTGTTCTTCGCCGTGGTGAAGGAATTGGGAGGAGCGGTCGATTTCGACATCGCCGACATGCACGAGGTGCACGCGGTCGCGGCGTTGGCTGCCCATGCGAAAGGGCTGCGGGTGCTCGACGTGGGGTGCGGCTCATCCGAAGACTACGTGCTCGAGGATACGTTCCGCGACCGGTACCCGCCGTTCTTCGCGGAGATGATGGCGAGGCTCGGGGCGCACGTGACCGGTATCGATATCCGCCCACAGACAAACGCCGGCTACGACCACCGCGTGCTCGATCTCGTGGATCCCGCGTGGGCGAAATCCGTCGAGGGTCCCTACGACGTCATCGCGTGCTTCAGCCTCTTCAATGCGCCGGAGAGTCCGTTCGAGAACGACCCGGCGCTCTGCGATCGGATCATGGACGACATGCGGGGCCTACTCGCGCCGGGCGGCGTCATCGTGGTGAACCTGCGCGACGGATCGTTCGACACGCCGAAAGGCTACGAACTCCTGCACCTCGACGGGAATTGCGCGTGGCTTACGGCGTCCACTCGTCGTGGATGACGCCGTAGAGGACGTAGTTGCCGTCGTCGCCCTGGGCGAGCACGAGGCGCAGGCTGCGCCAGTCCATGCCGCCGTACTGGTCGTCGAAACCGGGGAAGTGGTACTCGACCGTCGACGCGCCGGGATATTCGTCCTGCACGTTGTCGATCACCGAGCCGTGCGTCTGCGGTTCGTTCCAGATCACGTCGGGAGCGGTGCGGTAGTCGTGGTCCCAGACGTAGCGGTTCAGGTACTCCATGTTCGTCATGACGATCGGTTCGCCGGAACCTTCCGTCGTACCCCAAGTTTTGGAGGAGGTGTCGGTCTCGAAGTTCGCGATGTCCGCGGGCGCGAGGGTTTGGTCCGTCAGCGGGTTCACGTGCGTGAACGGCGTGAAGCGCACGCCGGCGGGGGCCGCGAAGGTCGAGAGCGTTTGCCAATCGTGCCGCGCGATCGATTCGAGGATCGCGTCCGCGACGGACCCGCGGTCGCCGCGGTTCGCGGTGATGGGGCCTTGGGCTTCCTCGACGGGCGGCGGGGTGCCGGTGTCCGACGATCCGGCGGGAGGGGGCGTCCCGCACGCGACGAGCGCGAGGGAAAACGCGGACAAGGCGATGGCGGGGAATCGTGCGTGCTTCATATGGCTCCATGCTGCGTATCCGTGGCGGCAGAATCAATGGTCTTTGCCGGGGAATGTTTGATGCAGTACGCTCGCATCCATGACGGACGTGATCATCGTCGGCCTCGGATGCGCGGGCTACACCGCCGCGGTGTACGCGGCCCGCTATAAACTCTCGACGATGCTCATCGGCGCCGAGGAAGGCGGCATGGGGATGACCGCGGCCGAAGTCGGCAACTGGCCCGGCGAGATCGAAATCCGGGGTCCGGACCTCATGGAGAAATTCAAGAACCACGCGCTCAGCTTCGCGCCTCTCGTGAGCCAGAAGATCGCGCGCATCGACAACGTCCAGAAGATCGATGCCTCGACGTCGCTCGGCACAGGCTCCGGCTTCCGCCTGACGCTCGAGGGGGGAGAGACGGTCGAGGGAAAGACGATCATCTTCGCCACGGGGAGCAACAAGCGCCACCTCGGCGTGCCCGGCGAAGAGGAGTTCGCGGGCAAAGGCGTGACCTACTGCGCGACGTGCGACGCGTTCTTCTACCGCAACAAGACCGTGGCGGTCCTCGGCGGCGGCGACAGCGCGGTGGAGGGCGCGGCGATCGCGGCGCAGGTGGCGGCGAAGGTGTACCTCGTCCACCGCCGCAACGAGTTCCGCGCCGAGCCGTATTGGGTTGAGAAGGTGAAGGAGAAAACGAACATCGAGTTCGTCCTCGAGCGCAACGTCGTGTCGATCCTGGGCGAGCAGAAGGTGACGGGCATCACGCTCGACAAGCCGTACAACGGCCAGGAGGTCCTCGCGGTCGACGGCGTGTTCATCGAGATCGGGTCGACGCCCGCGGTGGCGCTGCCGCAGCAGCTGGGGTGCGAATTGGACGCCAAGGGCCACCTGAAAGTCGACGACGGCATGCGCACGAGCGTCCCCGGCATCTTCGGCGCGGGCGACGTCACGGGCGGCAGCAACCACTTCGCCCAGTTCACCACGGCGGCGGGGGAGGCGACGGTGGCGGTGAATTCGGCCTTCCATTACCTTCAATCGGGCAAATAAAGGCTTGCGTGGAGGTGAAATCTGGGTAACATGCCCCCGCTATGCCCCGCGGAAAACGCACCGTCTTCGCCCTCTTCTCGTCCGAGTCGAACGTTCGCCTCGGAACCATCCGCTTGCACAAGCAGGACAAAATGGGCGTGGGCTGGAAAGAACACATCGCGGGCATGATGAAGTACGACTGGACGCTCCGGAAGCGCGTTCCGGTGAAGGCGAAGGAAGAGAAGCACTCCAGCAACTAAGCCTCCTGATGGCGGACCGGTCCGCGATCGGGTAGGTTCTTTTCGATGTCCGACACCTATCGCTCCGCGGCCTCGATCCTGGTCCTGCGCAACGCCAAGCGCGGGGGCAGCCGGCATGAGCTGCTCCTCGTCCATAAGCCGAGGAAGAAAGACAGTTGGCAGTTGCCCCAAGGCGGCATGGAGGAAGGGGAAACGCCGGAGCAATGCGCGCTCCGGGAATTGCACGAAGAGGCCGGCATCGCGAAGGGCGTGCGGGTCCTCGGCGTGAGCGACAAGCAGTACACCTACGATTTCCCGGAGTCGTACCGGAGGTTCCGCCCGGACAACGTCTGCGGCCAGAAGATTTGCTTCGTCATGGGCAAAGCCGACGGCGACGTCGAGCTGAAGGTCGACGGCGAAGAGATCGACCGCGGCATCTGGATCAGTCCGCGCGATCTCGAAAAGTTCATCTTCCGCGGCGAGTACCTGGGATTGGTGAAAGGCTTGATCGAGGAGGCGGAGAAGCTCCTCGCCGCGTGACGCCATGCGCTTCGCGAATCTCCGCCTGACGGATTTCCGCTCGTATGCCTCCGCCGAGGGTGCCTTTCCGGACGCGCCGGGGTGCATCGCGTTCGTCGGCGAGAACGGCGCGGGAAAGACGAACCTCATCGAAGCGCTCTCGATCCTGTCGCTCACGCGATCGTGCCGGGGCAACGACGAAGACGAGTTGGCGCGCTGGGGGCAGCCCTTTTACCGCCTGAAAGCGGACGCGACGGCGGACGACGGTTCGACCAAGACGATCGAGGTCGTGAGCGAGCTTTCGCCGCGCAAGCGCAAAACGCTCTTCGTGAACGACATCAAGACGAGCGCCTCGGATTTCGTGGGGCTGGTGCCGACCGTGACGTTCCTGCCCCAGGATTTGCTGCTCTTCAGCGGGCCCCCGGCGGAGCGCAGGCGGTTTCTGGACCAATTGCTGTCGCAGGTGTCGCCCGCGTACATGGCCGCGCTGTCGCAGTACCAGCAGGTCGTGCAGCAGCGCAACGCGTTGCTCAAGACGCTCGCGCAGACCGGCGGGGACCAATCGGTGCTCGACGTCTGGGACCGCGAGGTGGCGAAGTCCGGCGCCGCGGTCACGCTCCCGCGACTGGAGCTCGTCGGCACGTTCGGCGTGACCTTCGCCGAAGAGCTCGCGCGCCTCGGGGAGTCGTGGGAAGACGTCGTGCTGCGCTACGACCGCAAGACCGTCGCCCGGTCCGCCGCCGCGCTGGAGGACGAATCGTTCCGGCTCCTGCGCGCCAACCGCGACAGGGACATCCTCCTGCAGGCGACGCTCTCCGGGCCCCACCGCGAAGACTGGCAGGTGTCCGTGGGCGGCCGCGACCTCCCGACGTTCGCCTCGCGCGGCCAGGAACGGACCGCCGTGTTGGCGCTCCTGTTCCTGCAAGTCTCGTACCTGCAGCTCCAGCGCGGCGAAACGCCGGTGCTGCTCCTCGACGACGCGTGCAGCGAGCTCGACGAGCGCCATCAGGAATTGCTCCTCTCGGGATTCCCGGGGGCCCAGGTTTTCCTCACGGCCACGCGGTTGCCCGAGCGCGCGGCGCCCCTGCGGACCTTCGCGGTCGCGCCGGGAGTGTTCACGCCGATGGAAGGCCGCTGAGCGCGCCGTACAGCGCCAACGCCAGCGCGTCCGCCGCGTCGTCGGGGCGGGGGATTTCCTTCAGTCGCAAGACGTGCACGAGCATCGTCTGCACCTGCGTTTTGTCGGCGCCCCCGTCGCCCGTGACGGCCGCTTTCATTTCCACGGGCGTCGGGCAGAGCAGGGGAATGCCGCGCCGCGCCAGGCAGCTCAGGAGGATGCCGCGCGCGTGGGCGACGTCGAGGGCGGTCGTTTCGTTCTTGCCAAAGAAGAGTCTTTCCACGACGGCCAGGTCGGGTTTCACACGGTCCAGGTACTCCGAGAGGTCGTTCTCGATTTCCAACAGCCGTTCTTGCAGGGGGAGGCCGGCCGCCGTTTCGATGGTCAGCCATTCGACGCACCGGGCCGTGTCGCGGGTCGGGGCGTCGACCAAACCGATGCCCACCGTGGCCAAGCCGGGATCGATGCCGAGCACGCGCATGGCTTGATGCTACGCCAGGGGCGGGCGATTGAGAAAACGCGTGTTTTTTGCTATAATGAGCGGAATACACACATGCCCTCCTTGCCCAATCGCCATCGGTGGATGCTGGCCCTTCCGGTCGTGCTCGCGGTGGTCGCGTTGACCCTGCGCGAGGGCATGCACCGGGAGCGCGGTCCGGCCGCCGCCAGGGGGCCGTGGGCCGCCGGCGAATTCCTCGCCGACCCGGGCGCCGACTACGTTTTGGACGATGACGCGATCGACCTGCGCGCCGGGGGCATCCTCGCGTACGCGCCGGGCATCGCCACCGTCCGCGCCAACGGGTGGGACGTGAGCGTGTGGGGAGGCGCGGCCTACGTCGCCGTGTCCCGCGGCGGAGCCACGGTCGCGGCGCTCGACGTGCCGGTCGTGGTGCGTGGCCCGCTCGGCACCGCGGTCGTCCAGCCCGCCACGCAGTGGCGCACGCCCTCCGGACGATTGCCCGATCCGCTCGAAGACCCCCTCGGCTGGCGCGACGCCGTCGCGCTCGATCCGCTGCCCGAACGTTTCGTCCGCGAAAAGGAAGAAGCCGTCTCGGCGTGGAAAGCGGCGATCGAACCGTCGCAGGTCGACGTCTCCGCGTCGCTCCTCGGGCAAGGGACGAGCGAAGAAGTCGCCCGGATCGCCCTTGCGGCGCCCCCGTCCAGGACCGTCGCCGCGGCCGTCCGCTCCCGCGGGGATTTGCGTTTCTATGGCACGCTGCAGCCCGTCGTCCGCGACGTGGCATGGGCGTACGCCCCGGAGGACGCGCGCATCGATGCCGCGACCTGGATGAGCCTGCTCATCCTGCCGCGATTGCCCTCCGAGGAATCGTCGTCGTTGACCGCCCGCAAATGGGGCGAGACGCTCGCCGCCGCCATCGCGGAATCGCCCGACCGCGACGCGCTCCGGTCGTCCCTGCTTCCCGCGATCGAAGCCGACGTGATGCGCATCGCCGACCGAGGATATCCGCTCCGCGCCTTGCAGTTCGCTTCCGCCGCGCGCGCCGCCTTCTTGTCCGGCGCCGTCCTCACCGACGCCGCCGCCGCGTCCCTCGGCCGGCTCGAAGCCCTCTCGCCCGAAACGCTCCGCGCGTCCGTCTTGTCGGACATCGGCCGTTTGCCGCCGGCCACCGAGGTCGCGCCGATCCTCCTGCCCGAAGCGCGGAACATCGAAAGCGATCCCGCGCTGGAAGCCCGGGCCAAGGAACTTTTGGTCGCGAAGGGCGCCATGTTCATCCCGGATACCACCGTCCGCGCCGCGGGCGACGGCATGGTCGACGTCGACCATATCGTCTTCGGCCTGGCCTCGGGCGATCGCGTGCTGCGTTTCCGCTACGCCCCCGCTTCCGACACCGTCCGGGCCGTCATCGATGGCCAGATCCAGCCCTACGCCGTGCCCTGGCAGGGCTACATCGACTGGGAATCGTCCCGATAAGGGCTCTTCTTGACCATTCCGCCCAGTCTCCGTACCCTCGGGAGGCTTTACGGACAGCACCGCGTACTCTCATCACCGTTTTTACGCACCATTCACAGCAGCGGGCGATTAGCTCAGGGGTTAGAGCGCGACACTGATAATGTCGAGGTCGATGGT
>CAZIQM010000015.1:0-21649 GCA_964541635.1 uncultured Candidatus Peribacteria bacterium | reverse complement strand
GCAAGCAGGGACGTTCCCGCTACGGCGCCCGCAAGCCCAAGGACGCAGCCAAGTAATCCTCCCCCTCCTCTTCTCTCTACTCCCGTATGGCCAAGAAAGTGAAGCCCTACATGCCGGAAGGATCCAGCCCCTCGATCGAAAAGTTCGTGTGCTGCATCATGAAGCAAGGAAAGAAGAGCATCGCGCGCGGCATTTTCGCCGACGCCCTCGAGACGATCAAAACCCGCACGAAGGAACCGCCGATGGACGTCTTCAACAAGGCCATCCTCAACGCCACCCCGCTCATCGAGGTCCGCCCCAAGCGCGTCGCCGGCTCCGTCTACCAGGTCCCGACGGAAGTGAACCCCAAGCGCCAGCAGACCCTCGCGGTGCGCTGGATCCTCGCCGCCGCGCGCGAGCGCAAGGGCATGCCGATGGCCCAGAAGTTGGCCATGGAGCTCCTCGATGCCTCCGCCGAACAGGGCGGCGCCGTGAAGAAGAAGCTCGACGTGCTCAAGATGGCCCAGGCCAACAAGGCCTTCGCCCACTTGGCCAAGGCGTAATCCCACATCGAATCCAACGACGAGGGCGCCGAAAGGCGCTCTTTTCGTATCCAAGCGGCTTTTCGCCGTGTATTGCTAAAAATAAAAAAATATGGTATTATATTCAAGTAACCAACATCCCTACCAATACCCCCACTGTTTATGCCGAAGAATCCGGATATGTCGAAACAGAACCTCGATGCTCAGTTTTTGGGCATGGATGGCGGCAACGTGGGGAAGAAAAAGGAGGAAGTGCACCAGCAAGCCCGGGATCGCACGCAGGCATTGTCGAAGAAAGTGGGGGACATGCGCTCGACCGTCGAAAAGGCAAAAGAGGCCCGCATGCTGCCCGGCGAGAAGCAGCTTGATGCCGCGGGTCTTGCCGTTGTGAACAGCATCCAAAAGTTGGCCGATGGCCTGAAGGGCGTTGTCACGAGCCCCGAATTTCGCGCCGGCGCGAGTGATGCGATGGTGTCCGCCTTGGCGCTCCTCAAGTCCCAGCCGTCCCTGACGTTGGCTCCCACGAAGGAGTTGGTCGACTCGCTCGTCACCCTTGGCAAGGCCAACAAGGATAATTCTGATCCGTTCGTGCAGGCCGATGTCCAGGAGCTCCGCGCGCTCGTCATCGAGATGCAGCAGAAACTCGCCGCGCAACCCGTCGTTGCCACGGCTCCGAACGTCACCGTCAACAATATCTTCGGTCCCCAGAGCCAAGCGCAGATGCCCCAACCCGCCGCTCCCGAAAAGAAAGAGGAGCAGACGACGTGGCAGGAGCAGGGGCGGACGCTGATGTACCAGGTTTCCAGCATTAACGCAGTCATTCGCGGGAGGCAGGCGTATCGCCAGGACCGCATCAACTCCGGATCGTGGACTCCCGAGGATCAAAAAGCCCATACGACCGATATCGACTCGCTCGTGTACCAGCGCAAGCAGGTGCTTCGCACGATCAACGCGGTCGTCGAGAACGCCCGTAAACCCTCCGAGGATCGCAAGCTCATCGCGGCAACGCGCGAAGAGACGGACTTGGCGATGAATCAATGGCTCCTCGATCTTCAGATCAAGGGAATCGGCGTGCGTAACGGCGCATACACCATCGTCTGAACTCGCCCTTCGCTCGAAAAAAAGCCGCTCCTGACCGGGGCGGTTTTTCGTATTCGCCGGTTTGTAGCGGTAATAACGCACTTATGAAAAACATCCTCTACATCGTGGAGGGTATAGTTCACATCTTGGCTCACGATAGCCAAGAAAGTCACTCTCGACCCTTGACCAGAAACGTTGTGGAGAGTAGAATGTATGCCTCACGTTTTCCGCTCCATGCACCAACCCCACACTAACTTCCTGGCCGACGACGACCTCTTCAACCAAGTCATCGCCATGCAGGTCGATAGGATCGACGCGTCGCTTTCCCCGGATCGGCGCAAGCGGACGATCGACGCGGTGACGCAGCGCATGCAGGCGGAGATTTTCGAGCATTTGGCGATAGGGGATTTGCGCCCCGACATCGTGAACGTGCACATCCAACAGCAGGTGATCGCGGTGCTGAACGAAGACCCCGGCGCTATCGCCGCGTGACGCTTCGTGGTAGAACCGTCGCATGAACAAGCGCCCCGAAACGAAACACGTCCCCGAAGACGCCTGGAAGAGCATGGTGCGCCACGGCGTGACGCCCTCGATGAACATGGTCGTCGATGACGGCGACGGGAACTACCTGCTGCTGTTGCGCGGGAACGAACCGGTGAAGGGGCACCTCTGGGTGCCGGGCGGGCGCATCCGCAACGGCGAAACGAAACTGCACGCGCTCCATCGCCTCATGCAGGGCGAGATCGGGCTGTCCCCCGACCAGTACGAGGTCCTGCACGTGTCCGACCGCCACAACGAGGAAATCTTCGCCGTCCACGAGATGGACCAGGAGCACGCGAAGGCGCGGTACGGCGAAGGGGTCGACCACGTCCATTACTGGGGCGGCATTTCGTACGTCCGCCTGAAACCGGGCGTCAAAGACCGCATCACGCTCGACGACCAGTCCCACCACTTCCAATGGATCAAGGAATTGGCGCCAGGCACGCACCCCTACATGTTGTGGTATTTCCGGGTGATCAAGGAGGCCGGATTCCCCATCCCGACGCTTCCGGAGGGGGCATAAATCGGTTTGCAAGAAAAGGTGGCATTCCCTAGACTCTCCCTGCTTTTTTCGGGCTACGGCCCATTTTCGCATCCTTTCATCCCCTCCGTTGTATGGACCTCAAGCACGTACGCAACATCGGTATCATCGCGCACATCGACGCCGGTAAAACGACGACGTCCGAGCGCATCCTGTTCTACACGGGCAAGAACTACAAAATCGGCGAAGTGCACGAGGGTGAAGCGACGATGGACTGGATGGAGCAGGAGCAGGAACGCGGCATCACCATCACGGCCGCCGCCACGCAGTGCCACTGGAAGGCCCCGGTCCCCGGCGAAGGTCCCGAGGCGCGCGACATCACCATCAACCTCATCGACACCCCGGGCCACGTGGACTTCACGGCCGAGGTGGAACGTTCGCTGCGCGTCCTCGACGGCGGCGTCGTCGTCTTCGACGGTTCCCAGGGCGTCGAGCCCCAGTCCGAGACGGTGTGGCGCCAGGCCGACAAGTACCACGTTCCGCGCATCGCGTTTGTGAACAAGATGGACAAGACCGGCGGCGACTTCTACATGTCGCTCGCGTCGGTGCACGAGCGCCTCTCCAAGCAGGCGGTCGCCATCCAGCTCCCGATGGGCCAGGAGAGCGACTTCAAGGGCATCGTCGACCTCGTCCTCAAGAAGGCCTTCACGTTCTCCGGCAAGTCCGGCGAAGTGATCACGGAAGTCGAGATCCCGGAGGACATGAAGTCCGACGTCCTCGAGTACCGCGCGGTCCTCATGGAGAAAGTCGCCGAAGCCAACGACGACCTGACAGACACCTTCCTCGAGAACGGCGCCCTCACGGACGAGCAGCTCATCATGGGCATCCGCAAGGCGACGGTCTCGGGCAAGATCTACCCGGTGGTGTGCGGCTCCTCGCTGCAGAACATCGGCGTGCAGTTCGTGCTCAACGCCGTGGTCGCCTACCTGCCGTCGCCCCTCGACGTCCCGGCCATCAAGGCCACGGACGTTGACACCGGCGAAGCGGTCGAGCGCCACTCGAGCGACGACGAGCCGCTCGCGGCCCTCGCCTTCAAGATCGCGACCGACCCGTTCGTCGGCCGCCTCACCTTCATCCGCGTCTACTCCGGCGTGCTCAAGACGGGCACGGCGGTCCTCAACCCGCGCACGGGCAACCGCGAGCGCATCGGACGCATCGTCCGCTTGCACGCCAACTCCCGCGAGGAAATCCCCGAGATCCGCGCCGGCGACATCGGCGCCGCGATCGGCTTGAAGGAAGCGCGCACGGGCGACACGCTCTGCGCCGACGACAAGCCGGTGCAGCTCGAATCGATCTCCTTCGCCGAACCGGTCATCTCGATGGCCGTCGAACCCAAAACGAAGGCCGACCAGGAGAAAATGGGCATCGCCCTTTCCAAGCTCGCCGAAGAAGACCCGACGTTCCGCACGTTTACCAACGAGGAAACGGCGCAAACGATCATCGCGGGCATGGGCGAACTCCACCTCGAGATCATCGTCGACCGCATGCGCCGCGAGTTCAAGGTCGAGACGACCTCGGGCAAGCCGCAGGTCGCGTACCGCGAGACGATCGGCAAGGAAGTGGATGGCGAGTACAAGTACGCCAAGCAGACGGGTGGCCGCGGCCAGTACGGCCACGTCGTGTTCAAGCTGTATCCGCAGGAGCCGGGCAAGGGCTACGAGTTCGTGAACTCCGTGGTCGGCGGCCGTATCCCGCGCGAATTCATCTCCCCGTGCGACAAGGGCTTCCAGGAAGGCATGAGCCGCGGCATCCAGGCCGGGTTCCCGGTGGTGGACGTGAAGGTCGACCTCCTCGACGGTTCGTACCACGACGTCGACTCGAACGAAATGGCTTTCAAGTTGGCCGCGTCGATCGGCTTCCAGGAAGCCGCCAAGAAGGCCGACCCGGTCATCCTCGAACCGATCATGAAGGTCGAAGTGACCTGCCCCGAGAGCTACCTCGGCGACGTCATGGGCGACCTCAACTCGCGCCGCGGCCTCATCCTCGGCCAGACGGAACGCGGCACGGCCAAGGTGGTCTCCGCCGAAGTCCCGCTCTCCGAGATGTTCGGCTACGCGACGGACCTCCGCTCCAAGACGCAGGGTCGCGCGAGCTACGCGATGGAACCGGCGCACTACGCCAAGGTCCCGCGCAACGTGGCCGACGAGATCATCGCCGCCCGCGCCGGCGTCGCCCCGGCCCGTTCCTAAGAAAGTATTCACCGTATTCAAAAGGGTCCGGATGGGCCCTTTTTCGTGGGTATTCGCGATGCTTAAGAATATACTAAGAATCATAATTGCAATAGTGGCAAGCACTGGATATTCTGCCGCCAATGAAGCGGGTCGGCCGCTTCATCTCGTCCTTTGCAATAGGAGGCATGTTCCATGGCTCGCACGAAACGTATTTCCGCCCAACTCGCGGTCCAACCCATGGTTGGCCAGGTGAATGAGCGGGGTGAGATTGTCTCTGAAACCCCTATCGGGCCCGAAGAAGTGATCGACACGCTTCACTTCGATGCGGATCTCGACACGAGGAACGTCACGATCACGAGCGAGCGCCGCGGCGCGTCGCTCACGCTGGGCTACACGCCCGCGTACGCCAGGGGGTTCGAAGAAGTCTTCGGCTCCGCGGCCGCCCGCAACTAACCGGCAGGACCTCCAACTGCCATCGGACACACCGCACCCGGCGCGACCGCGCCGGGTGTTTTTTATCGCGCCCTTCTTTATACTGCGGTCCTCGCTTTCCCGCACCCATGTTCGACTCCATCAGCGCGTCCCTCCTGCAGCTCAGCTCGTCGATGTCCGTCGAAGCGTTCACGTTCGTCGGGTCGTTCATCGAGGAAGTTGTCGCCCCCATCCCGTCGCCGATCGTCATGACGGCGGCCGGCGCGCTCGCCAAGAGCCACGGCCACGCGTTCACGTACCTCTTCGTGCTGTCGGGGATCGGCGCCGCGGGCAAGACGCTCGGCGCCGTGCTCGTGTACGGCGCGTCGTATTACGCCGGCGTCTTCTTCGTCGACCGGTTCGGGAAGTACTTCGGCGTGGAGCACGCCGACATCGAGAAACTGCGCGACAAACTCGACGGGGGAGTGAAGGACCTCGCCATGGTCACGTTCCTGCGCGCGCTGCCGATCATGTCGAGCGCGGTCGTGTCGGTCGGGTGCGGCGTCCTCCGCATCGGGTTCTTCACGTATTTGCTCGCCACGATCGTAGGCACCGTCGTCCGCGATTTCTTCTACCTCTACGTGGGGTACAGCGGGGTGCAGGCGTACCACGCCCTCGTGGATGGCCTCGACAACGTCGAAGGATGGATCCAAATCGCGGTCGGGGGATTGGTGCTACTACTGCTTGTGTGGTTGTACTGGAGGAGGCACAAGAGCCGTACATAAGCGGCTCGATCAAAAAATTGATACGCAATTTTTGGCTTCCATTGTCAAATCTTGGGTGAAGCGGCCTTTTCATGCGGAAATAGTTGTTTTATCGGAGTTCTTCCCTAGAATAGGACGGACGTTATGACTCTTCTCCCCCACACACTTATGGGTTCCCGATCTTCTATTTCCAAGAAGCTGGGTGCTCGCATTTCCGTTGCGACACTCACGGCGCAGCTCGCGCTCAGTTCGCTTTCGTTCGGCGTCTTGCCGTCCGTCGCGTCCGCCGCCACGACCATTTTCACCGACTCGTTCGGCACGGGGTCGACCGATAGCACCTTCGACGAATCACCGGCGTGGATCGAGGGAAGCGTGGGCGCGGAAAAGCGTGCGTCCTCGACCGGCGTCGACTCCGCCAGCACCGACGGCGGCCGTTTCGCTCTCATGCAGGGAAACAACGGTGGCGGTTTGGACGGATGGATTTGCCGCACGATGAGCGCGGTCGGATACAACAACCTCACGCTCGCCTACTACTGGAGGGGCGATAACGATTCGAACAGCGCGAGCGACGACGGCATCGTCGAGTACAAGACGACCGGTACTTGCAGCGACACGAGCGGTTGGACGCAGCTCCAGAACCACGACCTTCGCCAGGACAGCTCCTGGACGACGCAGTCCGCGTTCGCCCTGCCGGGCGGATTGGCGAACTCTTCGTTCCTTTTGCGCTTCCGCACGAGCACCAATAGCTCGCAAGACGACTTCCGCATCGACGGCGTCGTGATTGCCGGTGACGCGATCGTTTCTTCGTCATCTTCCTCGAGCAGCGTTTCCTCGTCGTCGAGCGTCTCCTCCTCGAGCAGCGTTTCCTCGTCGTCGAGCGTCTCCTCCTCGAGCAGCGTTTCCTCGTCGTCGAGCGTCTCCTCCTCGAGCAGTTCTTCGTCCGTGACAACCGCGTATGTCTGCCATGGCGGGTCGACGACTCTGTCGTTCGAACTACCCACGCAGCAGGCTGCGTATGACGCTCACATTGCGCACGAAGACATGGTTGGATCCTGCGGATCCAGCAGTTCCTCTTCCTTCAGCAGCGACGTCAGCTCGTCTTCCTCGAGTGAATATTCGTCCAGCAGCCAAAGCTCGTCGGCCGTTTCCGATATCGATGGGGATGGCATTCCGAGTGAAATGGTTTGCTCCACGAGCATGACCATGGTGTGCACCCCGCAGCCGAATGTGTGCACCCCCGGACCCCAGACCTGCACCCCCGGACCCCAGACCTGCACGCCCGGAGCCGTGACCTGCATTGAAGACGTGTGCACCCAGGGTGCCGATATCTGCGTTCCGGGACCCGATATCTGCGTTCCGGGACCGGATATCTGTGAATCGCAGGAGGATATCTGCATCGCGGTTCCGTCGACGACGTGCGTCGGCCCCGACAACTGCCCGCTTGTTCCGAACCCGGGACAGGAGAACACCTTCGGGCAGGCGTCCGGCGACGCGTGTGAGGAAGAGCGTGAGCTGAATGATGAGAATAGGGATGATAACGACCCGACGAACGGTTCGTATCGCGGAAGCCGCACGAACGTCCTGCGGAGTATCATCGCCATGTTCGGAGGTGAGCCCACGGGCGTTCCTCCTCCGGCCTACGGTGGTCCCGGCAAGGAAACCTTCACGCCCGCGGAGTCGCAGTTGGTCTGCCGTATCTATAACGCCATGACGGATGACGCCGGCAACGACGTCTACACCTGGGCCGCGATCCAGCTCTCGACGCGCATGCCCCACAGCGTCCAGGCGATCATCGATGCCCTGCGCGACGGCGGACTCTGCCCCGAACCGGTCGCCAAGGCCGTGAAGGTGCCGAAGCCCGTCGCCGTCCGCGTCGATGCGAATGGCTTCCCGGTGTCGTCCAACGACACATGGAACAAGTGCGTCGCCGGCACCGCGACCCTCGAGGACATCCGCAACAACCCGGATCGCGACGAGGACGGCTTCGGCTACAGCTGCTCCCGCTACCACACCCAGGACATGTGGAACCACCCGGACCATCCGGGCTTGCTCTTCACCTGGAAGCGCGGCACGAAGTTCGTGTCCCTGCCGATGGGCTTCGCCCTCAAGGTCGACACGGCCCTCACCCAGAAGTAATCCCTCCCCGAACGGGGAACACGAAGCGGCGGTCTCCCACGGAGGCCGCCGTTTTCGATCTTAGAGGCGATGGCTCTCGATGAAGGTCAGCGGATGCACGGTGTGCGCGGCCGCTTCCTCGCGCGTCGGCACGACGCCGGGCCAATAGACGGCGTGCGGGTCCTCGCCGGGGCCGCCGAGGTCGATCTGGAGGTGTAGGTGCGGGGCCGAGGAGCGTCCCGTGGAGCCCACGGCGCCGACGTACGCCCCGGCGGAGAGGTCTTGCCCTTCGCGCACGCCCACGGCGCTCAGGTGGCCGTAGATCGAGTAGTACGTCTCTCCGCCCAGGCGGTGTTCGATGATCACGTGAAGGCCCAGGCCAGATTCTTCCCGGATCACGGCGTTCACCCTGCCGCCCGCGACGCTCACGACGGGGGTGCCCGTCGGCAGCTTGAGGTCGATGCCGGCGTGGTCGCCCGTGAATTCGCCCGCGTCGGTGTCGTAGCTGCCGAAGAAGCGCGTGGAGTAGAAGAGCTTCTCGGTGATGAGCCTGACGCTCTCCGGGTCGTCGCGCTTCTTGAGGATCTGCGCCATCGGCGTCGTGAGGTCCTCGAGGTCGTAGCGCGGGATGCGCACGAACTCCTTGCGGTCCATGCCGTCGTAGTCGCGGTTCCATTCGGCCGGTGTTTTCATCGCGCCCCAGTTCGGGACCCTGCTCACCGGATAGACCGCATGATCGAAGGCGGGGAAGTCCTCCGGGACCGGTGCGATGCTCTCGCTGGAACTGGATGCCGAAACGCTCTCGGATGCGCTGGATGCCGACGACGTCGATGCCGTCGATGCGACGGACGACGCGGCGGACGAAACCGACGATGCCGACGACGGAACGGCCTCGGGTTCTTCGGGGGCGGCCGCACGCAGGGTTTCGGACGACGACGAACGGAAGCCCGAGGTCTCGAAGGCGAGTTGGCGTTCGAGGAAGTGCGCCCGGAGCTGGGGGGCGGTGCATGCCCGGGGGATCGAGGGTTGGTGCCCGAGGAGGAAGCCGGCGATCGAGCCCGTCACGAACCACCCCAAGGCCGCGAATACGGGCCCTTTCGGCATCTCCCAGAGCTGTTGTATGTGTTTGTTCATTTCCTATTATTATACTATAAAATTGATTATTTATCAATAAATTGCATAATCACAAATAGGGGAAAAGAGCGGTTTTATGTGACAGTACGCTGGTACGGATGCCCCCGGCGGCGTAGCATCAAGAGCCCATGAAACGACGTTTCACCGAAGACAGCTGGCACAAGGAGCCCTGGTTCAGGACCCTTTGCACGGCGCTGCGCTCCTGCAAGACCGACGAGGACATGGAGAACTTCCTCCGCGACGTCGCCACCCTCAGTGAATTGCAGGCTTGGAGCGAACGCCTCGAAGTCGCCCGCCTCCTCGGGAAGGGATTGAGCTACCGGCAGATCGCGAAGGAAACCGGTGCCAGCACGACCACCGTCACCCGCGTGGCGCACTTCCTGGAAAACGGCGAAGGGGGCTACCGCCGTTTCCTGAACGTGCACAGACACCATCGCATGGCGAAGAAGCCGCAGCCGGAGACAACCGACCGCAGCGCCGCGCCAGCTCCCGAGCGCGAACCGCCCAAGCCGATGTCGGCGTTGCAAAAATATTTGGATCGCTGATTCGTTACAGCCCTTCTGTTAGAGGAAAAATCCGATCAACGAATGTGTTCAGAGGAATTTCCTCTGGATGTACTGTCCGATCTGGTAGTAGCGGCGTTTGGCGCGCAATCGGAAGGGGAGCATGCCCGTTTCGGCATGCTGCTGCACGAGGAGCGTGAACTCGCGTCCTTTGGTGCGGACGGCCGCGAGCGATTCGGGTCGCTTATCGACCACCAATCCGAAGACGCCCTTCGCGGTCATGCAACGGGGTTCGAAGTGGGAACCCACGTGCACGCCGCCGAAGTATTGGAGCGCCGTGGGGACGAAGCTCGTCGTTTTGTGGAAGAGGCCGGTCCAGGCCGCGTGCGGCGCGCCCCCGGTGAAGAGCAAGTAGAACGGTTTCCCGCCCCACTGGCCCACCGTGCGCGTTTCGGCGTCGAGGCCGAAAGTCCCGCAGCGGTCGATCACGTTCTTCAGGTTCGCGGGGATGCCGAAGTTCCAGATGGGCGATGCCATCACGAAGCCGTCGCACCATTCGATGGCGTCTTGGATCTCCTTGAAATCGGGCTCCACGCGCATGCCGGGTTCGTAGTTCTGGAGCGTGAACGGTTCGATCGTCTTCCCGCGCAGCAGGATGAGCCGCGTCTCCGCGCCCGCCTTGGCCGCGCCCTCGAGGAAAGCCCGCGCCAGCGTTTCGCTGTTGCTGGGATCGTTGAGCCCGCCGACGATGCACGCGATCTTCATGTCGGCCGCATGTTACGCAAGCTTGTACGGTCCGTCGAACGGCTTGCGGTGCACCAAGCGCAGCGCGCCGGGCAGGATTTCGATGTCCAAATGCTTGTCGGGGTAGACCTCCCCGTCGATTTGCACGTTCCTGCCCTTGCGTTGGCGGATCGAAACGCGCTTGCAGCGGAAGGCCTGCAGGCGCGGAATCGCCGTGCGCGGCCACCGGGCGACGAGCGCCAGCCCGGTCCACAGTATTTCCCAGATCGTCCGCGGGTTCAGGACGAACACGTCGATCCATCCGTCGTGGGCGGAGACCGCCCGCTCGATCGGCACGCCGACGATGCTGAAGACGTTGATCGCCAGGACCAGTTTGCCGATCGTTTGGTGCCGCACGCCGTCGACGACGATCGTGTAACGGCGCGAGCGGTAGGGGAGGAACGTCCGCGCGAAGGACAAAATGTAGGCGAGCGAACCGATGCGGCGTTTCAGGTCGCGCGGCGCCCCTTGGATGAAGAGCGCGTCGTACCCTTGGCCCGCGCCGATCAGGCACACCCGTTTGCCGTTCACGAGCAGCACGTCGATGGCGGACGCGGGCGCGTTGACGGCGAAGTCGATGGCGCGTTCGAGCGGGAAGAGGGGAATGCCGAGCGAGGAGGCGAGCATGTTGCCCGTCCCCATGCCGATGATCGCCAACGGCGTTTTCATGCCCGCTTCCACGAGCAGCTCCGCCACTTCGCGGACGGTGCCGTCGCCGCCGATGACCACGACCCGGTCGAAGGGTTTGCGGACCGCCTGCCACAGGTCGTCGTTGACCGTTTTCGCCGTTTCGACCCAGGTGACGCGCACGCCGTGCCGCTCCATCGCCGTGCGGATACGCGCGCGGGACGGACGCAGGAACGCGAGGCCGGAGATCGGGTTGAAGACGACGAGGACGCGCCGCATGAAGCCGGAGTGTAGCACGTCGCGCGGCTCAGCCTTTCAACGGGCGCTTGCGGACGATCGCGAGGAGCGCCGCGTAGACGTCTTTCTTCCTGTTCGCGTAGCGCCATTCGCTTTCCTTCAGGTGGAGGTGCGCGCGGTGTTTGTGGATGCGCTTCAGGCGGCCCGCCCGCAGTTTCACGTAGCGCCAAAAGCGCGCCCCCGCCCTTATGCGGACGGCCGCCGCCTCGCCGGTCTCGCACTCTTCCGCGATGCGCTGGCGCACGAGATGGGACAGTTTGTTCACCGTGTTGCGGTTCAACTTCATCTTCCGTGCCACGTCCGACGCCGTCAGGCCCGCGGCGAACCACCGCAGGAACGTCCGGAAACGCTTGTCGGAAATCTTGGAACGCCGGAGGAATCGGTTTGTTCGCTTCATGGAGCGGTAAAGATTGTGCCGCTTCTTCGTCATCTAGTCTAGCGACGTCGTCCCGAGCGGCGTTCTGGCCTATAGAAGAAGCGCATCGTTCCTCCCCGCATGCCGCACCCCGCCGAGATCGCCACCGGCCCCACCCCCGCCGACGTCTTCGAACGCGTCGCCGGGCAACGCGCCAAAGACAGCGTGCGCACCGCGCCGTGGACGTCCATGCGCGGCGATTTCCGCAACCGTGGCCGCATGCAGGTCTCACCCGAGTTCCGCGACGACCTCGGCATCCGGCACTTCCGCACCGGCAACGCCATTTTTTCGACGCCCGTCATCGGCGCCGACGAAACGGTCTACGTCGGTTCCGCCGACCACGTGTTCTACGCGTTGGACCCGATCGCGAACGCCGTGAAATGGACGAAAGACGTCGGCGAGGTGATCGACTCCGCGTCGACCATCGGGGAGGACGGTTCGATTTACGTCCCCAGCGGCAACGGGCTCTACTCGTTCGCGCCCGACGGCACAGAGCGGTGGCACCTCGACCTGTTGAAGGAAGAGTCGCACTTCAGCCCCAGCACCATCTACTGGTGGGAGGGCAACGCCGTGGTCGGACCGAACGGATGGGTCTACGCCGGTTGCGACGACTTCCACGTCTACGCGATCGATCCCACCGGGAAGATCCGCTGGAAAACGCTCACGGGGTGCTGCGTGTGGACGGCGGCGTGTTTCGGTCCAGACGGCACGGCGTACCTCGTGTCGTTCGACTTCCACCTCTACGCGTTCGACATGCACACCGGGAAGGTGAAGTGGACGCGCAACATGAAGAACTTCGTCGTCTCGTCGCCGATGCTCGCGCCCGACGGCACGCTGTACGTCGCCAGTTTCGACCGGAAACTCTACGCGCTCGATCCGTCGAACGGACGCGTGCGGTGGTCGATGGAAACGGGCGGCCCCGTCTACGGCACGCCTTCCGTCGACGACGACGGCTTGCTCTACTTGGGATCCTCCGACGGCAACATCTACTGCATCGATCCCGCGACCAGGTCGGTCCGGTGGTCCTACTACACCGGCGACTGCGTGCGCTGCAGCGTGTCGCTCGGTCCCGATCCCGACGGAACGCATCCGTTCCTCGCGTACGTCGGCAGTGGCACGGGCATGCTCTACGCGTTCGAACCCGACGGAACCTGCCGGTGGAGCTACGACACGCTGCCCGCCGGTCCGGAGCGCGCCCAGTACTGCAACATCAACGCCTCGATCGCGCTGGGCCGCCACGGCATCGCGACCGCGTCCGCGAACGGCGACGTCGTCTACGTGCCCTACACCGTTGCCCGCACCCACGAAGGCGTTCCCGGGTTCTCGGTGCGCCCGCCGTCGCCGTATCCCGAGAGGGGATCGTTCCTGTATCCCGTGTCCGTCGGCGGCGTCGTGTCGACCGTCACCGCGCACGCCGCGCCCATCGCGGTCGCCCCCGCCGACACGGTGTCGCTTCGGGTGGTGCACCGCGAAGCGGGGAGGACCCTTCCCGCGGAGATCGATCCCACGTCGGTCCGGGCCACGCTGCCCGCCGAAGCGCCGTACGGCGTGCTCGTCACGCCCGACGGTTCGCAGGTGAACCTGTTGCCCACGCGCCCGCCCGAGCCGGGCCGGCACGCCGTGACGCTGGCGATGTCGTACCGCGCGGGAGGAAACGTCCACCGCTTCGAGACGACGTTCGCGGTCGAGGTGTCGCCCGTCCGCGCCCCGACGCCCGTCCTCGGCAAGCGCTTCCGGATCGAGCAAATGTCGATCTACGTGCCCGCGATCGTGCCGAGCTTCGACCAAATCGGCATCGCGAGCCTCGCGATCGACGTCGAGATCGTCCGTTTCGATCCCGCGACCGGCGCGGTGATCGCGTGGGGCGTCCAGAAATTCGGCATCGGTCCAGACGGCGAACCCGTCGCGGGCATCCCGGTGCCGCGGTCGTTCCACTTCGCGTTCGGCGGTTCCTACAAGGACGGTACGCTCGTCTTGGAATCGAAGGAGTGCCAATTCGAAATCACCGCGTTCCCGGTGCCGCTCGACCGCCTGCGGTTCACGGCGTCCGTGTCGGACGGAACAATCGTCGCGAGTTCGATGTTCACCGAGGCCAAGCTCCGCAGCGCCCTGTGGCGCACGGTGAAATCCTGGCTGCCGTTGCCGCGCCGCGGGGGAGGCGGCCGCTTCGTCTACCGCTTCAGGAAAATCTGGGAGATGTTCGCCTCGTGGTTCCCCGAAAAGGACCGCGCGAGGGGCGCGGTGAAGCTCTGGACCGCCGCCTACCGCATGCTGCCCCAAGGCTTCTGGATCCTCGCCGCCCGCGTGTGGCGTCCCTGGGGCATGGTGGACCGCACGGGTTGGTACGCCGGCCTCGGCACGTTCATCGCCGCGCCCTCGAGGGTCGCCTCGCATGAGGGCCTCCGCGTCGAGTCGTTCTCCTACGACGCGCGCAGGCGCAGGCTCCGGGCGTCGTTCTCCGCGGATCCGTCCTACGCCCGCGGTGACGCGTGTCCCGGCATCCTGCTCATCGACCGCCGCACGAACCAGCCCGTCCCGTTGAACTACTCGCTCGCGCAGTGGTCCACGCGCGACAAGCGCAACGTGCCCGTGCGCGTGACCCTCGACCTCCCGAGCGCGCTCGACGTCACCGTGGGGCTCGACGCGGTGCTCCTGGTCGACCTCGAGGAGCGCGCGACCGTCGCGGTGTCCTGAGTGTTATACTCGTTCCCATGAATATCCCCCTCCTCCTCACGTCGGCGCGCATCGTCCTCGCGGTCGCGGTCGGCGCGTTGCTCCTGCTCGAGAACGCCGTGCCGTTCCACGTCACCATCGCCGCCGCGTGCTTCGTCCTCGCGGCCGCCACGGATTTCCTCGACGGCCGTTTGGCACGCTCTTGGCACCAGGAAACGAAGCTCGGCGCGTTCTTGGATCCCCTTGCCGACAAACTGCTCGTCTACCTCGCGTTCATCTACCTCACGCTCGTCCAGGTCTATCCCGCCTGGCTCATCTTGCTCGTCTTCACGCGCGACATCGTCACCGACAGCTTCCGCGCCTTCGCGGCCGGCCTCGGCCACTCGATGCCCGCGAACATGGTGAGCAAGTGGAAGTCGTTCTTCCAGATGGCGTCGATCGGGTTGCTGCTCGTCCTCGTGTCCGTCGTGGAACTCCAGGAAGGCACGCCGGCCGGCGGTTCGTTGGCGGGCGTCGTCAACTCCGCGTGGTTCAACGCTGGGTTCGACGCGACGTACTGGCTCATGGTGGCGGCCGCCGCGGTCGGCGTGGTCGGCACGGCGCAGTATTTCGCGGAACATGGTCCGGCGTTGTTCCGTCCCAAGAAATTCTTCCGCTCCTGATGTTCGGCCCCTTCAACGCGCTGGCCGCCGCCCTCTGGCTCTACTTGCCGGCGCTCGTCGCGAACGCTGTGCCGGTTTTCGTGGGGAAGTCCGCGTGGCTCGCGCCCTACCGCCGCCCGTTATGGGAAGCGGGCCTGGGAGCCAACAAGTCGTCCCTCGGGTTCCTCGTCGCCATCCTCGCGGGCATCGTCACGGGCTGGCTGCAGCTCGCGCTGACGCCGTGGGAACTGCAGACGGGGTACGCCTTCTGGCTGGGCTGGAGCGCGCTCATTTCGCTCGGCGCGATGGCGGGGGATTGCGTGAAGAGCTATTTCAAACGGCGCATCGGCATCGCGCCCGGCGGAGCGTGGCCCGTGGTCGACGGCATCGACTACGTCGTCGGCGCGCTGCTCCTCGGCTTGCCGCTCTTCGTGCCGGCGTGGCAGATAGCGGTCGCGTTGCTCGTCGCCGGGCCGATCCTGAGCCTCGCCGCGAACTCGATCTCGTACGCGCTGGGGTGGAAGAAGGTGTGGTACTGATTCCCGCAGCGTCGCGCGACGCCGTTGTATACAAAAATTCCTTTTCACGAATCCACACCGGTGCTGCAATCACTCATTGAATACATAATTTCGTTTGAAGTTTTCGTGTAGCTGAAGGACACTTCGCCTCCCCCGATTTTTCCAAACGATCGCGGGCCCTCGATTCTTGAGGGGGACCCGTGAATACAATATGTTGGGGTTTGTTCTCCCCAGACACACTATATACGGTATTTTCATCCACTCCCCGAATAAACCCATGAATCCCGCTTCCCCAGCGATGTCCCGCTCCCTTGCCTCCTCCCAGAAGACGGGCGGCGGTTTGTCCGTCCGACGAGTCTTCACCACGCCGGGCAGCGACCCGCTGGAAGAAGTGGTCTACGAGAAGCGCACGAGCCGCATCAAGAACACGAACGGTTCGATCGTCTTCGAGATGGTCGACGCCGAAGTGCCCAAGGAGTGGAGCCAGGTCGCGACGGACATCGTCGTGAGCAAGTACTTCCGCAAAGCCGGCGTGCCGCAGAAGGACGCCAACGGGAACGTCATGAGGAACGAGAAAGGCGACGTCGTGACGGGTCCCGAGCGCTCCGCGAAGCAGGTCGTCCGCCGCTTGGCGGGATGCTGGAGGTTTTGGGGTGAATCCCACGGCTACTTCTCGACGCCGCAGGACGCCCAGGCGTTCGAGGACGAGATGAGCTACATGCTCATCCACCAGATGGCCGCGCCGAACTCGCCGCAGTGGTTCAACACGGGCCTGCAGACGGCCTACGGCATCACGGGCGTGCCCCAGGGCCACTACTACTGCGACGCCGTCACGGGCGAGGTGCGCAAAAGCGAGGACGCTTACACGCGCCCCCAGCCCCACGCGTGTTTCATCCAGAGCGTCGACGACGACATGGTGAACGAAGGCGGCATCATGGACCTGTGGGTCCGCGAGGCGCGCCTCTTCAAGTACGGCTCCGGCACGGGCACCAACTTCAGCAACCTCCGCGGCCGCGGCGAGCCCCTCTCCGGCGGCGGCACGAGCTCGGGCCTCATGAGCTGGCTCAAGATCGGCGACCGCGCCGCGGGCGCCATCAAATCGGGCGGCACGACCCGCCGCGCGGCGAAGATGGTGTGCTTGGATCTCGACCACCCGGATATCGAGGCCTTCATCCACTGGAAACAGGAAGAGGAGAAGAAGGTCGCCGCGCTCGTGAAAGCCGGCTACGACAGCGACTTCAACGGCGAGGCCTACCAGACGGTCTCGGGCCAGAATAGCAACAACAGCGTCCGCATCCCGCACGAGTTTTTCGAGGCGGTCGAGCAGGACGGCGATTGGAACCTCTACTGGCGCACGGAGCGCAAGAAGGCCATCCAGGAGCAGCGCCCGGCCAAGCCCTGCAAGACGCTCAAGGCGCGCGCCCTCTGGGACGAAATCGGCCTCGCCGCGTGGGCATGCGCCGATCCGGGTGTCCAGTACGACACGACGATCAACGACTGGCACACGTGCCCCGCCGACGGCCGCATCAACGCCAGCAACCCGTGCAGCGAGTACATGTTCCTCGATAACACGGCCTGCAACCTCGCCTCGTTGAACCTCCTGAAGTTCTACGACGAAGAGCACGGCACGTTCCAGGTCGAGAACTACATGCACGCCGCGCGCCTCTGGACGATCGTCCTCGAGATCTCGGTCCTCATGGCCCAGTTCCCGAGCAAGGAGATCGCCGAACTCAGCTACAAGTTCCGCACGCTCGGCCTCGGCTACGCCAACCTCGGCGCCATGCTCATGCGCATGGGCATCCCGTACGACAGCGAGAAGGGCCGCGCCATCGGCGGCGCCCTCACCGCCATGCTCACGGGCGAGTCGTACGCCACCTCCGCTGAAATGGCGCGCATCCACGGGCCGTTCCCGGGCTACGCCAAGAACCGCGAGCACATGCTCCGCGTGATCCGCAACCACCGCCGCGCCGCCTACGACGCCCCGGTGAAGGAATACGAGGGCCTGCGCGTCGCGCCGGTCGGCCTCGACCAGAACGAAACCCCGGAAGAGCTGCTCGTGGCCGCCAAGGAGGCGTGGGACCGCGCGCTCGCCACGGGCGAGGAGCACGGCTTCCGCAACGCTCAGGTCACGGTCATCGCGCCCACGGGCACGATCGGCCTCGCCATGGACTGCGACACGACCGGCATCGAGCCGGACTTCGCCCTCGTGAAGTTCAAGAAACTCGCCGGCGGCGGCTACATGAAGATCGCCAACCAGTCGGTCGAGCCCGCCCTGCACGCCATGGGCTACGACGACACCCAGGTGCGCGACATCATGCGCTACGTGATGGGCACGCTCTCGCTCGAGGGCACGCCGCACGTCAACCGCCAGAGCCTGCGCGCGAAGGGCTTCGTCGACACCGACATCGCCAAGATCGAGCAGCAGCTCTCGGGCGTGTTCGACCTGAGCTTCGCCTTCAACCGCCACGCGCTGGGCGACGAGGCCCTCAAGCGTTTCGGCTTCACTGACGAACAGATCAACGACCCCGGCTTCAGCCTGCTCAAGGAACTCGGCTTCACGGACCTCGAAATCGAGGAGGCCAACCTCGCGGTGTGCGGCCGCCTGACGGTCGAAGGGGCCCCGCACCTCAAGTCCGAGCACCTCGCCGTGTTCGACTGCGCCAACAAGTGCGGCAAGCTCGGCAAGCGGTTCATCGCCGCCGAAGGCCACATCCGCATGATGGGCGCCGCCCAGCCGTTCATCTCGGGCGCCATCAGCAAGACTATCAACCTCCCGAACGAAGCGACGGTCGAGGACATCAAGAACGCGTACTTCCTCAGTTGGAAACTCGCCCTCAAGGCCAACGCGCTCTACCGCGACGGCTGCAAGATGAGCCAGGCGCTCAACACGCAATCGGACAAGAAGGAGGAGAAGGAGAAGGTCGAGGTCCAGATCGTCGAGAAGATCGTCCTCAAGGAAATGCCGCGCCGCCGCAAGATGCCGGACGAGCGCATGAGCATCACGCACAAGTTCTCCATCGCCGGCCACGACGGCTACCTGCACGTCGGCATGTGGGACGACGGCACCCCGGGCGAGATCTTCATCAAGATGAACAAGGAGGGGACGATGCTCTCCGGCATCATGGACATGTGGTCCGTGGGCATGTCGATGAACCTGCAGTACGGCGTGCCGCTCGAAGTGCTCTGCGCCAAGATGGTGAACTCGCGCTTCGAACCGTCCGGATTCACGCAGAACCCCGAGATCCCGATGGCGAAGTCGATCATGGACTACCTCGGACGTTGGCTCGCCCTCAAGTTCCTCACGAAGGAGAAGTCCCTGCAGTTCCACAACAAGGACCTCGTCGACAAGGCCTACGCCGAAGGAACCAAGAGCAAGGACGCGTTCGCGATGCGCCTGACGGTGGTGGACGAAGGATCGTCCGCGCAGCCCTCGATGCTCGGCTCGTCGCCCGCGGTCGCGGTCGCCGAAGCGGAACCGACGAGCGGCGCCGAAGCGGCGAAGCAGCAGGGCTACACCGGTTCGGCCTGCAGCGGATGCGGCAGCATGAAGATGAAGCGCAACGGTTCGTGCGAAGTGTGCCTCGATTGCGGCGCCACGAGCGGCTGTTCCTGAACGGTCGTTTCCATCGCATGGGAAAACGCCCTAGCTCGAGTGAGCCGGGGCGCTTTTTCGTCTTTCGCTCGGAGGAGCGTGATTACGATTCCCTGCCGGGACGGTGGGAGAAACCTCCCCCCGAGAACTGCATCGACATGGCGTACATGTCGTCGTCATCGTCCCCGAGATGGTCCCGGGAATTGAAGACGCCGGATTGGCCGAGTTCGAACAGCTCGAGGGCTTCGTCCAGGTACCGCGGGTCGGGCGTGCCGCTTTTGGTGACCGGGTTTCCCTGAAAACGACAAGCAAGGGTTCGCGAGTGCATTGATGTGCCTCCATGCGAAGGATCGTGCGGGATACGCAATCGGCGACGCGCCGACTGTTTCCGCTGGCGGCAGGATACGAACCTCCTTCGGCGAGTCAATCCTGTTTGACACGAAAAAAACCTCGTCACCGTTCCGGGAGAAGGCATGAGTATGGAACGTTCACCGCGTCACATCGTGACGAACAGGATCCCGAAGCAGCAGATGAAGAGAAACCACCATTTCATGGCGGAGGTCACCGTACTCCCGGAGCGCTTTTCCAGACAAGCGCGAAGCGTCAAAGAGCCCTTGCTGTAGAGGAAACATATGAACAAATTAGTATTCCACCTCCCGGACACGCCGAACGACGATAGCTTTGTTTTTGGCTTATGGAAGACAAAAAACAAATGTCCGTCGTGACGCTTCGCAGGGTGTACCGTTGTACAATCACTCTTGTGGTGGATTTCGTGTGGAAAACCCGACCAGGTCGTCGTCGGGGGCGGCGATATTGGGGATCCGTTTGCCGCAGGAGACGCAGACATGATTGATCATCCAGCCCTTCTTGCTGCGTTGATCGAGGCTTACCGGCTTCATCGTTCCGCCGCATGCCGACAAGCGGTCCCCGGGTCCGTCTTTATCGACGTGCTTGCTCCATAAACAGAACGGACAGTGGTTGCGGTAACTTCCGCTCGCCAATTCTTCCACGTGTTTTCCACAATGTTCACACGTGAAGGCCTCTTGTCGGGCGATGAACGTCATTCGTCGTCGTGGTCACCCACGTGTTCCCAATGGTGCTCCACGAACGAAACCGGACCCTCCTGCGGCGCACGATGATCAAGCTCCGCGACGAACCGTTCCGCTTCGTCCAGGGAATCGACCCGCGCGAACGTCGCGTGCGGGAAGCGTTCGGACAGGAGCATGCCGCGGACGTACGCGCGCAGGTCGTCGAGCGACTCCCCGACGAGATCGCGCGTTTCGTTTTCCGCGCGGCTGCGCAGCGACGTTTCGTAGCGTTCGATGTCCACGGGCCGCGCATGTCCTTTCGTGACGGTTTCCTGTTCCAAACGGATGCCGCTGAGCTGCAGGACGCGCCCCATGCGTTTTTCGTACATGGTCGCAGCCTTCTCCACCGACGGTCCCGCTTCGCGGACCGCCTGCCACAAGCGGGGGAGGCTGCTGCTCGACTTGCCGAACTTGCTCCTGTTTTTGGAGGGGTCCGCGCGAAGGCCGTGCGGACGCATCGGTTCGCGCGCCGGCAACGCATCCCAGTGGTCGAGTTTCAAGACGCCCATACGGCCTGCCATGCTACACAGTCCGTGGCGGGCGTGCCAATCCTCAGACGTTGAAGAGGAACTCGAACATGTCGCCGTCCTGGACGACGTAGCTTTTTCCTTCCGAGCGCAATTTTCCGGCTTCTTTGGCTCCCTGTTCTCCTCCGTATTGAACAAAATCTTTATACGCGATCGTCTCGGCGCGGATGAATCCCTTCTCGAAGTCGGTATGGATGACGCCCGCGGCCTGCGGGGCGGTCGAGCCTTGGAGTACGTTCCAGGCGCGGACTTCCTTCACGCCGGCGGTGAAGTACGTGATGTACCCGAGCGCGCGGTACGCGGCGCGGATCAACCGGTCGAGGCCCGACGACGTGACGCCGAGGTCGGCGAGGAACGCGAACGCGTCCGCGGGCGCGAGGTCGACCAGCTCTTCCTCGATTTTCGCGCTGATGCAGACGACCTCCGCGGAGGAGGGGAGTCCGAGTTGCTCCTTCGCTTTCTCCGGGGTGAGGGTGGCCAGGTCCGTCTCGGCGACGTTCGCCGCGTAGAGCATCGGCTTCGTCGTGAGCAGCTGGAAGCTTTTCGCGATCGGCGTTTCCTCCGGGAGCAGCGCGGCTTCGCGCGCCGGCTTGCCCTCGCGCAGCGGAACGGCCAGTTTTTCCAACACCGCCAGTTCCAATGCCAGGTCCTTGTTGTTGCGGGCGCCGTTCTTCACGCGCTCGATGCGTTTCTCGACCGACTGCCAAT
>CAZIQM010000014.1:0-23288 GCA_964541635.1 uncultured Candidatus Peribacteria bacterium | reverse complement strand
CTGGTTCAAAAATTATTCTGAACAGTTGGACGCTCGCTTGGGTGAACTTGATAGGACGTTCAAGACCTCTCAGGGAAACGCAAGAAAGACAGAAAACGAGTTCCGAAAATGGATGGGTCAAGTTGAACAACTGGAAAAACGCGGCATTCCCCGCGAGGATGCGATTTCGCAAATTGAAGCGGGTCAACAAGACTCCCAATGGCGAAACACCATCGAAAAACAGTTGAGTGATTTAACTTCTTTGCTAAAGACACAAGGCAGTGTCGGAGGCGTAGAGCAAGCGGTGACAACAGTTTTGTCTCAATACGGACTCGATCCCAAAGACCCCTTTGTGGCGTCGAAGATTCAAGGAAAGTCGTTTGCGAACGACCTTGAATTGAAAGCCTTTGCAGGGGAGGTGCTTTTGGAGAAGACGAGATCACCACAACCCAACGCCGCCCAAGTTGCCACCCCTGCCGGCGCGCCGCCCTTGCAAGTGGATGCGGAAGCACTGGCAATTGAGTACAACCAATTAGCCCGCAACCCTACCGCTCACATCGAGAGGATGCGCGAGATCAGGAAGGTGCTGGACGGCATCAAGGCCGAGGAGGCGCGGTGGGCGGCCGAAGGATTGGCGGTGCGCCGGTCCAAGAAAGCCGATGCTGAGAAGACGGGCGAATGCGACGTTGGCGTGGTGGCGGAGAAGGAAGGGGAGATCGTCGCGGTGGCGACGCTCGTGGACAACGCCGGCCACTGCGAACTGTCGCGTCTCTCGATCGACGCGCCCTACGCCGAAGGACCCCTCGGGTCGTTCCTCGTCCGCAAGGCGCTCCAGGGCGCGAAGGACAAGGTCTATGCCGTCGTGGACGCCGATCTCGAATCGTCGTACGCGGCGATCGGGTTCCGGCACGTGCTGCGCGCGCCGAAGGCGTTCGAACCCGCGCTGGAAGAAGGGAAGATCCTCCTGGTGTGCGATCCGAAGGACCAGAAGCCCGACGCGTCCCTCACGTCGCGCCCGGACCTGCTCGTCATCGACGGCGGCAAAGGGCAGCTGGGCGTCGCGGTCGAAGCGCTGGCCAACTGGAAGCTGGATATTCCCGTGATCTCGCTCGCCAAGAGGGAAGAGGAAGTGTTCGAGCCGGGGAACCCGCACCCGATCCCGTTCCCGGAGGGCAGCCCCGCGAAGTTCCTGCTCATGCGCCTGCGCGACGAGGCCCACCGGTTCGCGAACCGACATCGCAAACAGCGTGCGTGGCGAACGTTTGTCAACGATTGAGACAGAGTTGGTCCTCGCGTCCGTCTCCGCTTCCGGTATACTTCTTTCCGTTTCTTTTCCCAACGACACTATGCGCAAACTCACCCTCCTCCTCGGCGCCATGGGCGGCGCGATGGCCGGTTACGTCTTCAGCAACAAGACGCTCCGCGAAGAACTCACGAACGCGAAGGACGCCGAAGCCGCGGGCAAAGTCCTCGCGAAGCACCTGGCCAAAGACGGCAAGCAGGTCGGCAAGGAAGTGAAGAACTTCATCGACAGCGAAGAAGTCCAGGACAACCTGGCCAAGGCGAAGAAGTACGCGATGGAACAGGCCAAGGAATTGCAGAAGAACGCCATGGCGCTCATGAAGCAGGGCGAAGAGCAGGCGACGGCGTACGTGAAGAAAGCTGTTAAAACGACATCGAAGAAGAAGAAAGGCAAGAAGGCCTGAATCTCCCTCCCTTGCGACGCGGAAGCCGGCCCTGCATCATGGGCCGGCTTTCTTTTTCCCACATTCTATGTCATTCGTACAGACCCTCTGGATCGTTCTCGGGTCGGGCGCCGTCTCGCTCCTCGGAGCGGGCGCACTCCGCTCCTTCATCGGCCGTGCTCCCGCCGGCGATGAGAAGATGCGCCTCATCGCGGACAAGATCCGCCAAGGCGCCATGGCGTTCCTCAAGCGCGAGTACTCGGTCATCGTGCCGTTCGTGCTCGTGGTGGCGGCGCTCCTGTACCTGTTCCTCGACGCGAAGGTCCTCGCGGACGCGCAGTCGTGGTCCACGCCGTACACGTCGTTGAGCTTCATCATCGGCGCGTTCTGCTCGGGCCTGTCGGGTTTCCTCGGCATGCGCACCGCGACGATCGCCAACGTCCGCACGGCGGAAGCCGGCAAGACGGGCGTCACGAAGGCGCTCCAGATTTCGTTCTTCAGCGGCGCCACGATGGGTCTCGGCGTCGTCGGTCTCGCGCTCATCGGTTTCGTCGGCGTGCTTCTCTGCCTCTTGCAGGTGACGGACGTCGAGACGGCCGTGCGCGGCCTCACGGGCTTCGGCTTCGGCGCCTCGGTGGTGGCCTTGTTCGCCCGCGTGGGCGGCGGCATCTACACGAAGGCGGCCGACGTCGGCGGTGACCTCGTGGGCAAGGTGGAGGCGGGCATCCCCGAAGACGATCCCCGCAACCCGGCGACGATCGCCGACAGCGTCGGCGACAACGTCGGCGACGTGGCGGGCATGGGCGCCGACCTCTTCGAAAGCTACATCGGCGCGATCCTCGCGACGATGCTTGTCGGCATGCACCTCGCCATCGCGAACGTTTCCCAGGAATCGCTCCTGGCCTACCCGCTGCTGCTCTGCGCGGTCGGCGTGGTCGCGTCCATCCTCTCGCTCGGCGTCGTCCGCACGAGCAACCCGGACAAGGTCCAGGGAGCCCTCAAGAACGGCATGCTCGTCTCCGGCCTCCTGTTCCTCGTCGGGGCGTTCGTCCTCACGCGGTACTGGTTCCCCCAGGAATTCGCGATGCGCGTTTTCTGGGCCGTCACGGCCGGCATGATCGCCGGCGTGGCCGTCGGTCTCCTCACCGAGTACTACACCGCCAGCAAGTACCGCCCCGTGAAGAACCTCGCCAACTCGTCCAAGACGGGCCCGGGCACGGTGCTCATCGAAGGCCTCGCCCTCGGCTATGAATCCACGGCGCTCCCGATCGTCGCGATCGTCATCGCCATGGGCGTCGCGTACGCCTTCTCCGGTCTCTACGGCATCGGCGCCGGCGCGGTGGGCATGCTCGCCACGCTCGGCATGACGCTCGCCATCGACGCGTTCGGTCCGGTCGCGGACAACGCGGGCGGCATCGCGGAAATGGCCGGCCTCCCGCACGAAGTGCGCGAGCGCACGGACGCCCTCGACATGGCGGGCAACACCACGGCCGCGATCGGCAAGGGCTTCGCCATCGCCGTCGCGGGCTTCATGTGCTTGGCACTCTTCGGCGCCTTCAAGGAAGACTCCGGCCTCGTGGCCATCGACGTCTCCAAGACGTCGACGCTCATCGGCCTCCTCCTCGGCGGCATGTTGCCGTTCCTGTTCTCGGCCCTCACCATGCGCGCGGTCGGCCGCGCGGCCATGGAGATCGTCGAGGAAGTCCGCCGCCAGTTCCGCGAGATCCCGGGCCTCATGGCCGGCACCGCGGACAGCGACCCCGCCACGTGCGTGTCCATCGCCACGAAGGGCGCCATCAAGCAGATGATCGCCCCGGGCCTCATCGCCGTCGTCTCGCCGGTCCTCACGGGCTTGGCCCTCGGCCGCGAAGCGCTCGGAGGTCTCCTCGCCGGCGCGCTGGTCTCGTCGATCATGCTCGGCATGTCGATGGCCAACTCGGGCGGCGCCTGGGACAACGCCAAGAAGTTCATCGAGAAGGGCAACCTCGGCGGCAAGAAGAGCGATCCGCACAAGGCAGCCGTCGTCGGCGACACGGTCGGCGACCCGTTCAAGGACACGTCCGGTCCGTCCCTGAACATCCTCGTGAAGCTCATGACCATGATGGCCGTCGTCACGGCCGCCCTCTACGGCGCCACGGGATTCATCCTCTGATCCGTCTTCCATCGCATCGAAAAAGACCGCCCGGGTGGGCGGTCTTTTCGTAGAGGTCAGGGTTTGTAGGTGAGGATTTGGTGGAGTTGGGCGTCGTACAGTTTCTGGCCCTCCGTGGTCGGGTAGATCCCTTCCGTGCATCCCCGGCAGAGCATGTCTTTCTCGAAGCCGCGGATGGTGTGCGACAACTGATCCGCCGGCATGAACTTGAGCGAGTCGACCCCGAACTCCTTGAGCATCGCCGCGTGGACGTCGTCCAGGTTCTTCCCTTCGTGGAGCATCACCATGTACTTGCTCCACCACAGGTCCTGGATGGTCGGCATGTTGATGCCGTAGAAACAGGGTGACCGCACGATGGGGAACCCGCTGCGGACGTGGATGCTCTTCGGGGCGCACTCTTCGCGCAGGATCTGCAGGATGAACGGCATGGTGTTGCCCTTCACGATGCTGTCGTCCATCAGGACGATGTCGCGGCCGCGGATCATCTGCGGGTCGAACTTGAATTTCTGGCGGAGCCCGTCGCCGCTGAGGATGAACGTGCGCTTGTCGAAGTTTTCCTGCCTCGTGATGGCGTCCGCGCGGGCGCGCTTCGAACGGTTGGCGTACCCTTCGGCGAAATATTTGCCCGTCTCCGGCACGGGCACGACGAGCAGGTCGGGATATTGCTTCAGGAAGCCTTCCGCGTCGTCGATGCGCGCGAGGGTGGCTCCCGAGCGGATGCGGATGCGGTTGGCGCTCGTCTCGCCGATTTGCGACCCTCCTTTCATGAAGTAGTACGGTTCGAACGGGCAGAAGGCCCGCTCTTCCGGCTTTTGCACTTGGATGAATTCGGGGTCTTCGCCGGGCCTGATGCGCACCATCTCCCCGGGTTTGATTTCGCCGCGTTCCTCCCGGCCGTCCCAGACTTCGTCGAGCGGGTTGGTTTCCGAGAGGACGACGAACATGTTCCCGCGCTTGGCCCAGCTGAGCGGGTGGAACTTCATGGGATCCGACCAGGCGAAGGCCTCGCCGTTGCGCCGCAGCGCGACGCCGTTGTGCGCCCCCGACACCTGCGACCACGTTTCGCCGAGCGCCTCGCGCAGCGATTCGCGCGTCCGCACGTTGTGCGCCAAAAGCGCGCCGAGGATCCCCGTGTCGTCGTTCAGATCGACCGCGTGTCCCAGACCCTCGAGGAGCCTCAGGGCCTCCTCCGTCGGCATGATTTGGCCGTTGAAGGCGTACGCGATGTGCTTGGCCGGATCGCTGTTCGGGTAATCGCGCGGGTGGGCGCCCTTGATGTCCTTCGTCTTGTTCGTCGTGTAGCGCGTGTGCCCGATCGCGGCGCTGCCTTGCAGGAAACTCCGCGCGTTGCCGAGGGCTTCCGCGGGCGTGCCGAGGCCGTGGTGGGTCGTGAGGGTGTTGTTCTGGGCCGCCGCGACGCCGCACATGTCGTGGCCGCGGTGGCGGAGGTGTTCCAGCAGGTCCACCGTCGTACCTACGACGTTGCCTTCGCGACCGGTGAGGTCGTACGCGAGGACGACGCCGCAGTTGTGTTCCAACGCCATGGGGGTCGAAGAGTATGCCTATGGCGTCCCCCGTGCGCCACTGGTCGCCGCTTCCGCCCGCGAATTTGCCTTCGGCGCCTCCCGGGCGTAATACTTGCCCATGGTTACCCAAGGGAAACCCGGCAACAAAGAACTCGTCGAATTGCACTTCCACCTGGGCCAGAGCGTGGAGCCCCATACGCTGTGGGCCATCGCGCACGAGCAGGGGATCCGTTTGCCGACCAAGGATTACTGGGCGTTCCACGACCTCGTGACCCTGAATAAGCCGGCCGTGACGTGGAAGGATTACCACGATCTCTTCCACCTGACGGAGCTCGTGCAGAGTTCGCCGATCGCCATGGAGCAATCGACGTACCAGGTCGTGTCCGGCGCGTACCGCGTGAACAACATCACCCTCATGGAGCCGGGCTTCAACCCGCTGTTCCGCAACCGCTCGGGCGAGCGCGACCTCGACGCCATCATGCTCGCGGCGCTCCGCGGCATGGAGCGCGCGCTGCTCGAATTCCCGACCGTGCGCGCGGGCCTCATCGTGATGCTCGACCGCCGCCAATCGAAGGAGCTCAACGCCATCGCCGTGAAAAAGGCGATCAAGTACCGCTCGCGGGGCATCGTGGGCATCGACATGGCCGGTCCACGGGGCGACGAGCCCTTCGACTACGCCGACTACGCCGACCTGTACGCCCAGGCGCGCGACGCCGGCCTGAAGACGACCGTCCACACGGGCGAAGACGGCACGGCGGAAGAAATGACGTACGTCCTCAAACACCTGCCGCTCGACCGCCTGAACCACGGTTTCAAGGCCTATACCGACCCCGCGCTCATGGCCGACGTGGCCGCGCGCAACCTCTGCTGTTGTGTGTGTCCCACGTCGAGCCTGCGCCTCGGGTTCTTCCGGGACCCCGCCCACATGAAGGAGGTCCTGCGGACCCTGCTCGACCACGGCGTGAAGTTCTGCGTGAACACCGACAACCCATCGATGCTCCGGACGACCATGCGCAGGGAGGTCCAACTCATGCGGGACCACGGCATCCTCTCGGAGGAGGAGATCGACCGGACGATGGACTGGGCGAGGGAAGCGAGCTTCGTTCCCACGGCGCCTGGGAAGAACCTGTATTTGTGAGCCTCCGGCAAGTTGTCTTTCCACGCCGTGGCGGTAGTATCCGTCGCGGGCTCCTCCCCGCACTTCGCCCGTTTTCCGCCATGGCCAAAACGCCCAAGAAACCGGCCCGTAGCACCTCTTCCAAGGGGGCACGGTCGTCTTCCCCGCGCTACGTGGTCGTCACGGGCGGCGTCTGCAGCAGCCTCGGCAAAGGCATCGCGGCCGCGTCGATCGGGGCGATCCTGAAAGCCGCGGGCCTCAAGGTGTTCGTGCTCAAGCTCGATCCCTATTTGAACATCGATCCCGGCACGATGTCGCCGTTCCAGCACGGCGAAGTGTTCGTCACCGACGACGGCGCCGAGACCGACCTGGACCTCGGGCACTACGAACGGTTCATCGACGAACCGATGAGCAAGCTTTCCACGGTGACGACGGGGAAGATCTACACCGAGGTGCTCGCGAAGGAGCGGAAGGGGGATTTCCTCGGCGGCACGATCCAAGTTGTCCCGCACATCACCGACGCCATCAAGGCGAGCATGAAGAAGGCCGCCGTCGACAGCGGGTGCGACGTCCTCATGGTCGAGATCGGCGGCACGGTGGGCGACATCGAAGGAGAGCCGTTCCTCGAGGCCGTGCGCCAGTTGAAGGGGGAGCTCGGGCCGCAGAACATCTACCACGTGCACCTCACGCTGCTGCCGTACCTCGCCGGCAGCAAGGAATTGAAGACCAAGCCCACGCAGCTCTCCGTGCGCGAACTCCGCCGCATCGGCCTGCACCCCGACATGATCCTCGCCCGGGCGGACTACCCGATCCCGGACGACCTGCTCGGGAAAATTTCGAAGTTCTGCGACGTGCCGCGCGAAGCGGTGGTACCCGCGCCGACGCTCGATTCCATCTACGACGTCCCGGAGAATTTCCAGCGCTACAACGTGGGCCAGATCATCGCCAAGCGCCTCGGGTTCGGCGACGTGAAGCCCAACATGAAGCCGTGGATCGACGGCGGCAAGCGCCACTCCGCCGCGGCGAACACGGTGAAGGTCGCGCTCGTCGGCAAGTACACGAATCTCGAGGACGCGTACCTCAGCGTCATCGAATCGGTGAAAACCGCGGCGGTGTTCGCGGGTCGGCACGCCGACGTCCTGTGGATCGACAGCGAGAAGATCGAGAAAGACGACAAAGCCGAGTGGGCGCGCCTGAAGTCCGCCGACGCGATCCTGGTTCCCGGCGGCTTCGGCAAGCGCGGCATCGAAGGGAAGATCAAAGCCGCGCGCTACGCCCGTACCGAGAAGGTCCCGTACCTCGGCCTTTGCCTCGGCGCGCAGATCCTGGCGATCGAGTTCGCGCGGTCCGCGTTGAACGACCCGAAGCTCACGAGCGAGGAGTTCGACGAAGGGGGAAAGCTCGGCCGCGACGCATACGTCGTGCACTTCCTGCCGGGCCAGAGCAACGAGCGTGACAAGGGCGGGACCCTTCGCCTCGGCGCGTACGAGTGCAAACTGCTCCCCGGGAGCACGGCCGCGAAGGCCTACGGCGCGTCGATGATCTCGGAACGCCATCGCCACCGCTACGAGTTCAACCTCGCGTTCCAGAAGGACCTCGAGGCCAAGGGGTTGGTGTTCTCGGGCCTCTGGAAAGAGCGGGGCCTCATGGAGATCGTGGAGCTCAAAGACCACCCCTTCATGGTGGGGAGCCAATTCCACCCGGAGTTCAAAAGCAGGCCCCATAAGCCCCATCCGCTGTTCGCGGCCTGGATGGCCCAGGCGGTCAAAAAATAGCATTTGACAACACTCCGGTCCTGATTAGAATGCGCGTCCTTCGTCCATCGAGACGAAGGAGAAAGGAGTCTTTCACATGAACGGATGGAAACTCGTGATCGCATTGATCTCGTTGGTCCGCACCGCGTGCGACCCCCAACCGATCTACCGGGCTCTGCGCCCACATTCCCTCACGACGACCCTGAAGTTCTCGTTGTACCTTGAGCGCTTGGCGAGCGTGATCAGCTCGCCTCTGTCGCCTCTAGCTGCGCCCCGCATCGGGGCAATCAGCGGGTATAACGCTAGGGATGATCCGCGCCCTTCGTAGGGCGACGTACTATCCCTTGGGGGCATGGCGTCCGACATTCGTCGGACCGAGTGCCCTGATGGCCCACCTTGTACAGAGCCCCGGCGTACTCCGCCGGGGCTCCTCTTCTATGCGCGGACTGCGCTACACTGCGTTCCGTGCATCGCATCGTCATCGTCGGCGGGGGATTCGGCGGCGTCACCGTCGCCCGGCACCTGGGGAAGAAGCGCCTTCGCGACATCGAGATCACGATCGTCTCCGACCGCCCGTGGTTGGAGTACTACGGCGTGCTGTACCGCTTGCTGCGGGGGGCGCACCCCTCGGAAGCGTGCATTCCGTTCGGCATGATCCTCCCGCGCTCCGTGCGCGTCGCGATCGACCACGTCACCGCCGTGGACGCGGCGTCGAAGACGGTGAAAGGGGCCAAGGCCGAGTATCCCTATGACACGCTCGTGCTCGCGCCCGGCGCCGAACCCGCGTATTTCGGGATCCCCGGCATGAAGGAGCATTCGTTCACCGTGTCGCACGCGGGACACGCATTGCGTTTGCGCGACGATATCCGCGCTGAGATCGCGGCGATGGGTGCCGCGCCGCCCGAAGAGCGCGCGAAGTTCGCGACGTTCGCCGTCATCGGCGCCGGCGCAACCGGCGTGGAGATGTCGGGCGACATGTTGTGCGAAGCGCGTGCGCTCGCGTCGAAGGCCGGCCTCGATCCGTCGCTCGTCACGGTCGACCTCGTGGAAGCGGCCGACCGCGTGTTGCCCCTCACGGAACAGCGTTGTTCCCGCAAGACCCTCGCGCGGTTGCGTCGCCTGGGCGTGAACGTGATGCTCAACACGGCGGTCGAATCGGCGGAGAAGGGGAAGCTCACGCTCAAGGGAGGCGGCGCCATCGAGGCGGGTATGATCCTGTGGACCGCGGGCGTGCGGGCGCATTCGTTGCTCTCCACCGTGGCGGGCATGGAAACGGACAAGCGAGGCCGCGCCGTCGTGGACGAACACCTCAACGCGAAGGGTATGCCCGACGCGTTCGTCATCGGCGACGCCGCGTCCACGACGTACGCCGGCATGGCGCAGACCGCCATCGACGACGGGGTCTTCGTCGCGTCCGTCATCGCGGCGGCGCGCTCCGGCAAGCAGTTGCCGACCTACGCGCCCCGCGCGCCGTCGTACGCCATCCCCGCGGGGCCCAACTGGGCCGCCGTGAAGTACCTCTTCATCCGCGCGTACGGTTTCCCGGGCTACGTGCTCCGCCGCCTGGCGGACATCCACGTCTACATGCTCGTCATGCCGTGGCGGTTCATCCACCGCGCGTATTTCGGAACGATCGATTTCTCGAAGTACGGCCTGGACGAGCCGAAAACCTCCGCCTGAACCGGTTATCACTCGTCAAGGTCGAGTGCTAGACAGGCGCGACTGCGCCCGGTACACTGGCTTCGTTTTATCCTTTCTCCCATCCCCCTATGATCGGCGGCGGATGCGGATGCGGCAGCCAAAACTGCTAAGCAACGCACACAGAAACAGGCGCCTTCGGGCGCCTTTTTCGTGTCGGCGTCAGACGTTCATCTGCACCCAGAAGAGGGTGCGGGGGGACGCTTTCTTCTTCACCGTCACTTTGACCGGCCGTTCGTAGCGGACGCGTCCGTAGGCGTGCATGAATCCGCCGAGCGTGAAGAGCAGCACACCCAAGACCAATTGCTTTCCGGCGTTCGCGCGCCGCGCGGCCATCGCCGCTTCGTCCGAGAGCGTCGGCACGTCGGCAGCAGCGCCGTGTAGCATGTCCTGGCTCCGGTCGTGCGCGAGCTCCAAGAGCGTCGAGCCGCCGCTGTTGAGGAGCTGGCCCCGCAGGTGGATGAACGGCGTCGTCGCCATGAGGGCGAGGCCGCCGAGGAGGTACGCCGTCACGAGCAGGGTGTGGATGCGGTGCATGGTGTTTGTGTGAGGATGAACAGACCATTGTAGCAAAAACGGACGTTTCGGTCCAGTTTTTCGCGTTCATCGGACACGAAAAAGCCCCGGATGACCGGGGCTTCGTCCGTCGGTGCGTCACCGATCAGCGATGGCCTTTGGCTTTGCCCTTGCCGTGGTGTTTGAACCAACCGAGGTGCAGGCCGTGGTTGCCGTCGTCGTTGTCATCGTCGTGGTGCGCGTGGCCGATGATCGTGCCGTCCGCGTCGATGTGGCAGTTCGCGCTCGCCGTGACGAATGCGTCGTTGGCGGTCTTGATGCTCGCCTTGAGGTCGGCGCGGGCGTCGGCCGTGGCGGTGAAGTACGCGTTCCAGGCGGCCATGACGGCCGCGGCGCGATCTTCGTTATCCGCGATGGCGTACGCAGAAACGAGTGCGTTCTTGCGGGCGGTCAACGACGCCGAGACAGCGGCGTTGAACGTCGCGCGGGCGTCGATCGTCGCGTTTTCACGCGCGCCGATCGCGGCGGACATGCAGGCCAAGTCGGCGGTCGTGGCGGTGCCCGCCGTGACGGAGACAGTGGACGACGAAGATCTGCCTTGGGCGAATGCCGGCGATGCGGTGGCGGCAGCGAGTGCGATGGTCGCCGCGGTTGCGAGGAGTTTCTTCATGGGGAACGGGGGAAAGAAGCAAAACGGAAGACGGTGCTTCCGCGGGAGAAGACGGTCCCGCCCACCGCGAATTACCGACTTTTTTGACGGCGCATAGTCCTTTGAAATGGCTTGTGCACGACGAAAAGCGGCAATTCCCGCGTCTCCGATGCGTTTGGCAGGGCCACGGGGAATCGAACCCCGATTAACGGACTGAAAACCCGTTGTCCTAACCGTTAGACGATGGCCCCACGAGAGAAATGAACGTTGTCACCCCGAGCGTAGCCGAGGGGGCCTGCGGAGGATACAGGCTGGGAATACGTGTTTCCAGTCGAAGGGCGGCGCGTCCCCGCGGGGCGGAATGCTTGACGTATCGCCGAATCTGGCGAGTATACCCGCGTGCAACGCCTGTCCGACCCCGCCGCCGACCGCGAGGAACTCCTCAAGATGTTCCCCCCGGACCAGGATTACGTTTTCCGCATGAACTACCGGCGCGTGGAAGATCCCCGCGCGTTCCTTCGGTCGCACGGAGAGGGGCTTCTCGAGGAGCGCGGCGGCATCCTCGACGCGCATCCCGAACGCCACGCCGGACTGCTGCCGGAGGGCGTTCCGCACTTCGATTCGTTCGCGGCGTACGTCGCCGACCACGGCGGCATCGACGATGCGTCGTTGTCCGCGGCCCGGGCGGAAGGGGATCCGGCGCGCCGGGTCATGGCCTTGGCCCGGCTGATCGAACCCGATTTCGCCATCATGCGCGCCACGCGCGATCGGGCGATGCGGCTCGTGGGAGGGTGTGTCTGCTTCCCGTCGTCGTGGTCGCCCGAAGAGAAAATAGGCAAGGAGCTGCGCGACATCCACGCGGTCGTGCCCGGGTTGAACGAGGGCATGGGCGGTAAAATCGGCGGGGCGATGGCGAACATGAAGCCGGGCTCTATAGGCATGCGGGCGGACTGGAGTCTGAAGGCGAGCACCGTGCTGAACCACCATCCGCTGCAAGGCATGCCGTTGCCCGACGCATCCGCGACGCCCCAGAACAGTTTCATCCGCGTCGAACGGCAGATGATGGTCGGTTTGCCCGAGGCCGCCGATGCGACGCGCGGCATCGCGTTTTGCATCCGCTACGCGCTGTATCGCGTCGCCGACATGGCCGCGGACCCGGCGTTGCGCGAGGGCGTGGCCCGCGCGCTCGGCACCATGCCGTCCGACGTCGCCGCCTACAAAGGACTCTCCGCCGCCCGCGAGCCGCTCGCCGCGGCGCTGGCGCGCGCGTGAGGAATCGCCGGAATGTCATTTGGCGTGGTTCCAGGGGTGACGAAGGCATAGGGGAAAGCGTCAAAAGCGCCTATCATCCACTTTTATTCTTCATCTACAGTTTTTTATGGCTACAGGCATTATCAAGACGAAGACCGACAAGGGTTTCGGATTCATCCAGATGGCGGATGGCACCCCCGACGTGTTCTTCCATAACAGCGAGTGCAACGGTCAGTTCGACGCGTTGCAGGTCGGCGCCACAGTGAACTTCGAACCCGCCATGGGCGACAAGGGACCGAAGGCGACGCAGGTCGTCCTTGCGGCCTAAGTTCGATTCGAACTCACGACGGCGTCCCGTTCCGATCCGTCGGACGGGGCGCTTTCGGTATGAATGCATACGAAAATCCCCGTTCGCCAATTGCATCGAAGCGGCCCTTTTCGTACGTTTCGGGAGCACTTCCCCTTCATCCATGTCGTTGCCCCTCTCCTCCGTCGGTATCCTCGTCGCGGCCGCGGCCGCGTTCGTGTTCGGGTTCCTCGTCCACGGACCGCTCTTCGGCAAGCAGTGGATGGCGCTCATGAAGATCACGCCGGAGCAGCAGCGCGAGGGGATGGAGAAGATGAAAGGGAAGATGCAGTACTACATGGGCGCCGCGTTCCTGCAGCAGCTGGTCGTCGCCGCGGTCGTGTCGCACATCGCGTACAACCTCTACGTCGTCAGCGTCGTGAGCGCCGTCATGCTCGCGTTCCTCCTGTGGCTCGGTCTCGTCGCCACCACCCTGCTCAACGGCGTGTTGTGGGAAGGCCGCCCGAAGGAGCTCTACGCGTTCAACGTCGCGTACCAACTCGGAAGCCTGGTCATCATCACGGTGATCGTGACCCTGGTGCAGTGATGGGTTTTCCGGCACGGCGGCGTTCCTTCATCGCCGCTTAATCCGTCCGGAGTAGCGTAAGGATCCCTTGGCGGCTTCGTCAGCTTCCATGGTACTTCCCCACGCTTCATGCCCTCCATCAGCGTCGTTATTCCGGCGTACAACGAAGAGAAGTATATCGCCGGCTGCATCGAAAGCGTGCTCCAGCACGCGCCGCGCGACCTCAAGGAGATCGTCGTGGTGTGCAACGCGTGCACCGATCGCACGGCGGACGTCGCCCTGCGGTACCCGAAGGTGAGGGTGGTGCACGAACTGCGGAAGGGGACCGGCTACGCGCGCAACACCGGGTTCAAGAGCGCGACGGGCGACATCCTCGCCTACATCGACGCCGATTCGCGCGTCCACGCCGGGTGGTTCCCCATGGTCGAACGCGAATTCCGCACCGACCCGTCGCTCGCGTCCCTCAGCGGTCCCTACCGTTTCTACGACCTGCCTCCGTGGCAACAGAAGGTCGTGTACGCGTGGTGGATGATGTGCGCGATCCCCGAGTACTACCGCGCCCGGTTCGCGATCGTCGGGGGCAATTTCGCCGCGCGCCGCAGCGCGCTCGAAAGGGTGGGCGGCTTCGACACGTCGATCGCCTTCTGGGGCGACGACACGAACCTCGCCCGGCGGCTCCGGAACGTGGGCACCGTGAAGTTCACGATGGATTTCTACAATTTTTCGTCGGCTCGCCGCCTCCAGGGGCAGGGCTTCCTCGTGACCGGCACCTACTACGCCATCAACTACCTGTCGCAGGCGTATTTCCAGAAGACCGTGACGACCGGGTACGGCGAACGTCCGTGGGAGGCGGCCAACAAGCGCAAGCGCGCACCCCTGTCGAAACGGCGCTTCGCCACGGTCTGAAGGAGCCGCTTCGCGGCCTTGCCCGCGCCCGGCGATCTTCTATTGTAGATCCATGTCGACATTCACCGTCGTCGGGATCGGCGAGGTCTTGTGGGATTTCCTTCCCACGGGATCGCAGCTGGGCGGAGCGCCCTGCAATTTGGCGTTCCACGCCCACGCGCTCGGCGACAACGCGGTGATACTCAGCCGCGTGGGAGCGGACGCGCTCGGCGAGACCGCCCTGAGGATGCTCGGGCGCGCGGGCGTCGACGTGTCGCGCGTCCAACGCGATCCGGACGCCCCGACCGGCACGGTGTCGGTGTCGCTTGACCGCCAACGGCATCCGAAATTCACCATCACGCCCGACGTCGCCTGGGACCGCATGGAATGGACGGACGAATGGTTGGGAGCCGCTTCCACCGCGGACGCCGTCTGTTTCGGCACGCTCGCGCAGCGTTCGAAGACCTCGCGCGAAGCCATCCGTTCGTTCGTCGCGGCGACCAAGCCGGGGTGCCTCGTGACGTTCGACGTGAACCTCCGCGAGTTTTACTACTCGTCCGAAATCATCGAAGCGTCGTTGGAGATGGCGGACGTGTGCAAGATGAACGAACAGGAGCTGCCGGCGGTCGCCGCCGCGCTCCACATGCCCGTGACGACCGCCGCGGAAACGGCGCGCCGCATCGTCGACGAATTCGACCTGCGTTGCCTGGCCGTCACGCGGGGCGAGAAGGGGAGCTTGCTCGTGTCGGATTCCGAGGTGGCCGAACACGCGGGGTTCGTGGTGGAGGTGCAGGACACCGTCGGCGCGGGGGACGCCTTCACCGCGGGGTTGATCCATTCGTTGCTCCGGAACATGAGCCTCGCCGACGCGTCGCATATCGCCGCGGAACGCGGGGCGTGGGTCGCCGCCTCCAAGGGGGCCATGCCGGACCCCGCCAGCTTCGACAAACGCGCCTTCGCGCGGGGATAAGGGGATCGGTGCTATACTGCGGACCGTTTCCTTCCCCCTTCTTCCATGTCCCTGTCCTCGCTCCACCGGTACGGCGACGCCGCCATGCTGGTCCTGCGCGTCGTCATCGGCGCGATTTTCATCGCGCATGGCGTCATGAAATTCGACTTGTGGCAGCAACCCGCCGCCGGCATGAACATCGTCATGATGATCCTGTCCGTCGCCGAACCGCTCGGCGGCCTCGCGCTCATCCTCGGCGTCCTCGCGCAGTGGGCGTCGCTCGGATTGTGCGTCGTCATGGTCGGCGCGATCTACATGAAGCAATTCACGTGGGGTGGCTCGTTCATCGGGACGTCCGGTCCGGCGTGGGAGTTCGACGCGGTCCTCCTGGCATCGCTCCTCGTCCTCCTGTGCTACGGCCCCGGGCGCCTGTCGCTCGGCGGCATGCTGCGCAAATCGTAAGCGTCGATCGCGGATTTTTCAGGCCGTCCCGGCATCCCCGGGGCGGCCTTTCCGTCCGTTCGCGTACCGGAGAACCCCCGCCAACGCCGCGTAGTAGCCCGCGAGCGCCCAGGCGGGGATGACGATCCCGTCGACGGACGCAAACGGGAGCGAAGCCGGCCAATGCGCCGCGGCGATGATGCCGAGGAGGGGGAGCCGGGCGACGAACGCGGCGGGCAAACCGAGCCCCGCGACGGACGCCGCCACGGCCGAGGCGGAGCCGAGCATCGCCCACGGCACGAGCGGTGCGGCGAGAAGGTTCGACGCCAACGACACGGTCGAGAACGTCCCGAGTTTGAACGCGATCCACGGTCCCGCGGTGATTTGCGACGAGAGGGTCAGGGCGACGCTCTCGCGCAGCGCCAGCGTGTCGGGCACGCGCCGCAGGATCCTCTCCAGATGGGGCGAGACCTCGAGAATGCCGATGACCGAGAGGAACGAGAGCTGGAAGCCCAAATCGCCCGTGAGCAGGAGGGGATTCCATAGCAACATCGCCCCGAGCGTCCAGAGGATGGTCCGCCGCGCGTTCGGGAGGCGGCCGGCGTGCAACGCGAGCACGCCGAGGCTTCCCATGATGCATGCCCTGATGACGGATGCCGACGCGCCCGTGAAGGTGCCGAACAGGAACACCCCGCCGACGAGCGGCAGGAGACGGAAGCGCCTGGGTACCCAGAAGAGGAGGCCTTCGAGCACCACGAGCACGATCGCCACGTTGGAGCCTGATACCGCGGTGAGGTGCGTGAGGCCGCTACGGCGCAGGTCGTCGGTCAGGCGTTCGGGAAACGACGCGCGCGTTCCCGTCAGGAGACCCACGGCGAGCGACGCCTCGGGTTCCGGGAACACCTCGCGGATGCGTCCTTCGATCGCTTCGCGGATCCGCGTCAGCATGCCGAACGCCGACGCGGGCGCGGGGGAGAGCGTCTCGATCCACGGATCGAACATCGTCGCCTGGATGCCGCGCGTGCGCAGCGAGGCGCCGTAGCCGTCGTGTTCCGCGACGCGGACCTCGCCCGTCACGCGCACGCGTTCGCCGTACGCATGGCGCGGCCACATGCGCCGGTCGCGTGCGAGGAGGCGTCCCGCGACGGAACTCCCCGACGAAGACAGTTCGCCGACGACGTACGAGATCGACGTGTCGGCGATTTCCGGCGAGCCGACGATCCGCCCTTCGAACACGGCCGTTCCGGTGCCCGTGCGTTCGACGTGCGCGGCCGGAAGGGGGCGCGACGTCCGCCACGCGCCGAGGAGGCACGTCGTCGCGAGGAAACAGGAGAGGGCGGCGGTCGACCGATCGAGGCGCATGGGCCGACCCTACAAACAAGCGGTGGTCCCGGTATTTTTTCCCCGCGCGGACCACAGGAAAATGGCGAGCGGAAGCGGTTTTCGCGTTCTATGCCTTGGCGGCACGGGCGAGGGCCAACCACTCGTCGGTCGTGAGGGTTTGGGGTCGGCGGGTAGGCTCGATGCCTGCGGAGGCAAGGAGGGCGTCGCCGTCCGGCAGGCTGCCGAGGGTGTTGCGCAGCATTTTGCGTTTTTGGCCGAACCCGAGCTTGAGCAGTTTCAGCAAACGGTCGATCGTCGGGCCGTCCGCGAGCGGACGGTCGTAACACTCGATGTGCAAGACCGACGAATCGACGGCCGGCGGCGGCAGGAACGACGCGGGCGGGACGTGGCGGACGATCGACGCCTTCCCGAACAGCGACACGACGATCGTCAGGAGTCCCCGGTCGTGCGCGTCGCAGATGCGTTCGGCCACTTCGTGCTGGATCAGGAGCGTGACGAGCGACGGCGGGCGCGCGCTCTCCAGGAACATGTGGCGGAGCAGCGGCGACGTGATGTGGTACGGGATGTTCGCCACCACTTTGTAGGGTTCCTCCGGGAAGGGCACGTCGAGCGCGTTGCCGTGGACGACCTCGAAGGCGTTCCCGCGCTCCGGGGCTTTCACGAACGCATCGAGGAGGGGGAGCACCCGCTCGTCGAACTCGATGGCGCGCACGCGCGCGCCGGCGTCCAAGAGCGCCTCGGTCAGCACGCCGATGCCCGCCCCGACTTCGACCACCAATTCGCCTTTCTCGATCCGCCCGCTTTGCACGATCGCCTCCAGGACGGTTTCGTCCACGAGGTAGTGCTGGCCGAGATCGGTGTTGAGCTTCAACCCGGTCGCGCGGCAGAAACCCGATACGCGGTCTTTGAGCGTCGTCACGAACCGACACTGACAGCCTTCCGCTTTGTGGTAAAGCCTTAAGCATTCCTTCATCGAAAACCCCTACAATCGCGTTACCGACGCCTTTTTCGTCCGTAGAACTCTGCGTTCGGAAAGAACATCGCCGTTTCCCCGTCATCTTCCGTATGAAACACCTTCTCATCCCCACATCGGCCCTGCTCGCCGCGACGATCGTCACGTCGGCGGCGTTCGCCCAGAGCGCGGCAACGTCCGGCCGCCTCGATTTCGGACACATGGATCTCGATCGGTATTCCGACGCGCCGTTCGGGAACCATCAAACTGATCTCGCCGTGGGCGTCCTCACGGATCAAGGCGTCCTCATGGGCAACGACAACGGCACCTTCGCCGCGGATCGAACCCTGAACCGCGCGGAGTTCGTGCAGATCGCCATGCGCCTGCTCAACGATCACGGCACGGTGAACAAGAACTGTTTCCCCGACGTGAATCCGGACGCCTGGTACGCCGATCCCGTGTGCCGCGCGAAGGCCCTGGGCATCGTGCGCGGCAACGCGCGCGTCGGCGTCGACGAAAGCCTCTGGCGCTTCGAGCCCGCGCGCGACGTGCAATACGAGGAAGCGGTGAAAATGTTGGTGCAGGTCTATGCCCTACCCATCGTGGGTGACACCGAAGGTAACGATTGGTACGTGCCGTACATCAAGGCGGCGGGGGACATGGGCCTCGGCATCCAGGGCCTGGTTCCCGGAGAGCGCATCACGCGCGGCGAAATGGCCCGCTTGACCCTCGCGTTCCTGGCCGAGAGCAAGGGCCAGCTCGACGAGTACCGCGACGCCGAAGAGGGGAAGTCGTCGTCCTCCAGCAGTTCCAGCCGCAGCAGCTCTTCCAGCAGCACCAGCAGGAGCACGTCGTCGTCCAGCCGTTCGTCCAGCTCCAGCAGCTTCGCGAGCGATCCCAACGTCGACACGACGATCCGCTCGAGCTTCCTGCTTCTCGGCCAGACGAGTCCCGTGCTCGGCGCGGTGAAGGTCTTCCCGAACAACGAAGCCATCGACGCCGACAGGATCACCGTGACGTTCTCGAACGATTCGTCGGCCATCGAGAGCTTGAAGATCTACGAATCCACGACGGGACGCCTCCTCGGCACCGCCACGCGGCAATCCGCGGGCGTGTACGCGGCGACCATCCCGGAGGGGACGATCACGTTCCCGCGCCGCACGGACACGAGCGTGTACGTCCGCGCGAAGGTGCGTGACGTCGAAAGCGGCGCCGTGGGCGGCCAAAACGTGCGCATCGACCACATCACGGTCGAAGGCACCGGCGCCTCCAGCAACAACGACTACCAGGTGTCTTCGACCGAGGCGTTCCAAACGTTCCAGGTGGCCCCGGCGGCGATCACGCGCGTCACGGCCACCGGTTCGTACCAAACCTCGGCCTTCGCCGCCGGCGACAACGTCATCCTCGGCGACTTCGACTTCGACGGCGTCTCCACCGACAGCCGCTACACGCCCCGCGTCACGTCGCTGACCTTCACGGTCAACGCGTCGGCCGGCGTGACCCTCAGCAATGTCGCCCTCACGCTGCCCGGCACGGGCGTCGAATCGCCGTGCACGGTCAACGGCTCGACCGTCACGTGTTCCGCCATCCCGAGTTCCATCGGCACGATCGACGATTCTCAGCGCATCCGCCTCATCGGCGACGTCGCGGACAACGGCTCGTCGTCGAATCCGTCGTTGCAGGTCAGCCTCTCGGACCCGGGCACGCCGAACGCGGCGGGCGCGGTGACGTGGACCGACGGCACGACGACCTACACGTGGTTGGCCAGCGACACGCCGATCGCCCGCGGCATCCGTTACGAATAAGCCGTTCATTCCCCGCCATCCCGGCAGGGCCGATCCGCGAGGGTCGGCCTTTTCGGATCGTCGAGCGGCTTACAGCAATTTGAGCGGCGCGATCGAGAGCGCGAAGGTCTTCTTCTGGCCGTTGTCGAACGTGATGTCGACGACGTCGCCGCGTTTGGCCTTCACCGTGCCCTTGCCGAACACCGGATGCTCGACGCGCGACTGCACGTCGATCGTCCCGTCCTGTTGCGCGGAATCGTCGCCGGCGTCTTGGTTGAAGCCGTCGTCGCCCCCCTGCCGGAACGGCATGAGCGTCCCGCGGGTCCTGGCCTTCTGCATGCCGGATTGCCCGGCCCAGGCGAAGGCCGAGAGCACGTCGTCGCTGCGGCGTTCCACGGTGTCGTCGGGCAGGTCGTCGAGGAAGCGGCTCGGTGCCGTGGCTTTCTGTTCGCCCCAGAGGAACCGTTCGGTCGCGAAAAAGAGGCGCAGGTGGGTCTTCGCCCGGGTCATGCCCACGTACATGATGCGGCGTTCTTCCTCGAGCTGCTCCTTGTCGTAGACGCTGTTGCTGTGCGGGAAGAGGCCTTCCTCGCAACCGACGATCATCACGTGCTCAAACTCCAGGCCCTTGCAGAGGTGCAGCGTCATGAGGGTCAGGCTGTCGCCGCCGTCTTCCAGCTTGTCGACCTCCGAGACGAGCGCCGCTTCCTCGAGGAAGCTGAGGAGCGATGTTTGGGGATCGAGCGAGTCGTACTTGTGCATGACCGTGAGGAGTTCCTTCACGTTCTGCCACCGCTCTTCGCCGTTTTCCTCGTCGCCCTCGGTCAGCCACTTCTCGATGCCCACGGCCTCCAGGAGCTCTTCCGTGAGGGTGCTGACCACCACCTGCTGCGACCGCAGCTTGAAGCGGTCGATGATCGCCACGAACGCCCGGACGCGCTCCTTGGCCCCGCCGTCGATGTCCGGCACGGCGTCGATCTCGCGCAGCGCGTCCCACAGCTGCAGGCCGTTGTTGCTCGCGAAGGCCTGGAGCTTCTCGAGCGAGCGGAGGCCGATTTTGCGCGCGGGAACGTTGATGATGCGCAGGAGCGAGACCGTGTCGTACGGGTTCGTGAACGCGTACAGGTAGGCGAGGACGTCCTTCACTTCCTTGCGAAGGTAGAACTTCAAGCCGCCCAGGATGCGGTAGGGGATGCCCATGCGCATGCACGCTTCTTCGAACACGCGCGACTGCGCGTGCGTGCGGTAGAGGATCACCTGCTCGCGCAGCGGCACGCCCCCGGCTTGGATCTGCCGCACGGCTTTCATCGCTTCCTCGGCCTCCCGCCGTTCGTTGGTCACCTGGTGGACGATGACCTTCGGGCCGTCTTTCCGCTCGGTCCACATGTGCTTCTCCGGGCGGTTGGGGTTCACCGAGATCACCTTGTCGGCGCTGCTCAAAATCTGCTGCGTCGAGCGGTAGTTGCGTTCGAGTTTGATGCGCACGGCGTCTTTGTACTCGCGTTCGAACTCGAGGATGTTGCGGATGTCCGCGCCGCGGAAACCGTAGATCGACTGGTCCGGATCGCCGATCACGCAGATGTTGCGGTACTTCTCCGCCAGCAAGCTGATCAGCAAATATTGGGCGTGGTTCGTGTCTTGGTACTCATCCACGTGGATGTACCGCCACGTCTCCTGGTAACGGTCGAGGACGTCCGGGCACTCGCGGAAAAGGCGGATCGTCTCGAGCATGAGGTCGTCGAAATCGAGCGCGTTCGCCGCGCGCAGTTTCTTCTGGTACAGGTCGTACGCGCGGATCACGGTCTGCATCCGGTCGGTCGTCGCGTCCTTCTGCGCCTGCTCGGGGCTCACGGCTTCGCACTTCAAGCGGCCGAGTTGCGAGAGCGCGGCGCGGGGTTTCAGCGTTTCCTCGGGGATCGAGAGTTCCTTCAGCGTTTCCTTCATGAGCTTCTCCTGGTCGTCGCCGTCGTAGATGACGAACGTCCGGTCGCGGCCGAGGCGCTCGATGTCGCGGCGGAGGATGCGCGCGCAGATCGAGTGGAACGTCCCAAAGTGGGGAGGCCCGCGTGGCCCGCTTCGAACGGGGAGAGGTCCTCGCCCTCCGTGAGGTGCAGGAGGTTCTTGATGCGTTCTTTCATCTCCTTCGCGGCCTTGTTCGTGAAGGTCACCGCGAGGATCTGCCAGGGCTGCACGCCCGTGTGGATGAGGTTCGCGATGCGGTGCGTCAGGGCCTTCGTTTTGCCCGAACCGGCGCCCGCCAAAATGAGGACGGGACCGTCCAACGTCACGACCGCCTGCTTTTGCTCGTCGTTGAGCGGGCCGAAAATGAGGTCAGTCGCTGTCTGCACGGGGCCGTCAGCGTACCAGCTTCGTCTCGGAGTTCGGAGCAAGAACGCGCGATTTCGCTTTTTCGACCGCGGCGCCGAGGAGCGGTGCGGCGTCGTCCTGCGTGCTGCGCAGTTCCTCGATCTTTTCGAGCGGCTTGTCGAGCTGGCGCGTGCGCACGCCGACCAGGTCTTCGTATTCCTTCTGGGTCGAGGCGAAGCGGTTCCTGACCGTTTCCATCTGGTCCTTGAACTTGCCCCACTGCTCGTTGAACATGCCGAACACCTTCAGCATCTCCTGCGATTTGCTCTCCATGCGGAAGTTGTCGATCGACTGGCGCACCACGGCGAGGATCGCGTACAGGCTGAGCGGGGAGCAGAGGATCGTCTTGCCCTGCATGGCTTCGTCGATCACGTCGCGCGCGTGCTCGTTGATGAACGAGAAGATCTGTTCGTTCGGGATGAACAGCAGCACGTAGTCGACGGTGTTCTCCTGCGGGTTCACGTAGCCGCGCGACTGCAGTTCCTTCACGCGCAGTTTCACGTCCTTGATGAAGTCCTTCTTGAACTTCTCGCGCTCGGTATCGGTCTTCGCTTCCACGTACGACTGGTAGTTGTTGAACGGGAATTTCACGTCCATGTTCACGATCTGCCCCTTGGGGAGCATGAAGGTGAAGTCCGGGCGCGATCCGCTGTCCTGCAGCTTCGTTTGCTTCGTGTAGTTGATGCCTTCGACCATGCCCGCGAGGCGCAGGACGTCCTCCGCCATGCGCTCGCCCCATTGGCCGCGGATGCTGTTGCCGGCCAACGCGCTCTTGAGCCCCCCGGTCGTTTCGGAGAGGTCTTTGATGGCGGTCGCGGCCGTGTCGAGGCGCGTCTTCACGCTCGCGTTGCCTTCGCCGACGGACTTCATGAGCGTTTCGACGCGCGTGAGGTTCGCATTCATGGCCTTGAGCGACTCGTCGATGACCTCCTTCTTTCCCGACAGTTTCGATTCGGCGAGATCGAGGATGCCTTTGGCCTGTTGCTGGACCAATTTCGCCGCGAGGGATTCGAGTTGGTCTCCCGCGCTGTCCGTCGCTTTCTTCGCGAAGAAGAATGCGATTCCTCCGCCGAGGAGGAGCCCGATGACCGTGCCGATGATGAAGGTGATCGCTGACGCCATGCCCGGCGAGTGTACACGCGGGCGGGGAAGAGTACGGTGTACAATCGTACACTCACGTGTTCTGGCATGGCTCAGAATGCCGAATTTCCTAATAAACAGGCGATTTGCTTGCTTTCCGGTTCGCGATCCGTAGAATCTCCCCACTGTCCGCGCTTCGACCTGCGTATATCGCACTCGGGGCCCGGCGGAAATTCTTTTCGTCCTGTTCCCACTCCCACATGCCGCTGAAGCGCACGAAGAAGAAG
>CAZIQM010000013.1:19518-24481 GCA_964541635.1 uncultured Candidatus Peribacteria bacterium | reverse complement strand
GGCTCCAGCCGAGGATGTCGTCGGGTCCGGCGACCGACAACGCGATGGCGTCGAACGAGTCGGTAGCGGAGGTCTGCTGGTGCGGGGCGGCCATACGGATGAGTGGGTAGAAGATGAGTGATTAGTAGGTAGTGGCGAGTAATTAGTTTTTGGCTTTTGCTAGCCACTAATCACTACTCACTACCGTTCGTGCAGACGCACGAATTTCCGCCGCTCCCCTGCTCGTTTCGTCTGAAAACGAGAGGGCAACGTCGGTGGATTGGCAAAAGTATACGCAAAAAGACCCCGTATGCAACGGGGTCCGTGACTTATTTCTTCTCGCCGGACGTGGGGTATTTCGCCCTGATGTTGGTGATCAGCTGCTGAATACCCTTCATGAGCGCCTCGGGATCGCCGACTTTCGTTGCGCCCGGGGCGGGATCGATGTTGAAGCTGGCCGTGTTCGTGACGTTATTGCTGATGAACGCTTGCTGGAAGGCGATCACGTCGGTCCCGGCTTTCAAATCCATCTTCATGTCGAACTGGTTCGTCTCGAGGCCGACGACGGCGCCGTCGAGCGCGGTGGCGACCGTCTGGAGATCTTGCTTCGCTTGGCCATCGGCCATCGTGGCGGTCGTCGCGTTGATCTTCGCGCGGATGGCGCCCACCGAGGCGTTGAACTTGTCCTTCGATTCGCCGATTTCCTTCTTCGTTTCCTCGATCTTCTTGATGTCGGCCATGATTTTCTTCTCCTCCGCCTCCATCGTCTTCACGGCCTCTTCCAATCCCTTGGCTTTCGCCTCGGCGCCGGTGAGTTCGGCCTGTTTCGCGCTGATGGCGGCCGGGTCTTTCACTTCGGCCTGGTTCAGGGCGTCCAACTGTTGCTGGATGGGACCAACTAACGCCCGTGCGTTGCCGGCGGCGGTGCGGGCTGCGGGAAGTTTGACGCGGATACCGTTGGGAGCCTTGTCTAACAAGTCCTGTTTCGCATCGACCATTTCCTCGAGCGTGTCGGCGTTCGCGGCCTTCATTTTCGGATCGTCGAACATGTCCTTCACCTCCTTGCGACTGGCGGCCGGGCCGGACTTGCCGGACTCCGCGCCGTTCGCACCCGAACCGTCGACGCCCTTGAAGAGATCCTGGAGCGTTTTCATGACGTCGGCGATCGCAACGAGCATCTCGCCGATGCTGCCCCCGTTCTTGAACGCGTTTTCCATTTTCAGGAGGGCGGCGTCGATTTTCCCGGCGGGGCCGCTCTGCGCGATGGCATCGACGCTCGTGGCCATTTCCGCAACGGCTTTGTCCGCCTCGCCCTGTTCGGTTTTCATTTTCGCTTCGAGTTCGGCTTTGTGGGCATCGATGTCCTTGTCGTCGATCCCGGGCGCATCAACGTCCTTGATGCCAAGCGCTTTCGCCTTGGCCGCGTCGACCGTGCCGGTTTTCGCGAGCGCGAGGTCTTCCTTCATTTTCGCGAGGCTGTCCATATCCGCTTTCATGCGGGCGATCCTGTCCTTGATCGCCGTCAGACGCTTGCCGGCTTCAGCATTCACTTCCTTGTGCTTTGCGTTATCGACCGACTTCTGCGGGCCGTCGACGGGCCTGTCGGGCATCTCGCCCGGCGGCGGGGCCATGCGGAGCAAGCGCGCCTCGTGGAACGAGTGCCTGCGGGACGGGAAGAGGAAGTGCGTCATGCGGCGAGGATGGAAGATTCAAGGACCGACATGTCGACTGCCTCTTGCTCGCGGCTCGCGGCTTCGGCTTCGCGCATGGTGGTGACTTTGTAGGCGTGGACCTCGTGCTCCAACCCGGCCATTTCCTCGGCGGCGCGGCGGTCGAATTCCTCGAACGCGGCGTCGTAACGCGCCTGGCGCGCGGACTTCTGTTCGTCGGTCTCGCCCGCGTAGCGCGCTTCGAGCAGCGGGAGCTGCGACGACACGAGCTCGGGTTCGATCTGTGACATCAGGTTGTCGTAGAACTCTTCGCCCTCGGGGAGGACGGGAGCGGTGGTGGAGGAGAAGTCGGTCATAGCGTGGAAGAAGGCGGGTAATAATCGCGGAGGGTGAGATGCGTGCGGCGGAGGTTGGCTTCCGTCTCGGCGTTCGGACCCGATTCCATGACGATGTCGGCGAAGCCCTTCTTTCCGTCGGCGCCGTTGAATTCCCGGGCAAGATCACGCATCGCGGCTTCGGCCTGCTCGACGCCCGACTTCTGTTCGCGGGCGACGCGCAAAGCCACCTCGAAATCCTTCGCGAGGAAGAAGAACGTTTTCGATGCCTGCGCGAGCGATTCGCTCGTGCCGATCTTCACCAAGCGGTCGATTTCGGCGTGCGAGACGATGGGTGCCTCGAAGGACTTCTCGACCACGGGTACTTGCCCGGGAGCGTTCGGGATCGACACGGGCACCACCGTCTTGTCGGGCGTGGGTGTGGGCGTGGGAGTGGTCGGGGTCGAGGTCGGAGCTGTAGGCGTCTTCTGGGCGTCGGCTGGCGTGGGCTCGGCTTTAGTTTCGGGCTCCATTTTTTCCCATGCGGCGAGCTGGCCTTCGAGCTCCGTGATGAGCTTCTGATCCGACTTCTCCTTCCGCGCGAGTTCAAGGACCTTCTTGGCGTAGGGACGCATGGCGGAAATCGTCCCTTCGTTGATGGCCATGAGCGAAATACCCGCAATCATGTCGCCCTTGTCGAGCGCTTTCTCGAGGAGCGGGACTGCCTTCTGGACGAGCGGCTCGACCATCGATTTGCGACCGAGCATCGCGAGCGTAAGGCCGGCGTCGCGAAGCGTCGCGGGGTCTTCGGGCTTGGCTTTCACGAGTTCGTCCGCGACTTTTTCGGCGTCGACGGTTGTGCGATAACCGCCGCCGCCGGACCGCGGGGAATATTCCTGGGCGTAATAACGGAGCAATCGGACGTCCTTGGACGCGACGCGCGGGAGGACGTCTTTCGTCCACTGGTCGATCCACCACGTGTCCGTGGTGTCGATTTTCTTCGCGGCGTCGAGAAGCTTGATGATGTTCTCCGTCGGGAGATCCCCCACTTCCGCGACGCGCTGGTCGAGGACGCGACGGTCATCGTCCTTGAGCGGACGATCGAGGACCGACGCGAGCGGCGGCAGCTCCTTCTTCTCGAGGAACTTCGGCATGTCGGCGATGAGCGCCTCGACGCTCGGATATTCCTTCGTTTCGGAGCCGTAGCGGACGTCGGACGGACGCGACATGCGGATGTAATTTTCGTCGCGACGGAGGAGATCGATCGACGGGACGGCGTAATTCTTGCCCTCTTCACGGAAGCTTCCGCCTTCCCACGCCCATCCCCTCGCCTTCGTGGGCGAACCGTCGGCATTGAAGTACGCCGCGAGCTTCGCCATCGTTTCTTTGTTACGCACACTCCAATCTTTCATCTTATCGACCGTCTTTTTCCCGCCGAGCGTCGCTTCGAGGGCGGCGATCGCGTCAGGCAACGTTTTGAAGAAGCCAAGGGGATCTTCGTTGGGAACGGGCGTCGATGTGCCGGACTGCGAGGCGATGTGGTAGCCGTCGCCGGAACCATCCCAGAGGGTATACCCGGCGGGGTTCGTATGGGCGCTGATGGTGAGCGCGTAGCCGTCTTTCGAGACGACGAGGTTGTCGTGCGATTTCACCTCGACGGCGTACCCGCCGATCGTTTTCGGAAGCAGCGGCTGGACATCGAGGACAGGCTTGCCATCGAGGCGGATCTGCAGGGGCAGGAAACTGTTGTTGCGAATTTTCAACATGCCCTTCTCACCGTCCACGACGGCGAATTGGCAATATTCTTCGCGCAGCTCGAAGAGTGCGTTGAGCGTTCCTATTTCACCGGGTTTGACGTCGCGGGTCGACGCCTGCTCGCCGTTCACAAAGAGCGAAACGTTCTTCGCGGATTCGAATCCCTTCGGCAGCGCGAACGTGCCGCTGACACCGGTCGGAAGGTTCAGGCACTGGACGCCGTTCACCGTTTCGGATGCGACCGTCGGGAATTCCGACAGCGGCTTGCCCGCGTCCGCACGAACGAAACGTTCGGTCGCTGCAGTGCGGATCGCGACGATCTTGTCGGTCCACTGCTTCGCTTGTTCGAACTCGTTGGTCGAGTTCAAGCGCTTGGCGAGCTCTTCGAGCGGCAACGACGGATTATCGATACCCGTGCGCATGCGCAACGAAAGACGAAGCATGCCTTCGGCGTTGGAAACGTCCGCGATGCTCGACCGGTCGTTCAAACGATCGACGGCGGCGACCGCGGCGACGTGGATCGCCTCGCCGTACGCGGCACGTCGCTTTTCGATCTCACCGAGTCGCGATCGCAACGCGGCGGAATCGTTGGCGTAGACGATGCGGATCGCGTTCTCCTCGCCGCTGAGCAAACCGTCGACTTTGCGGAAGTCGTCGACGGTGGGCGTGGAATCCTTTTTGACGTCGAGCTTCTTCTCTTCCGCCTGGCGTACCGCGACGCGCGCGTCGATGAGTTTCATGTCTTCCCGAAGCGCGAGAACGCGAGCGGGATCGAGTTTCAAGACATCGAGCGCACGCGATTCCGCGTTGATCGCGGCGAGCGCGACGTCGATGCCGGCGATGCTCGCGGCCGCGTCGGCCTCAGCAGATTTTCGCGTGTTCGCTACGAGCGGATTCACGAGGGCGCGCAACTCCAGCGCCTTCGGCTCGAGTTTCGCGCGGGCGGCGGCAGCCGTGTTTTTGCTCTGGGCATTGCTTTCCAGCGGGCGGACGTACGTCGTCGCGATGTCCGCGACGGCGTTGCCCACCGCGACGGGGTCGTTCTTGTCGATCGAGGCGAACGTCGCGTTGATGAGACCCATGGTGTCTTTCTCCTGCATCTTCAACAGCTCCGGCAAACGTGCGGCGGCCGACTGGACCATCTGGTCGACGTATTTATGAAGGAAACTTCCTTCTGCCTTCAACGCCTGGAGACGTTGGCGGAATTCCACGGGCGTCTTCGGTTCCGCGATCGCGTTCGTCGCG
>CAZIQM010000013.1:673-19508 GCA_964541635.1 uncultured Candidatus Peribacteria bacterium | reverse complement strand
CGGCTTATGAAGCAGTTCGTACTGGCGCTGGATGATACCGAGTTTGTCGTCCGGCGCGCGCGTCGACAGTTCGGCGACGCGCCCGTCCGTCGGGGCATTCGTTTGGAGGAACGCGAGTTCCTTGTTCGCCGCGGCGATGACGGCGGCCGGAGCGGCGCCTTTGTCGATGAGGGCCGTCGTCTCGGTCTTCAGCCTTGCCATCAAATCGACGATCGACTCGCCTTCGCGCTCCCGCAACAGCGCTTCGCGATCGGGATCGATTTTCGCCTGCGGTTCGGTCTTGTGGGCTTCGATATACGAAAGCTCCGCGCGCGTCGCGTGCAGGTGCCACTCCATCGTGGAGGTGGCGACCGGTCGCAAAATCATTTCGTCATCGGAGGTGTACTGCAACGCGTTCATCAGGTCCGAACGCATCTTCAGCAATTTCGGGATGCCCTCGTCGTCCTGCGTGATCAGCGCTGTCTTGATGTCCGAATCGGGCAAGACGAGCCCCTTTTTCTTCGCGTTTGCGACGGCGGTATCGATGAAGACCTGGCGCGTTTTGTCGTCGACGATCGTGCCGCGGTAGTTGCGGAAGATGTGCGAGCCATACGCGTTGAGCGCGGTGAGCGCCTGCATGACCGCGGGTTCGCGCTGGGCCTGCGTTGTGCGGCCTTTGTCTTCGAGCATGCCCTTGGCAACGAAGTACTTCACGATGAAATCGACGTGCAAGTCCTGCCCGTTGTTGAAGGCGAGTTGCTCGCGCTGCTTGAGCTCAGCCTCGCAACGAACGGCGATGCTCTCGAGGGACTTCGGCAACCGCTGCGACAGGTAGAGCTGGCGAGCCATGTCCGGCTGCATGTCGACCGGATAGCGGGTCAAAATTTGCGCGTCGCCGGGCTTCAGCGTGCCCTCGGTCGCCTGCTTCGCCAGGAATTCCGCCCATGCGGGCGTATTGCTCTCGGCGGCCGTCACGAGTTCGCGCATGTCGGATTGCAGCTTCAGCAAGTCAGCCTTCTCCGGGCCCATCGCGTAATCGACCTTCGCCTGCAGCGCGTCAAACGCCTTTTGCATATGTTGGCGCGCGGCGGCGAGCTGCCGTTGGAACTCCTGCTTGCGAATCGCAAGCTCCTGCTCCGTGTTCGCGCGCAGAACTTTGTCTTTGCTCAGCTTGAAGCCGCCGTACGGATCGCGTTCATAAAACTGCATCGGGAATCCGGGCTGCTTCGCGTCGCGTTCGGAGACTTTCTGCGGAAGGCCCGCGGCGACGTTCGGGAACGCGAGCGCCTGGCGCGCGACCGGCGAACCGGGCTGGGCGTTCGGATTGCCGGGCGAGCGTTGGACGAATGTGCCACCTATCGGCATGCCATTGATGCGTTCGACGGCTGCGCCATTCAGGCGCAGCCCATGTTGGGTAAGCAATTGGAGCGGAACATTCATGCCGCCCTCTTCGACCCACTGCTTAATCATCGCCTGGCGGCTCGCCATTTTTTCTTCCAAGAAGTATTGCGTTTGCCACAGCGGCGGAACGCCCGTCTCCATCGAACGATGGAATTCGCTCAACATCGCGTTCGTCCGGGCGTCGGACCGGGCGTGCAATTCCTTCGTCCGACGGTCGCGCTCCGCCTTTTTCCCCTGCGGAGTCGTGTCCCACGCGTTGTCCATGTGCGGATCCTGCACATCGCCGTTGATGCGGTGCGTCAGTTGGGCCGCGACGAAATGCGCGTCCGAGGGACTCTTGATGTCGTAGAACGTTTCGCCGCGGTTATACCGATCCGTCGCCTCCCTGATTTTCCGTTCCACGTAGTCACGCTGCGATTTCCGAACGTTCGGCGGAGCGTCGCGGAACAAATTTTCGTTGTCCGCGCGCATTTTTTGGATGTGTGCCTGGAACATTTGATAGCGCGCGTTTTCGACGCCGCCGTTCCCCCTCTGCCTGAATGACGGACCTGTTTCGAACCCGCCGAAAAACACCAAGCGACGCTCCGCATCCGAGTGCGTGTGACGGCCGAAACAGGAACGGTCCGGACGGTGCATGGTATGAGTTTTTGGTTTCCCTTTATTGTACCAAAAAACGCCATTTTGAGCAATATCGAGCGTTTCGCCCGTTCAGAAGCGACTTCCGGACCCGCTGAGGGCCCCCTGGACCTTCTGGATGCCGTTTTGGACCTCATTGATCCCCTCCCCGACCTCGTTCGTCCGGCGGACGGCTTCGTCGATGGCGCCCTTCACGGGGGCGAGCGCGCCGCTAAGGGTGTCGTGCACCTGGCCCGTCACCGACGACGAACAACCCGAAAGCACAGTCAAAACCGTAAGGACAATGATGAATCGAGCGCTGTCATGGTGAGCCTGTCGAACCATCATGCAATGTCCGACTTCTTCGCGTCCGATCCGAACGCGTTCTCAAACGATCCCGCGGCCTTCTCGAGCGCGCGCTGGATGAATTCGACTTCGGCCTCGGTGCCGCGGATGGCGGACGACGCGTTCCGCAACGCGTCTTTTTCGGCGGCCGGGGACGCGACGCTCTTGATGCCCTGCAAGGACGCGTGCAGCACGACGTACGCGTCGCACGCCTCGCACTTCAATTGCATGATGAGGAAATCGTCGCCGGTGATGCGCACCGAGCCCATCTCGACCGGGACTTTCTCTCCGCACTGCGGACAACGCATCTGCTGTCGGATGCGCTGCAGGATGTGATGGATGGTGTGCGGGTCGAACTCCATAAATCGGGAACATTGTACCACCGATCGACGGAATTCGCGAGCGAACGCCGGGATTTTTCCGTATAATCCGACCGTGACCTCGGCCCATGTCAAGATCGGCTTCCTCGCCCTGTGCCTGGCGCTTCTCGTGGGCGCGCCGGCCGCGTGGCTCGCCCGTCACGGCGAGCCGGAACCGGCGACCACCGACATCGCGGTCGAGCACGACGGCCCGGTAACGGTGAAAATCGCGCGTCTCGCGTCGTCGGGAACGAACGTCTTGGAGATCGGCGTGACCGGCACCGGATCGGTCGCGTTGCACGTGCCCGCGTCGTGGTCGCGCCAGGAAGTGCGCGGCGCGGCGCTCGAGGCGCTGACCGCGTCCCCCGAGGACGGGGGGTTCACGCGGTGGACGATCCCGCTCGGCGCGACGGTGCGCTTCGACGCCGTCGACCCCGGGCGCATCACCGTGCACAACCCCTCGGGCATCCCGATGACCGTGAGCGTCACGGCGGTGAACCCGCGGACGGGCGCGCGCGAAGACGATGCGCGCATCGTCACGACGGATCCCTACGCGCTTCCCTGACATGGAACTGCTCCCGCTGAAAACCGGCCTCCTGCGCGCGGGCGACGATCTCGTCGCGGCGTTGAACGCGGCGGGCGACATCCGCCCGGACGACGTCGCCGTGATCACCTCGAAAATCGTCGCGACGTGCGAGGACGCGTTCTACGACCTCGCGACGATCGCCGTTTCGGACGAAGCCCGCGCCGAAGCCGGCAAAACAGGACGCTCGCCGGAATTCTGCCAAGCCGTCATCGACGAAACCGCGCGCATGGACGGCAAAATCGTCGGCCGCTGCCCGGGCGCGATGCTCTGCCTCGTGCGCCCGGCGAAAAGCGTGCACATCGTGGCGGCGAACGCGGGCCTGGACCAATCGAACGTCCCCGAAGGCACCGCGCTCGGCTGGCCGCGCGACAGCGCCGCGAGCGCGAAGCGGTTGGCGGACGCGCTCGGCTGCGCGGCGATCGTCATCGACAGCTGCTGCACGCCGCTGCGCGCGGGCATCACGGCGTACGCGCTCGCGTGCGCGGGCATCGATCCCGTCCGCGACGAGCGCGGCACCCCGGACCTCTTCGGCAAACCGTTGCGCATCACGCGCGACAACGTCGTCGACGAGCTGGCGGCGGCGGCGAGCCTCCTCATGGGCAACGCCGCGCAGGCCACGCCGGCCGTCATCGTCCGCGGGCACGGATTGCCCCCGAGCGATTTCAGCGGCTGGATCCCTACGTTCCCACCGGAGGAAGATCTCTTTAGAGATGTGCTGAAACTGTAAAAAGAGGATTACGTGATAGCAGAAAAGTGAGTAGTAATTAGTGAGTAGTACGGTAAAACCATGCTCAAATTCCCCTACCAAGAATTGTTGATTTGGCAAAAAGCGATGAACGTCGCAGAAGCGAGCTATGCATTATCGAAGCATTTACCAGAAACTGAGAGATACGGACTTACGTCGCAAATTCGACGGGCAGGATCTTCGATTCCTGCAAATATCGCAGAAGGGAGCCAAAGAGGTACGAATCGGGACTTTTCACACTTCATCTCTATCGCCAGAGGCTCACTTGCCGAGCTTGAAACACATCTTCTCCTCTCAAAAAGAATCGGATATGCGTCGGAGGAACAAATAAGCAAAATTTTTGGGCAAACAGTAGAATTATCAAAAATGTTACGGTCATTCCATGGCACAATAAATCACTAGCCACTACTCACTATCCACTAACCACTCGTCGCCTTGCCGATCCCCCGCCACGACATCGTCTGCACGGAGAAGAAGCTGATCGCGAAAGACACCTACCAGCTGCGTTTCGCGCGTCCGGACGGATGGACGTTCAAGACGGGACAGTTCGTGCTGCTCGACGTTCCCCTGCTCGATAATCCCACGGACGTCCAAACGCGCGCCTACTCCATCGGCTCCGGGCCGGACGAACAAGACATCCTCCTCGCGGTGAAGCTGAAGGCGGGCGGCCGCTCGAGCACGTGGATCGAACGCGTCGTCGCCGAGGGCACGCACGCGACCATGCAAGGACCCTTCGGGAATTTCACGCTGCCCGAAACGAGCCACAAGCCGTACCTCTTCCTCGCGACCGGCGCCGGCATCGCGCCGTTCCGCGCGCAGATCCGCGAGCTCCTGCAGCGCGACGAATCGTGCGCGATCGACCTCGTCTTCGGCGTGCGCACGCGGGAGGAATTGTTCTGGATCGACGAGTTCGAGGCGCTCGCGAAGCGGCACGGGCGGTTCTCGCTGCACGTGACGCTCACGCGCGGGGACGACGGATGGACCGGCCACCGCGGCCGCGTGCAGGCGGTGGGACCGCTGGTGGTGGACGACCTCGCCGAACGCGTCGTCTACGCCTGCGGCAACCCGGACATGACGAAAGATGTGAAGCCCCTGGCCCTCGGCCATTGGGGCATCCCGAAGCAGGACCTGCACATCGAAGGATTCATCTGAAAATCGAATCGGCGCTTCCGGTGGTCTTTTTCGATGTGTTTGACATTTTCACAATAAATTATATTATGACACACTTTCCACGGTCCGTCACAGCACCGTTTCACCCCACGTATCCTGCTTCTTCGAAATTTCCCACGAAGCATGGACGCACGAGCGCTTCTTCCTGGGGACGGGAGGAAGCGGGATCGCGTGGGGGGACAACCAACGTTTTTCGATACCATCAACAGTAAGGAACCCAAACCGTGAAACAACTGATCGCATTCCTCTGCTGCGCCGCCGCGTTCGCGATGGGCAGCATGTTCGCCTTCGGGCAAGAACCGCCTCCACACCTGTGTAAATACCTGAACTACTCCGAGACCAACGGGGGGTTCAGCGTGAACATCGACTACGGGCAAGGAAAAGCGGCGAACTACGCCGAAGGACCTTCGTCCGTCCAGTTGCAAACGAACGACATCGACGCAGCGTACGCGCAGTTGAAGTACCGCGAGGCACTCATCAACGGACGCGCGGGCGACGCCCTCGACCAACTCCGTCGTTCGGCGCCGGCGATCGTCCAGTGCCCGTGCCCGCAACAGTGTGCCCCGTCGGTACCCATCCGTGGGTACTGCGGTAGAATCGTGGGCTACACGAACGGCGGCCAACAGTGCAACACCACGTGCACGACCGGCTACTGTGGCACGACCACGTGCACGCAGACCAACCCGTGTTGCCAGAATTCGTGCACGTCCTGCGCACGGTCCGGCTACTGCGGCATGGAACGGCCGACATGCGCCGCGCCCTGCGGAACGACTCCGTATTGGTGCGGTCAAACCAACCGCTGGTGCGCGAGCGCCGGCACATACTGGTGCGGTCGCACGCATCGGTGGTGCAACGGCACTGCCGACACCTATTGGTGCACCCGCACCAACCGGTGGTGTTCGGCTTCGACCGGGCAGTATTGGTGCGGTCAAACCAACCGCTGGTGCAACGCGATCGCCCCAACCGGGCGCGGCTCGTGTTGCAGCGGCGGCGGCCATGACGGCCGCAATGGCATGGTGCTGTTCCAGCCCGGGGACCCTCGGGCCCGGTGCGACTGCGCCCAAAACCCCAATCGGGGCGGCTCCTGCCAATGCCCCGATGACTGCGTTACGTGCAACCCCCGCAACGTCGTGGGGTACGCGCAGTGACAAAAATCAGAATGGGTTCAAAATTCTTGCCCCCTATCGGAAACCGTGGCTCGTCCCCCCACGGTTTTTTCGTGTCCGAACCTATTTGACATGTATAAATTATGTACTATAATAATACTTAAGGATCATTCACAGCACCGGTGCGTATAGACGCACACAGCTCTCACGAGGGTTCGCCTCTTTGCAGTCGGGTTTTCCGGTTGTTCAGAAGCGAACCCTCCGTGGGAGGGTTCTCACGGAGGAAACGTCGCCGCATTCCGCGGCATCAACATTTCCCCCGTTGTTTTTCGAGAAAAGGATCCAAGTCATGTCGAGCCAAACCACTTCCCAAGCCGCCCAAGACGACGTCTCCCTGAATGCCGAAGGGACGGCTCGCGCCAACCCGACGGTTCCGCAAGGAGGCCGCCGTCGCGAGGCGGACATTGGGAAAACGCTGCAAACAGTACTGTGGTCGGTGGCCGCGGTCCTCGTGATGTTCGCGGCCGGAGCGTATCTCTGGTCATGGTTCACGAGTCCCCGCGCGGCTATCCAGCAACCGCAGAACGTGCAGCAACCCGTCGTTCCGACAAACCCCGTCCAACTGGGCGGGAACGTCCTGAATACGTCTTCAGCGGGTACCAGCGTGATGGCGCAAGCCGGAGCGACTGGCGTCTCTGGAACGAAACAGGACGTGCTGCCCGGTCCGGGCAGCAGCACGGCAACGTCGATCTTGACGTCGGAGGCACTTCAGAAGGGGTATGTCCACACTTTCGGCCCAGCCGGAAGCACTGGAAACAACTACACCTTCGTCGTGCCGTCTGCCTGCAAGATTCCGGAACCACAGGTGAACGTCACGCTGCCCCCGATCACGGTCGACCTTACCGTCCCTCCGATGTATCAGGCAGCCCCCGTTCAACAGCCGACTGTTCCCACGACGCCGACGGTACCCGCCAGCCCCGCGCCGGCGGTCAACCCGGCACCCGCCAACCCCGCCCCCGTCCCGGTCGCCAAACCGGTGACGAACGTGCAGAAAAGCCCAGCGAAGTACGTCGTTGGGACCGACTGCCACGGACGTCCCGTCTATGGTCCGAAGCCCTGGAGCGAATAGGCGGAGTCCTATCTCGAAAACCCTCCCACGATAGTCCCCCCATGCCTCGTTTGCATGGGGGGATTTGTGTATTCCCGCGTATCCGCACGATATTGACAAATTCAATAAAAAGTATATTTTATCTTTAGTTGCGGGGTGTCCCCGCAACCTCGGTTCATTCACAGCACCGAGGCATCCACATAACCATCCAGTTCACACTGTTAGGAGTATTCGTCATGAAAACGTTTCTCGATTTTTTGTACATGGTCCTGGCGCTCGGCAACTTCGAAACGTTCGAATCGCCGTTGGCCCCGATCCCGTACGTCCCGGGGACCCGCGTCCCCGACAGCACGAAAGACATCCACTACGAGCTTAGCGCGGACGGACGGTTCATCGAACGATGGAAGAACGAAGGCGACATCTACGGAACCGATCCGCTGATGTTGTGGCTGGGCTACGTGCCCATGCTCGTCGGCGCCCTGCTGATGACCTTGTTCTTCTTCGGATACGTCGTCTGGCCGGTCGTCGGGCTCGTGAGCCTCGCGTTCGGAATCTTCGTGTTCTTCGTCTTCGGCACGGTCACGCCGCCGCAGACGTTGCTCATCCGGAAGTTCCTGGGCGGGGCCGAGTACTTCATGAACACGGTCCCGTTCGTGTCCGACAAGATGGAATGGGAAACCGTTCCCGGCTTGCAAGTGCCCATGCGCAGCGACGGGAAGAGCGACAACTCGATCCGCTCCATGATGCTCTTGAAAACGCGGAAGACCGACGCCGACGGGAAGGAGGAACCGCTCATCGACGGCGAGGACGAGGCGGCGAAACGCGAAGGGCGCAGAAGTAATAACTACGATTGGTCGCAGGTCGACATCCGGTTTTCCGGAACGATCCTCCTGCGCATCGATCTCCGTCGGCCCAACAGCGTGATGACGTCGTTCTTCGACGACTTCCGCGGGCGGCCGAAAGACGACGACAAAACCGACGCGGAAGATTTACAGCGGCGATGCGACCGGTTGTTCCGGTCGACCATCATCGACGCCATCGACACGGTATTGCAAACGATCGAATGGGAGGAGGCGGTCAACAACGTGGCGGACATCAACCAGCGCCTGAAGCTCGAGCTGCCCGCGCACCTGCGTGCCTTCCCGATCATCATCGAGGAAGTGTTGCTCGGCGAAGCGTACGGCGACCCCATCACCGCGCGTAACCGGCAGGCGAAAGCCCGCTTGGACGCGAGCACGGCGGAGAAGGTCGCCCTCGCGGACCGCGACCAACGTATCGCAACCGCGAACGCAGGCGCGAGCGCGAAGGAAAAGGAGGAAGAAGGCCGCACGCGGCAAGGGACGGCGACAGCCGAAGCCGACAAAGCAATCGGCGTCGCTTTGCAGAAGACAGCCCTCGCCGTCGCCAACGAGCGCCTCACCGCGCTCGGACCTCTCGCGGAAGTCGCCACGAAGGAAGCCGACATCGCCGTCGCGCCGTTGATCGCGCGCTTGCGCACGATCGGCGGAGACCGCGCCAGCGCCATGATCGATTTCATCCTTGGCCTCAGCGACGAGAAAAAGGCGGAGTTCGCCAAGCAATTGGTAACTCCGGCAAACGCGCCGCACATCGTCACCAACGTGGCGAGCCCTCCCCAAAAGCTCTACAGCAATTCCGATATGCTCGATACGCTTGCCGGAATCTTGAAGAATTTTGGATTCGTTCCTTCCTCATCAACCACCCCCTAACCAACCGAATTGGAGGTAAACCGCCTCGGTGCCAAGTCCCCCTTCGCGAAAGCGACGGGGGATTTCGGTATGCGGGGCCGTCCCCTTTTACTTGCCGTAGCCCAGGTTCTTGTCGATCTGCGCGCGGAGGTCGGCGCCCTGCGCGGCCCTGCGGCCCATGCGGCGGAGGATCTCCGGATCGGCTTCGTTGAACATCACCTCCATCATGCTGAAGTCCGCGGTGTCGTTGGGGGCCACGACGGGGCGGAAACCCGCGAGGAACTTCTTGAGCGTCAGGTACACGGCCGGCTTCTCCTTTTCGAGCGCGGCGATCTTGGGCAGCTTCATGATCTTGTCGGGGTCCATGTTCGTGCCTTCCAGGCTGATGTCCGCGATGCCCGTGTCTTTCTCGAAGCGCGCTTCGATGATTTCCTGGTACTGCGTGGTGACGACTTCGTACATCACGCTGCTGTCATACTTCTGCTTCATGTACGCGTAGCCGAGTTGCGAGCGATCCGTGACGGCGCCGTCGCCGTAGAGGGAATCCGCGTTGTGGTCGAGGACGAACTGGCCGCGCTCGGCGAAGAACTGTTCGAGCACCGCGTAGAAGAGTTCCGCGCGTTCCGTCGCTTTCATCTCGCCGAACATCTTCCGGTATTTGCCATTGAACGAATCGGGCAGCGCGGGCGTCTTGCCGGTCTTCACGCGCTCCTGGCGCGCGAACTCGTACCAATCGAGGACCGTTTTGACGTTCTGGTCCTGGAGCGTGGCGAACACCGCCTCGGCGTGGTTCTTTTTCGCGAAGGGCAGGTTATTCGAGAACCAGTGGTCCTCGAGGCCGAGGCGCGACGTCCAGTAGTTCGGGAACGTCTGCTCGCCCGGGTCGTTCTGGCTGTCTTTTTCCATGAACGACTTCGAACTCTTCGCCAGGTCTTCCCACCAAGCTTTGCCGGTCTTGTGCTGCTGGTAGAGCCCGTAACCCGTGGCGCCGAGCGCGCCCATGAACGCCCAGCGGAGGATGCGCGGCGAACCCTTCCCGAGCATGCTGCGAACCTCGTTGAACAGGACCAATGCACCGAGCCACAGTGCGCCCGAGGCGATCGGGTGCTTGCGGATGTCGAGCATGAATTTAAAGAGATCCCCCGCGCCTTTCTCGATCGAACCGTCGAGCTTCGACCCGAGAACGAGTTTCGCGCGCTTGATCTGCGAATTCTGCGTGACGCCCTCGACCTCAAGGCACGACTGCGAGATGAGTCCGAGGATCGCGCGGAGATCTGCTTGCTCCATCGGAGGCTGACCGTCTTTCGTGGGGAATTCCTTCTGTTCCGGATCGCGAACGTGCGCGGCGAGGGCCTTCATGAATTGCTCGTTGCCTTCGGACTTCGGCATGCGTCCTTCGAGGAAGAAGAGCGCGGACTGCGGCTGCTCGACCCAGCTTTGCGCCGTCGGGATCGCGTCCTTGCCCGAGCGCATCTGGACGTACTGGCTTTGGAGGCGCGGGCCCATCACGATGCCGAATTGCTTCAGCGTTTCGGCGGGACCGAGCTCTTCGAACGACCTCTCGGCGTACATCGTGCCCGCGTGCTTCATCTCGTCGGTCGGCTTGCCGATGATCTCCTTGCGGAGCGTGTCGCTCGTGATCGGCCGGGGCAAGGCGCGGAACGCTTCGATACCGGCGGACTTGTTGATGGGCAAGCCGGTCGCGTCATCGACGGCGATCCCCTTCTCCCATACGAACGCGAGCAACTTGAAATACTCGTCGCGCGTGAGCGAGGGCCCGATGCCCGGATCGAGCTTCTGCTCGTCGGGAATCAGGATGTGCGACGCTTTGAGGTACGCATCGAGCTCCTTGCGGCAGTACGTGTAGTAATCGACCGTCACGTCGACCACGAGGTCCTGGCCCAGCGGCTGCTCGACGCCCCAGTTGGCCTTCGCTTGGCCGACGAGTTCCTGGTACTTGGCGCCTTTCGCCTCCGGACCTGCGCCGAGCTGGTCGGCGCGTTCCTTGGGAAGGAACGTCTCGAGCCGCAGGCCCGTGCCTTCGTTATCGGCGATGTCGGGCGTGATGCCGGCGGGAAGCGTGGGATCGATGTCTTCGCTCTTGATGTCTTTGTAGGGGGTATTCCGATCAACCTTCAACGAGTTGCTCAGCAGCAACGCGTAGAAGTAGTTGCGGTCCACCGGGTTCTTGAGGATCGGGTGGCGGTCGAGGACGTGCGGGTCTTCGTAGATGTCGAACGCGCGCTTGAGGGCGGCGTTCGTCTTGCGGTCCTTCGATTTCTGCATCTGCTCCGCGGCCTGGCTCTGGGGCACTTCGATGTTCGCGAAGCGAACGAGGCGCGATTCGCGCTCGATGCGGAAGGCCGGCGAATGGCGGGGGGTGCGCATGTTTAGTGCTTGCTATCGGATTTCACCTCGAAGCCGAGGAGGGTCTTGTCCCTTTCCATCATGTAGTGGGAAACGGAATGCCACATGGAACCGAGCCAGGAGTGCCCGTGGTCCTTGTCGCCGTGTTCGTCCTTTTTCTCATCCTCTTTCTTCTTCTCTTCCTTCTTTTCCTCGAACTGCTTGGAGAACGAGCCGCGCATCTGCTTCACCATCGCGTCGAGTTCGGCGTCGGACGCGCCGGGTTCGCGGGCGGCGAAGTGGGAACGCAGCATCTGGTCGAGGGCGGTGCCGGCGGAGATCTTGGACGTGCCGCGCTTGGACTTCGCCTTCAGCTTCGTGATCTCCGAGGCGGTCTCCGGCTTCGTCATCCAGTCTTCCACGGTGTGCACGGTACCGTCGATGTCGATGGGCTTCGTCGCCCAGGTGAAGGAACCCGGGGAAGCGGCATTCACCGCGGACGGTTGCGTGCTCGCGTTGAAAGTGCCGAGGATGCCCGACGTGATGGCGGGCGGGACGTACGCGCCGGACGAACCGGACGGCGGGTCCACTTGGTATCCGCGTTTGTCGATCGATTCCAAACGGTTCTTGAGATCGTTTTTCTTCGCGTCGATCGACGTGTCCTGCGCGACGAGGTCGTCGATGAGCTTGTTGAGCTTCTCGATTTGCGCCGTCGGGTCGGTGTTGCCGCCGCCGGTGTTCACGTTCACGTAGGTGCTGCCGGAACCGACCGGAGGCGGGGTCGCGGGCGCCGTGAGCGCGGCGAGCTGCGTTTCGTAACGGGTTTTCTTCGCCGACACGTCGGCCTTCTTCCGATCGAGGTCATGGAACGACGTATCCGCTTGAAGGGCCGCGTATTCGCTTCGCAGGGCATCGAGCTCCTTCAACTTCCTCGCTTGTTCGGGATCGAACACGCTCGGCGCGAGGATCGCCTGCCACTCGGCATTCGAAGATCCGCCGAATTTGTTGTAGACGAACGACAACCACTTGGCGTCGTCCGACGTCGGATCGAGCAAGAAATCGGCCAATTCCCTCTGGATCCCCCCGAGCTCGATTTCCTTCCAATGCTTGAAATACTCCGGAAGCAGATGCGCGAGCGAGCCGTCGGTGGACGCCAGGATACGGATGATTTCGGGTTTTTCCGCGAAAAGATCGACCGTGCCGCCGGCGACGTTGCGCGCGTACCAGTTCGGGTTCTTGGCCTTCATCGCCTCGGGCGTTTTCTCACCGAGAAGCTTCGCGATTTTGTCGTGCTGCTCGATGCTGACCACGCGGATACCGGTGATGATCTCATTGAGCATCTCCGCCTTGCGGCGTTCCATCTCAGCCGAAACGTCGACCTGGGGGTCGGGAGTGCCGGCACTGCCCGGTGCGTGGGGATTCGGAGGCATCGGATTATTGTACCAGAAAACGCATCTGGGCACAATCCGTCACGGCGGGCTGATCCGTCGGAGGAGCAGGATCGACGAAAGCGCGCAGGAGAGGCAAAAACCGATGAAAACGAACGCCGTGGGCAACGTTTCGTGGGAGGACCCGACGTTGCCCGCAAGCGAGGCGAACAACGGGCGAATCGAACGCTCCTGCGGCATGCCCGCGAGAACGTTGCGGTACCGGACGGGCATCGACCGCGAAGCCGGTCGCTTCGTCGCCGACGTTTTTCGGACCGGAGCGGGAGGATCGACGCAGCTGTTCGGCGCGCCGGGCGTCGGCAGCGCCGTGATGCACCCGTCGCGCACGCGACCCGTGGCGAGGAACGATATCGCGTAGGACATCCCCTTCTTCACGGGACCGTAGGTAAGCGCGTGCGAAACGTTCCCGTTCGGATCGATCAACCGAACGTCGTCGCCGTCGTTGTTCCACGCGACCGACGCCCCGGAGAACGCCCGTCGCTCGTGCGGGTCCAAGACCGCGTCGAAGGGCAGCGGATCGGGGCGGCTGCCGGCACCCGGAACGTCGTCGATCGACCACCCCGCAAGCGCCACCCGTTCGCCCGTCGGATTCCAGAGTTCGACCCACTCCGACTCCCCCGTTTTTGGACTCGGATACGCCTCGCTGACGACCAAACGAGGATACGTACTTTTTAGCATATAGTAGGGCTGAATCGAATTATAAAAGTACGTCGATCCGCTCGCGCTTTGGATAGAGGACGCGGCCCGGATATAAAGGATCATATCGCGGTCAACCACGATGGGTTCGGCGTACGCTTCGAACGATCCCGTGCCCACCGCCGTCTCGATCGTCGACGGGACGTTCGACGCCAACGAAATGCGTGTCCCGGGCGCGACGACTCCCGGGGGCGGCTCCGCGGTGATGACCAAACCGTCTGCCGCGAGAATCACGCGTTGCTCCTCGATCGAACGGCTTTCATCGATCAAAGGACCCGCTTCCTCCGCCGCCCAGAAACCGCGACGCTCGTGTCTCGCCTCCGCTTCGTCAAGCAGGTGCGCCGCGTGCAGCGGCGACCGATCGTCCGCCGCGACGAGGGCGATCCCCTCCCGAAGCAGCAACGACGCCACATCCGTTCCCCCGACGGCGAGCAACGATCCGGAGAATTCCGAGTATATTTCGTATTCAAATTTATTCTCTACGGAAAGGGCTGAAATAAAAACTTTGCACTCAGGAATATTCACGACGGATATGCCGTCGATTCGAACGTGCACACGGTCCCGATCACTGCCTTCCGCGGACCAGGAAACGCAATCGTCGCTCGAGAGCAACGAAAGTTCCGATAGATGCGCGTCACCCCGCGGGAGCGTTATCGACCGTCCCTCGGCGGCGCTTTCCCATGCCAAGGTCGAAACGACCAGCCCCTCGCGATCACGCAAGCGCACGAACGCATCTTTGTTCCCGAGGACGACGGGTGACGGCATCCGTTTCGTCTCCTTCGGGGAAAGAATGACGCCGTCGAGCGATGCCTCCGCAGCAGCCGTCGCGAGCGTCCACCCCGTGAGCGGCAACGGATAGGGCGTCTCGTTCTTGAGCTCGATCCACTCCCCTCCGTCGACGTCTTTCCCTTTCGGATCGGGCATGGCCTGGACGATGCGCGCGTCGACGGACGCCGGCCACCGCACGGGGTCGAATCGGTTGGCGCCCTCGGGGGTCGGCGTGGTCCAGAGGAAGACGTCGTCGTCACGCCGGGCATACGACCGCCCCTCGGGAGCCGAGGCGTACCGGACGATCTGGTACGCACCGGATCCGCCAGCGGACTCGGGAGCGTACAAATGCACGGCGTCGCGGTCGTTATTGAGGGCGATGCCCGTCTCGGGACGGGGGAAGAGCAAACGTTCGCCGCCCGGAAGGCGCAGGCGATCGAGCCGATGGGGATCGCCGGCGTCGTCCGCGATGGACCATCCGCAGAGCGACCGCTCGTCCTGGGTGAGGTTTTGGAGTTCGATCCACTCGGAGGCATCGTCTTGCCCGTCGGGGTTGGGCAAGACTTCGGACACCACGACGCCGCTGAAGGCGGTGGGCGTGCACGCGAAGGCGTCGTCATCGACCCGCGGTTTCCCCGCGATTTCCATCCGCATCGTCCGTACCACCGTATTGCCACAGTAGTCGCGCAACGTAAGGATCACGTCTCCATAGACCGGTCCCGTCATGGAGTGCGACGGCGGATTGCAACTGCCGTTCGCGTAGCCGTCCGGGTAGGCCCATGCGCAGGCCGCCCCGGCGAGCGAGCCGGCCGCGACCGCGACTTCGAGGTTGAACGACGCGCGCCCGCCGCTCGCGCCCGACGATTGGATACGGATGGACGGGTCGAGCGGCGCGTTCGTGTTCGCCGCGTCCGGGCTCGGGACGCACTGGGGCGTGACGGCACCTTCCTGGGAACGACCGAGGCTGACTCCTTCGGCTGTTTCGGCATACGTCCAGGCATCGATCAGCTTGTCCCTCCAGAGCAGTTCGACCGTCCCGGACACGTTCGCGAGCGGCAAGCCCGATTCGATCTTGCCGATGCGTCTGTACGCGCCCGGCTGCAACGTGCCGGCGAGCGCGTGCTTGGTCGTGCCGTTGCGGACCGAGAACTCCGCCAGGTCCACGGCGTCCGCGTGGAACGATCCGATCTCGATCCATTCGTCCGTGTCGGCACCCGGGGGGTTCGCCATGATCTCGGTAAGACGCACGAGCGGCGGCGCGACGGGAGGCGGCACCACGGGGGCTTGCGGAACCGTCTCCGGCCCTCCGGTCGCTGACGGCAGGACGGCCTGGGTCGCGACGGGACCGAGCGCGCCGGGCGTGCCGAAGATGGGAGGGCCGTCGTCGAACCCGACCGTGAGCGTCGCGGTCTTCCAGTTCGATGCCGAGGTCCCCGGCTTCCAGGCGTCGACGCGCTCCATGCTCGCCTTCGGTCCGCCGCCCGACGGATTCGCGCCGGCGAATGGGACGCCGACGCCGTCGTCGATCTCGTCGACGATCGTCCCCGAGGCATTCTTCAACCGCAGGAGCAACTGCGTGTTAGGCAGGCTCATCGCCGTCGTCACGAAACCCGCCTCGCCGAGCAGGCGCGACGACGACGCGTGCGCGTTCGCGACGACGAACGTCGCCCCCGACCCGAGCGCGACATCCGGCAGTTTCGCGATCGGCGTCTCGACGCCCGCTTTCACCGTCACGAGCGTCCAACCCGACACGCTGCGCGGGGCGACGGCGTTGCCGCTTCCGAACCCGGCGATCTCCACCCACTCGTCCGAGGTCGAGAGGTTGGACCCCATCCACATCACTTCGCTGACGACGATTTTCACCGGACCCGACGGCGCGGACGCGGCGACGGGAGGAGGAACGGGAAGAGCGGCGCTTCCGCTGCCGACGACCGTCCCGGACGACGTCGCGACGGATCCCGTCGCGGTCGCAAGCGGCGGCGCGAGCACGACGCCCGACGAAGCGGTCGGCGCCGCGAACACGCTCCCCGATTGCGCGGAGGGAGCCGCCGCGGATCCCGATCCCGACGCGGGAAGCACGATGGATCCGCTTTCCGCGAAGGCACGGGGAGAAAGTTGAACACAAAATTGTATCAACAAGACGAGGATGGCGACGGGGCGACGCATGCGGACACGATGTCGCTCCCCGGACCTTCCCGCGGGCGGCATCGGACGGGCGATCGCCGATCGAACGGAGCGTCGCGCCGCGCGCGGTTCTCGCGATCGAGCGAACGCCGCGCCACCGTACTGCGGAACCGCAATCGGACTTTTTCCCTTGGAATAGACGAAACCGCAACACGAAGCGGCAAATTCGTTCTCGCACAAGGAGGAACCGCCGCGTATACTTCCCGCGATACCCCTTCCGGGGTGCACCGCTTTCTCGCAATGAGCCTCCTCCAGACTCTCCAATCGGGATTCCAGAACGTCCTCGCGCTCGTGCGGGTGAGCGGCTTACGAGCCACTCCCCTTTTCTCTTATGAACTCCTTCGGACTCATCATCGCCGCGATCGTCGGTTTGGTCGCGGGCTTCTTCGCCAGCCGCCAATTCGGCGGGGCAGGTAAGGAAATCAGCGCCGCGGCGCAGCGCGACATCGACGCGAAGCAGAAAGAGGTCTCCGCCTTGCAGGCGAAGATCGCCGAAGCGCGCGCGCAGATCAAAACCGCCGAGGCCGAAGCGAAGGCCCAGGCGCGCGAAATCGTGGCCGACGCGAAGCTCCAGGCGACGGAGCTGACCGGCAGGCTTGAGAAGGACCAGGCCCGCGTGGAGGAAAAAGAGAAGAGCCTCGACGCGAAGGTGAAGGAAATCGAAGCGCAGCGCGCGCGCGTCCAGAAGCAGGAAGCGGATTTGACCGAGATGAAGGCCGAACTCGCCGACGCGCAAAAGACGCACCGCGAAGCGCTCGAACAAGTGAGCAAGCTTTCGACGGACCAGGCGAAGGAAGAATTGAAGAAGGAACTCGAGCAGGAGTTCAGCGACGAGTTCTCGAAGCACGTGAAAGCGATGCGCGAGAAGATGGAGGAAGAGGCCGAGGACAAGGCGCGCGACCTCATGGCCCAGGCCATGCAGCGCTACGCGTCCGAAACCGCGACGGAATCGACGGCCACGGTCGTGCAGCTCCCGAGCGACGACGTGAAGGGCAAGATCATCGGCAAGGAAGGCCGCAACATCCAGGCGTTCGAATCGGCCACGGGCGTCGACGTCATCATCGACGACACCCCGGGCGTCATCGTGATCTCCGGCTACGACCTCGCCCGCCGCTACGTCGCGAAGCTCTCGATGGAGAAACTCGTGCAGGACGGCCGCATCCAACCGGCGCGCATCGAGGAAATCGTCGCCAAGCAGAAGGAGCAGGTCGGCAAGATGATGTTCGAATTCGGCAAGCGCGCGGTGGAGGAACTCAACATCACGGGCTTCCCCCAAGACCTCCTCAAGATCATCGGCCGCCTGCGCTTCCGCACGAGCTACGGCCAGAACGTCCTGAAGCACTCGGTGGAAATGGCCCACATCGGCCGCATGCTCGCCGAGGAAATCGGCGCGAACGTGGGCGTGGTGGTCGAAGGCTGTTTGCTCCACGACATCGGCAAGGCCCTCGACCACGAAGTGGCGGGCACGCACGTCGAGATCGGCGTGGAGATCTGCAAGCGCTTCAAAGTCCGCCCCGAAGTCGTCCACTGCGTCGCGGCGCACCACGAGGACATCCCGATGGAAACGCCCGAAGCGTTCATCGTCGCAGCGGCCGACGCCATCTCCGGAGCACGCCCCGGCGCACGCCGCGAATCGATCGAGGAATACTTCCGCCGCCTCCGCGAACTGGAAGAAGTGGCGAAGGGCTTCCCCGGCGTGTCGCGCGCGTTCGCCATCTCGGCCGGACGCGAAGTGCGCGTGTTCGTCGACACGCAGAAGGTCAACGACCTCGAGCAGCAGCGCCTCGCCAAGGACATCGCCCAGAAGATCGAGAAGGAACTCACCTACCCGGGCGTGATCAAGGTGAATGTCATCCGCGAACGGCGCATCGAAGAGCTCGCAAAATAAGAACATCCATGTTCATCATGCCGTAGGGTCATCGCGCTCGATGACCCTACGGTTACACGCATGTTCACGCATTGGGATTCCCCGCCGTTCGCTCGTCAGACAGGCGGATGTTTTTCCCTATTTGCACGACCATCTTTTCTTGCGCTAATTTTTTGATCAAGCCATGCAGCCACGGTTGTAGTTCTTGGCTGTAGTCAGGACTGATCCACTTCCCTATCTCGTCCAATTTCAGGCCCTTCGGATGGTCGCGCAAGGCTTCGACGATGCGCCCACGGAAAATGCGATTCGGAATGTACTTCGTGCCGACGTACCGTCCCGGCTCCTTGTGCAACTTCTCCTTCGTGGTTCCACGCGTCGGGACGATCCATTTCTTCGGCGTCGTTTT
>CAZIQM010000013.1:357-663 GCA_964541635.1 uncultured Candidatus Peribacteria bacterium | reverse complement strand
TCATGACCCCTTTCTCCGTAAGTACGCAGATCTCCCACTTCGGATTATTCTTCGTCTGCACGAGCGATCCGTAGTCCATGAGAGCGGAATACAAATCGCTCCCGCGATGACCCGCGGCGATCCACGTGTCGATGACATCCCGCAGGATTCCGGACAATGTTTTATCATCGGCACTCCACGTACCGTCCACGTTCTCGGGACCGACGAACGTGCGATGGATGATGCGTCGAATGTTCACGTCCATCGCGGGCGTCGGAAGGTCAAATGCGAAGGTGCGGATGGCACCAGCGGTGTAAGTGCCGATAC
>CAZIQM010000013.1:0-347 GCA_964541635.1 uncultured Candidatus Peribacteria bacterium | reverse complement strand
GAAGTGGTTGGCGAGGCCGCTGGTGGTCGCCCGCTCCTTCGCGCCGTCACGGAGACGCAGCGCACGGCTGTTATAGCCCATGCCCCGCCATGCCATTAGAATCTCGGCATTCGTCGCCGCTGCGAGCATTTCGACGGTCGGGAATTCTTGTATACACTTTTTATACGATCCAATAACGCGTGAAACCTGCGTTTGCTGAAGCATCACTTCGGAAATCCATACGCGATACGCGCGATCATTCTCGGGAAGGTCCCACAAATCGCGCCACGGAAGATCCCTACGGTGCGTTCCGTACCACTCGTGGAGTGCTCGGACAAATGCGTTAATACGATCACTGCGATTCACGA
>CAZIQM010000012.1:0-24875 GCA_964541635.1 uncultured Candidatus Peribacteria bacterium | reverse complement strand
CTTGATGTACGGCGCTTTCGGGTTCACGGATTTCCAGGAGTCAGAGTTGCCGTCACGGAACCAGCACACCGATCCCGCGCTCAGTCCCGCCATCACTGTCCCGCTCGCGTGGGCTTGCTTCAGCATCCGGTCGACGCCGAGCGTGCGCCAGAGTTTCATCATTTTGAGTGTATTCCCGCCGCCAACGTACACGATGTCGGCTCCGAGGATTTTCGCGGCGATCCTTTCTTTCGGCAGTGTCGTGCCTATGAGCCGCAACGTTTCGACCGCGCAACCGAGGCCACCGTAATATTTTTCCACCAGCGCCGCGTATCCCGCGTGGTCTCCGCTTGCGGTGGGGAGGAACAGGAGCGTCGGTTTTTTCTTGCCGGCGAGGCGGACGATTTCCTTGTCGATCAGCAACGTCTCCCTCTTGGTGCCGGGACGCCCCATTTCACCTCCGCCGATGGCGATGATGGTCGGTTCTCGTTTCATCGGTGTCCCTGGAAATTATTTCGCTCGATCCCGTCCGCGTACCAGGCATACGGGTCCGAGGCGTAGATGTCGCGCCAGAGTTTCTTACCGCTTTCCGTCAGCAGGTCGTTCTCGGCGATGCTCTTCCGTTTTTCTTTCCAGGTGCTTGGATAGTCACCGCCCTTTGCTTCGAGTTCTCGCAGCTCCATGTCGACGTCCAGCATGTCAGCGTCCTTCACCACTTTCGCTTCGATGGTCGTCCGTTCGTGGTATTCCTGCAACAGCGCGTATGCGTCGGCTTCGAGCGACGTATTCGCGAATATATGTTTGGCGGCTTTCGCATCGTCGCGTTGTACGTAGTGGCGAGTGAGCGTGTGGACGTCGCCTGTACGACTTTCGGTCACGTCGTGGACGAGCGTCATGCGGAGGACCGTCCCGAGGTTGGCGCCTTCGCGTTTCGCGAGGATCATCGCGATCCACGCCATACGGAAGACGTGTTCGCTCACGTTGGCGAAACCCGGTTGATGCAGTTGGGCCCAGGAGCGGGGGACGAAGCGAAGCGTCCCAAGCTCGAACAGTAGCTGCATATCGCGATCCATGCGGAAATTATACCCCCGAGGACGTTGGACGGCACACCCGGATTCATTATACTCTGCGCCCGCACGTGGAGAGGTCGCATAGTGGCCTAGTGCGCACGCTTGGAAAGCGTGTAGACCTGAAAGGGTCTCGGGAGTTCGAATCTCCCCCTCTCCGCCATTTCGTCATGTATCCTCGGGTCCATGGACCTCTTCAGCCATCCCGAGACCGTGCCCCTGTGGATCATCGCCGTGCTGGTGTCGCTCACGGTCCACGAGTGGGCCCACGCGTTCACGGCCTGGAAATTGGGCGACGATACCGCGAGGTACGCCGGCCGCCTGACCCTCAACCCCGTCGCGCACCTCGATCCTCTCGGCGCGGTGCTGTTCCTCGTGGCCGGGTTCGGATGGGCCAAGCCCGTGCCGGTCGACGCGCGCAACTTCCGCCACCCCGTCCGCGACTCGGCGATCGTCGCCGCCGCGGGACCGCTCAGCAACCTGGTCCTCGCGTTCGCCGTGATCGTCGTCGGCCAGTTCGTGACCGTCGACCTCACGGGCGATCCCGGAACGGCGTGGTACGCGACGCGGATGCTCGGGTGGTTCCTCGTCGCCATGGCGAACGTCAACCTCGCCCTCATGGCCTTCAACCTGTTGCCCATCCCGCCGCTCGACGGCAGCAATATCGTGCGCCTGTTCATCCCGTGGAGGATGCGCGAACGGTACGACGAACTCTTCGCGTACGGTCCGTGGATCATCGTCGTGCTGTTGGTCGCCGAATCGTTCGTCGGCGTGTCGATCATCAGCGGGTGGGTCGGGTTCGTGACCCAGGCCGTGAAACACGCGGCGTGGGCTATCCTTGGCTGACGGGTCCCTCTTTGCAGTACACCGTCATGTTCGGTCCCATCCGCGACGCCTCGAAGAGCGTCCAGAGCGCCCAGGGGGTGTCGTTCCACAGGAGGGCGATTTCGTCGGTCGTCCGGGACGCGACGGAACGGAAGCACGGCGTCCACTTCGACATTTTCGCGGTGTCGGCGCGGTCGTAGTCCGGCACGACGATCGTGCCGACGTCGGCGAGCGAATCGGTTTCCGTCACGCGCTTGTCCGGCGCGATCGAGAAGAAATATCCCGGTTGCGAGACCGTGCCGACCTTGCCGTCGCGCGTGGCGAAGAAGGCGCTCGTGTCCTGGTAGGTGTTGGGCACGAACGACAGCCACGCGAGTTTCGCCGCCATGAGCACGACCAGGATCGCGATGCCCGCGGTCGCGGCGGGTTTCGCCGAGCGCAGCCACGGGGCCGCCAGCAGGGCGAACATCGGCAGCACGGGAATGAAGAAGCGCCCGGCGGCGATGGAGTGGAAGCCGAACACGAGGAAGAAGAGCGCGCAGTAGGCGAGGACCACGGGGATCCACGGCGCGGCATAGTCCTTCCTCCGGACCATGGAGACGACGGCGATGCCCGCCGCGGCGAGCAGGACGATTTCCCCGCCGAGCAATTGTGGGATCCAGTGCGCCGGCGCGCCGACGACGTCGAACGTCAGGCCCACGTCGTGCCCGAGGTCCGCCCCGCCCTGCGCGACGCGCCCGAAGAGGGGCCGGAGGACGAAGGGGTAGCCGACCGCCGCCGCGACCGCCGCCGTGCCGAGCGCCCAGCACCCGGTCTTCGCGACCGACCGCGCGGACCAGGGGCGTTCGAGCAACGCCCAGAGCGGGAAGGTGAACGCAAGCAGGCCGCTCTGCAGCGTGGCGAACGCGACGCCCGCGCAGGCGAACGCCGCGAGGGCACGCAAGGCCGACGGGGCCTCGCGGTACCGGATGGAACAGAGGAGCGCCATCAAGGTCCAGAAGGCGGTCGGCACGTGCGGCCGGATGGCGCTGGTGAAGAGCAGGACGAGCACGCTCGCCATGAGGAGCAGCGTCGCCTCGCGCTGCGCGTCCAGCCGCTTCGCGATCCTCCACAGCGCGAGGAACATGCCGAGCGAGAACAGCATCGCGACGGCGCGCCCGATGACGAACGATTCCCGTTTCGTGATGCCGTCCTTCCAGACCAGCAGGACCTCCTCGACCGCGGCGAAGGGGAGCACGTGCGCCATCGGGTACTTCCGTTCCTGCATCAGGAAGTGCCACAGGCGCCCGTCGCGCGCGTCCTCGATCATGTCGGACGCGTAGGTCAGTCCTTGGTTGTCGTACTGGGGGTTCGTGTCGAGCCCGTGGCACGCGTACGCCAAAGCCGCCACCGCGTAAGCGGCGACGGCGATGGAGGTCAAGGTCCGGGTCATGCGCACGGACCGAGTCTATCAGGCTTTGAAGGGGCTCACGTACTTCGCCGCGCCGCCCAGCTCCTCTTCGATGCGGAGGAGTTCGTTGTACTTGCAGATGCGGTCCGTGCGGGAGAGCGAGCCGGTCTTGATCTGGCCCGTGCGGAGGCCCACCGCGAGGTGGCTGATGAACGTGTCTTCCGTCTCGCCGGAGCGGTGCGAGGAGATCGCGGTCCAGCCGGCCTTCTGCGCCATCTGGATGGCGTCGACGGTCTCGGAGACGGAGCCGATCTGGTTCAGTTTGATGAGCACCGACGTCGCGGCCTTGGCCTCGATGGCCTTCGCGATGCGTTCGACGTTCGTGACGAGCAGGTCGTCGCCGACGATCTGCACCTTGTGGCCCAGTTTCGCGACCATCTCCTGGAAGCCCGCCCAGTCGTCCTCGGCGTGACTGTCTTCAATCGAGACGATCGGGTACTTGGCGCAGAGCGCTTCGTAGTAGGCCGTGAGTTCGCTCGAGTTCAGGACCTTCCCGTCGATGTGGTACGCGCCGTCCTTGTAGAACTCCGACGCGGCGGCGTCGATCGCGAGCTGCATCTTGCCGGTGTAGCCGGCCTTCTCGATGGCCTTCGTCAGCGTGCCGAACGCGTCGTCGCTGTTCGTGAGATGCGGGGCGAAGCCGCCTTCGTCGCCGACGGCCGTGACGTGGCCGCCTTCCTTGAGGATCGACTTCAGCGCGTGGAACGTTTCCGCGCCGGCGCGGAGCGCTTCGGCGAAGGTCGAGAAGCCCGTCGGGACGATCATGCACTCCTGGAAGCTGAGGCCGCTGTCCGCGTGCGCGCCGCCGTTGATGACGTTCATGAGCGGGGTCGGGAGCAGCGTCGCGTCCTGCGTGCCGAAGTGGTCTGCGAGGGACTTCCACAGGGGCTTCTTCTCCGAGGCCGCTCGCGCGCGGCTTACCGCCATCGAGACGCCGAGGACGGCGTTGGCGCCGAGGGTCGCCTTGTTCGGCGTGCCGTCGAGTTCGAGCATCTTCTTGTCGATCGCGCGCTGGTCGCCCGCGTCCATGCCGATCACCGCCTTCGCGATGGAGTCGACGTTGGCCACCGCCTTGAGGACCGACTTGCCGAGGTACTTCGATTTGTCGCCGTCGCGGAGCTCGAGGGCTTCGTGCGAACCGGTGGACGCGCCGGACGGCACGGCCGCGCGGCCGAAAGAGCCGTCGCTGAGCGTGCAGTCGACTTCGACCGTGGGGTTGCCGCGGGAGTCGAGGATCTGGCGTGCCTTAAGGGAGGAAACGGTGGGCATGGAACGGGGGAGGGAAATGCTGGAGTCTTATAGCGAAACGATGCCGATGCCACAACCGGAACGCCCCCCTCGCGTTGTATTGACAAAAATTATAAATTACTGATAATAACATCTATCGTTCCGCGAGGCGCGCAGCCCCTCAACCGAAAAATCCGAGGTCACCCTTGCCTGCACGTGGCGACGCGCGTATAAGCGCGACTCGTTTTCCCACTCCCACATCCCCTACGTTCCTATGTCCGTCCACCACCTCGAATCCCGCGTCGCCGATTCCGACACCTATTCCTTCTTCGGGTTCCCCGGAGCCGGGAAGGAAACGAACACCAAGCCGTTGGTGGAAGCATTGACGGAAGCCAAGGTGCAAACGAACGTCATGGAGGTGGGCGCCATCGTGCGCGGGCACATCCGCCGCAATACCGCGTTCGGCCAGTACGTGAAGGGGTTGCCGAAGGGCTCCCTCGTTCCCGACAGCGAAATCATCCCCGTCATCAACGACGAGATCGCGACGCTCGACCCCGACGCGTTGTGGTTCTTCGACGGATTCCCCCGGAGCATCGCGCAGGTCCCGGCGTATAACCAGGCGATCGAGCGCCACAACCGCAACGACCTCATGATCCATCTCCGCCTGAGCGAGGATCCCCAGGTGGAGCGCGAGATTTCGGAAGAGCGCATGCGCATCCGCGGGGAGCAGATGGTGCTCGCCGCCAAAACCAATCCGGCGATCAAGCCGCGCGAGGACGACGTCAGTCCCGCCGCCCGCGCCAAGCGCCTCGACGAAGCGCAGGAGCTCTACGAAGTCGCCGAACTCCTCCGCTCGCAGGACAAGCTGATCGTCGTCAATGCCGCCCAGCCGAAGGAGGCCGTGCAGCTCGAAATCAAGCGGCTGTTCCGCATGAAGCTGGCGCGTGTCATCGCGGGTGCGTGACGTTAGCCATACGTGATGGAGCCGTCGACCGGGATTGAACCGGCGAACACCTCCTTACCATGGAGATGACGCTGCGGCGTCAGCACGTTTTCGTTTCGCTCGCTGAACGCACGCGGCACTGAGCTACGACGGCTCGGTTGACCTATGATGAAATGGAGCCGTCGACCGGGATTGAACCGGCGACCACCTCCTTACCATGGAGGTGCTCTACCACTGAGCTACGACGGCTTGGGGAAATGAAGGAGCGGGGCGGAGTGTACTGGGCCTATCGGGCATTTGCCACCGTTTCCGTCCAGGATTGCGGTGGCAGCGCTTTGCCCGGGCGGAGGGTGTTCAAAACGGTATGGAGGCCGAGGAGCGCGCATTTCATGCGGCGTTCGCTGACCGGGACGCCGAGGAGCGAAAGCGCGTCGACCTTCGTCAGTTTCAACGCCTCGTCGACCGGCATGCCGATGAGTTTTTCCGAAAGCAGCGACATGCCCGCCTGGCTGATGGCGCATCCTTCGCCGTGCCATCCGACGTTGCGGACCACGCCGCCATCGATCGCGAGCTGCACCTTCACGCGGTCGCCGCAGCTGAGGTTGGTTTCCTCGTGTTCGCACGTTGCCCCGCCGATCGGCACCGCGTGGCGCGGATGCTTGTAGTGGTCGAGGATTTGGTCGGCGTAGAGGTCCATGGTCAACGGAGGAGGACGGAGCGCGCTTTCTCGAGCGCGGGCCGCAGCGCGCGCACGTCGTCGCCGTTCGTGTAGAGGCCCACCGACGCGCGGACGGAGGCCGCGATGCCGAGGGCTTCGTGCAGGGGCTGGGCGCAGTGGTGTCCCGCGCGCACGCACACGCCCTGATCTCCCAGGACCTGCGCGACGTCGTGCGGGTGGAGTCCGTCGACCACGAAGCCGACGCATCCCCGCGCGGAACCGTCGCCCGGTCCGAGGACGCGGACGCCTTCCGTGGAACGGAGTTCCTCAAGCAGGAGCGAAACCATCGCGTTCTCGTGCGCGATCCTTTCGTCCCACGGGAATTGCTTTTGCCACTCGATCGCCGCCGCGAGGCCGATGGCCCCGAGGAGGTTCGGCGTGCCCGCTTCGAAACGCGCCGGGGCGTCCGCCGGCACGAATCCTTCGCGCGTCACGGACCGCACCATCCCCCCGCCGGCCATGAAGGGTCCCATCTCGGCCAGGAGCTCGCGCTTGCCGTAGAGCATGCCTATGCCGGTCGGGCCGTAAATTTTATGGCCGGAACAGGCCAAAAAATCGCAATCGATCGACCGAACGTCGATGGGGGAGTGCGCCGCCCGCTGCGCCGCGTCGACGCATGCCAGCGCCCCGTGGTCGTGCGCGACGCGGACCAGCGTCTCCAGGTCCGGTTGCACGCCCAGCACGTTGCTCTGGCCGGTGACCGCGAGCATGCGGACGCGTCCGTCGCGGAAGGCGGATTCGACGTCGTCGTCCTTCAGGCGTCCGTCGGCGTCGACGCCGATCCATCGCACCTCGACTCCGCGCCGTTGCTTCAACGCGAGCCAGGGGGCCACGTTGCTGTGATGGTCGAGTTCCGTCACGACGACCGCGTCGCCTTCGCCCCAAGAGTCGCCGAGCGAACGGGCGACGAGGTTGATGCCCATCGTGGTGCCGCCGACGAAGACGATCTCGTCCGCGTGGGCCGCCCCCAGGAATTGCGCGCCGGATTCCCGCGCGCGTTCGAACGCGTCCGTCGATTCGTCCGACAACGGATGCAGGCCGCGATGGACCCCGCCCACGCCGCGCGACGCGCGGTCGCTGACCGCGTCGATCACCGCCTGGGGCTGTTGGGTCGTCGCCGCGGAATCGAGGTAGGCGATGCCTTCCCTTAACCGCGTGAACGGAAATTGCCGTCGGATGGACGAATCGAGCGCCATCGAGGCGCCAGTATAGGCTCATTCTTATTGGGCAAGCCACCCGCCGAAGGCTACAATTCGGCCGCATTTCGCCTTCCGCATGAACGAATCCACCCGCCGCTCGCTCGGCATCGCCCTCCTGGTCGCCCTCGTCGCGTGGGGGCTCATCGTCACCGTCGCGTACTACGCGTCGCCGGTCCACCAAGCCGCGATGATCGGCGATTCCGGCCGAACGCTCGTCGCGTCCATCTGCGGCGAATCGTCCGCGTGCGGGGGAGTCGTCGCGCTCTTCGCGACCGCGTTCTCGTTCGTCGGGAAACTCGGTCCCTTCTTCCTGTACGTCATCCTCAGCCTCCTGGTCCTCGGCGGGTTCGCCGTCCGGTCCTACATGCGCGACGAGGAATGGGTCATCCGCGAAACCCTCCGGCCGGTCACGATGGTCGCGCTGTTCGTGTTGTCCGCGTGGGCGCTACTCCTCGGGTTGATGTACAGCGACAACGGCGGGCTCCCCATGAACCGCGTCATCGAGCCGACGGCCGCCGTGTATCCGGACGTGAGCGCCGAAGGCCTCCAGGATCTGCGCGCGAATTTCGACGAACTCAAGGACCGCGGATGCCTCGTGTCGCCCGTGCCGCTGGTGAACGGAAGCATGGCGTACAACTACAGTTTCCTCTGCTTGCAGTCGGGGTTCTTCACCCGCGTCCTCGCGCAGATGGGCATGATCCTGCTCCTCATCTTCAACGTGCTCGTGCTCGGACGCGCCGTCCTGCACGCCGTCCGGCTGCGGAATTTCCCGCCGATGGCGGAGGGCGTCGTGAGCGCGGGCCTCGGCGCGTGCCTGCTCGTCGCCATCCTCTGGCTCGTCGCGATGGTCGGCGTCTACACGCAGGTGGCCGGGTGGTTGTTGCTGCTCGGCATCCCGGCGGCGCTCTTCCCCCACGCGTTGTTCTGGTTGCGCGCAGCCTGGTCAGAGCGGTTGGACATCGAGGTCCGTCCCTGGAGCGTGAACGTCATCGTCGCGTGGCTGCTCATCAGCTTCCTCGCGTTCAACTTCCTCAACGTCGTGCGGCCGTTCCCCATCGGCTGGGACGACCTGGGGCGTTACCTCAACCAACCGAGGTTGCTCGTGAGCTACGGCCACTTCATCCCGACGCTCTCCACGTTCAGCTGGGAGTACGTCACGTCGCTCGGCTTCCTGTGGTTCGGGTACGACAGCATCTTTGGCGCGACGCTCTCGATGCTCATCAACTGGTCCGCGGGATTGCTCGCGGTGATGACCGTGTGGCTCTTCGGCCGCGCGTACCTGGGGCAGGGGCGGGGCGTGCTCTCCGCGCTGCTCTACTACTCGCTCCCCATGGTCGGGCACTTCTCGTTCGCCGACATGAAGGTCGACAACGCCATCTTCGCGGTGGGCGCCCTCGCGGCGTTCTGCGCGTTCCTGGCGGTTTGCCCGCCGGGCGACGACGAGGAGAGCGATCCCTCGCATGAATCGTCGGTGCTGCCGCTCCTCGCCCTCGCGGGCGTGTTCGCCGGCTTCGCGTTCGGCATGAAGCCGACGGCCACCATGCTCATCATGGCACTCGGCACGGTGATGGCCGGGGCGCAGCTCGGTTGGGCCGGCATGCTCGGGGCTGTCGTCCTCTCGTTCGCGGTGTTCGTGAAACAGGGCATCTTCAAGGTGGCGGAGGTTTCCGGGAAGGTCTTCGGCGATTCCGCGATCCTGTCGCAGAACGTCCTGTTCATCGCCCTCGCGGTGCTCGGCGCGGCCTTGGTCGCGTACTCGCTGCGCTCCAAGACGTCCGCCGTCCGCACCCTCGCGGTGCGCCTCGGCGTGTTCGCCGTGGCCATGGCCGTGCCCATCCTCCCGTGGATGGTCTCGAACAACCTGTCGTACGGCCACTTCCCGCTGAAGCTCGAACTCGCGCACGCCAACCGCATGGCGCCCGCCATCCTCATCGACGGCAGCGCGCCCCCGGTCGGCGCCGTGATCGTGAAGTCCCTGCCGCCGGAGCTGCAGGTCGACACGAAGAACCCCGCCTGCGTCTCGACCTCGAAGGCCGAGGAGCTCGACCGTTACTGGGGCGACTACAAAGGCATCTGGCACTACGCCGGCCTGCCCTGGCGCGCGGTCATGAACGTCGACACCTACGGCTACTACGTCACGCTCTTCCCCGCGTTGCTGCTCGTGCCGCTCCTGTTGCTGTCGCCGTTCTTCTGGACGCGCGCCGGCCGCTGGCAGCGCCTGTTGCTCGGCGCCACGGTCTTCATGGTCGTCGAATGGTGTTTCCTCGCCAACGGCATCGTGTGGTACGGCGTGAGCATGTTCCTCGGGCTCGTGGTGTTGCTCGAGGCGTTGGCGGCCACCGCGCCGACCGTCGTGACGCGGTGGACCACGGGCACGCTGCTCGCGTTGTCGCTGCTCGCCGGGTTCTCGCACCGCCTGTGGCAGTTCGACATCATGCAGAACATCTTCGAATACCCCATGGGCAAGGTGAGCGCCTCCACGATGGAGGAGCGGACGATCCCGCACTACGACGATATCCGCGAAGACATCGCCTCGCGCGCCAAGGCCACGCCCGACCGCCCGTACGTCTACCGCATGGGCACGTTCATCCCGTACTTCATCCCGAAGAACTTCGAAGTGCTCCCGCTGGCCGATAACCAGCTCGACATGTTCAACTGCATCAACCAGGAACGAGACGCGGCCAAGACGTTGGCGCGCCTCCAGGCGCTCGGTTTCAACAGCATGATCTTCGACATGAACACGCAGACGATCGAGAAGGACCCCAACGGCAGCCTCCACAAGAAGGTCCAGGCGTTCGTCGACTTCGTGAACGCCCCGAATCTCGGCATCAAGATCGTGGTGAACGACCCCGGCGCGGGCATCGCCTACATCCAACTCCCATGAACGTCGCCGTGATCCCGGCCTTGAACGAAGCCACGCGCATCGGCGCGGTGGTGAGGGGCGCCATGCCCCACGTGGACCGCGTGGTCGTGGTCGACGACGGATCGAAGGACGGGACGGGGGACATCGCGCGCGAGGCGGGCGCCTTTGTGGTGCGGCACCCCGAGAACTGCGGCGCGGGCGCGGCGACCATGACCGGCATCGAGGCCGCGCGCCGCATGGGCGCCACCGCGATCGTGACGTTGGACGCCGACGAGCAGCACGATCCCACGGAAATCCCGGCGCTCCTCGCCGCGTTGGGGACCGACGTCGACGTCGTGTTCGCCAACCGCTTCGGCCAGAAGAACAAAATCCCGTTCGTCCGCCGCGTGTTCAACGCCCTCGGGAACCTCGTGACCCTCGCGGCCACCGGGATGTGGGTGAGCGACAGCCAGTGCGGGTTCAAGGCGTTCGGCCACCGCGCGGTCGGCGAGATCCAGCTGCGCATGAGCGGCTTCGAGTTTTGCACCGAGATCGTGCGCGAGTGCGTCCGCCGCAAGTGGAAACACGCGCAGGTCCCCGTGAAGGTGATTTACTCGAAGTACACGCTCGCCAAGGGCCAGTCGTTCGCCAACGGCGTCAAAACCGCGCTCAAGATTCTGCTACGATCCTTCCTGCGATGACCCCCACGCCCTACCAAATCGTCGTCCCCGTCCTCTGCCTCGTCGCGATCCTCTACGCGTGGAGCCTGTTCAAACGCGACAAGAAAACGCTGTGGGAAGTCGTGCTCTGGACGCTCTTCTGGGGCGCGCTCGCCAGCATCGCGCTGTTCCCGCGTCTCCTCACGTACCTCACCATCGCCACGGGCATCCGCAGCCAGGTGAACGCCGTCATCGTCACGGCCATCGGCGTCCTCATGTTCCTCGTGTTCTCGATCATCGTCCGCCTGGAGGAGCTTTCGCACCGCTACGCCAAAATCATGCGCGCCTTGGCCCTGAAGGACGCGGATCTGGAGAATAAGAAGCCGTAAGGACGGGGATGGTAGACTGCCGGGGTGAAAACGATCCTCCTTGTTTCGCCGTACTGGCGGGAACAACACCGGTGGATGGTCAGCGGCTACAAGCTCGCTGACCTGTGGCAGCGCCTGGGCTACCGGGTCGTCGTGGCGTGCATGGGGTCCGAGACGAAGACGGAAAAGATCGGCGAGACGCTCGTCGTGCACTCGCGCAAGGACGTGTTCCTCAAAGACCCGTGGAACTACGGCATCGCGCTCGGGTTCGGTGGATTCGTCGCGAAGCTCGCGAAGGAGGAGAAGCCCGACGTCATCGTGGTCAACAAGCTTCTGTTCTGGTCGTCGCTCGCGGCGCTCTCGCTGAGGCTCCGCGGGCACCGGGTGGTGCAGATCACCGATGCCTTGGTGGGCATGACGTGGTGGCCGCGCGGACGCGTCCCGCGGGTCTGCGCCGCGATCTACGCGTGGACGCTCGGCTGGGTGCTGCTGCTCAACGCGAAGCGCGTCGTGTTCTTCCATCCGCAACCCGAAGCGCTCCTGAAACGCCTCGGCATAGTGGAAAAGTCGACGGTCATCCCGACGGGCATCGATCCTGCTCCGTATGGCAGGAAGGAGCACGAGGGCGTCGTCGTGACGTACGTCGGCCGCCTCGAATCGGTGAAGGGCGTCGACGATTTCCTCGCGGCGGTCGACCCGCTCGTCGACGAATTCCCGGCGTTGAAGGTCCAGGTGGCGGGCTGGTATCCCGAGGGCCATCCGCTTGTGGGAAAATATCAGCGCCGCGTGGCGTTCCTCGGACTGCAGAGCGACATCCCGGGCGTCCTCGGCCGCACCGACATCTTCGTCCTCCCCAGCCACAGCGAGGGGCTTTCCAACGCGCTCATGGAGGCGATGTCGTCCTCGTGCGCGTGCGTCGCCTCCGACGTCGGCGGCAACCGCTACCTCATCGAAAACGGCGTCTCGGGCCTGCTCTTCCCGGCGGGGGACCGCGAGGCGCTGCGCTCGCACATCCGCCGTTTTGTACAAGACGAAGCCAAAAGGAAGGCATCGGGAGACGCAGCCCGCGCACGCATCGACGCGGTCTTCTCGTGGGAGAAGGTGGGGAAGCGGTACGATGAACTCTTCCGATCGGTCGCATGAAAAAGGTCGTCCTCTTCTCGGCGTTCGTCTCCCCGTATCGCAGCGGGGCCGAGGCGTGCGCGGAGGAAGTCGCGGCCAGATTGAAGGACCGGTACGACATCACGATCGTCGCGGCGCGCATGCGCAAGGATCTGCCCGTCGATGACGTGCTCCCCACGGGCGTGAAAGTCCGGCGCGTGGGGTTCGGTTCGTCGATCGACAAATGGCTGTATCCGGTCTTCGCCCCGTCGGCAGCGGCGGCCCTTCGCCCGGACATCATCCACGCGGTCCTCGAATCGTTCGCCGGCGCCGCGATGATGTTCACCCGGAGCTTGTTGCCCAACGCGAAGCGCATCCTGACTTGCCAGAGCACCAACACGTCGCTCCTCGTCCGGTCCATGCACGGCGCGGCCGACGCCGTGACCGCCATCAGCTCGACGCTGGTGAAGAGGGCACGGGATTTTGGCTACGAAGCGCGGTTAATCCCGAACGGCATCCGCTCGAAGGAATTGCTGGAGGCCTCCATGGAGAGGGTGTCGGGACGCATCCTCTTCGCCGGACGGCTTGAGCCGATGAAGGGGGTCGACGATCTCCTTGCCGCGTTCGCGCTCGTTCGCGAACGGCATCCGACCGCGACGCTGCGCATCGTCGGCGACGGATCGGAGCGCGGACGCCTGGAGCGCATCGCGACCGAGTCGGGCATCGCCGGCGCCGTCACGTTCGTCGGCAAGGTCGCGCATGACCGCATCGTGGAAGAGTACGCGTCCGCCGAAATCTTCTGCGGGCTCTCGACGAGCGAGGCGTTCGGCAACGTGTTCATCGAGGCGCAGGCCGCGGGGTGCGCGGTCATCGGCACGAACGTCCAGGGCATCCCCGACATCGTGCACGACGGCGTGACGGGCATGCTCGTGCCGCCGAAGGACTCCGCGGCCGCGGCGGCGATGCTCGTACGTTTGCTCGAGGATTCCGGCCTGCGTCGCAGGCTCGGGGAAGGGGGCAGGGCGAACGCAGCGAACTACGATTGGAATGGCATTTCGGAGCAGTATGCGGCGCTTTACGAAGAATTGACTAAATAAATTTTATATTAAATAATAATAAATAAGGAGGCATCATTGCTTCCGATAACCGATCTTTCACGTTTCGTATGCAGGAGAATATGCATGCATCCATTCACGATCCTGAATGACGAATGGATTCGTCGTTTCGAAGCCGCCGGCCGATCCTTGCAAGGACGGATGGTCGGGCAGTGCTTCGTCGTCCACGACCTCAAGGGGAAACCCATCCGCATCTTCGTTCCCGCCCTCTACCTCCGCGACGACGTCAGTCTGGTCGTCAACAACGCCCAAGAATGCCAACGCTGCGGAGCGGTGTCGGTGTTGTACGATCCCGCGACCAAAAAAGTGGGAGTCGTGGAGTCGACTCGTCCGCTCATCGCGCCCGAGCGCATCGGTGAATACAAGAAGGCGTGGGACGAATTGTTGCCCCACGACATCGAAGGATTCGCCGCGGCGACCGCCCCCCTCATGGGATCGACCAACTTCGAATTCCCGCAAGGACGGAGCGAGCCTGGTGAAACGGGCGCGCAGACCGCCGGGCGGGAAGGAGGGGAGGAGGGTGGGTTCCTCGTCACGCATGTCCGTCCCGTCGGGTTCGTGGCGACCGATCCCGCGCAGCGCCTCGATCCCGTCGAGGTGTTCCTGGTCACGGTCGACGTGCGCCGTTCCTCGGAACACGACGCGGATCCTCACGAAGCCTGGCAAGGGCGAACGGTGACCTGGGCCGGCCGCGCCGAACTCGACGCGTTCATCCGGGAAGGCAGGATTATCAGCGGACTGACCATGTCCGCGATGAAACTGCTTGAAGTGAACGGTATCGAGTTCTGATTCCTCCTTCGCGAACCGTGATGATCGTCCCAAGCCGGCTGCCTCGTGCAGCCGGTTTTTTTGCATGCGTAAAATGCCTCTTATAGGCATATATTCTCTACTTTTGAAAAATTGACTAAATATAAAAATTATTTTAAATTATTAAATAGGATGTTAGCCGGTTGAGCCGGCGTCCTGTGTCTCTCCGTTCTTTGAAAAAGGATACGCTATGGCATTCATCGTGCCCCAGGATCGTCGGACCTTCTTCACTCCATGGGATGTGCAAGGAGGGCTTCGCAACTGGCCCGATTTATTCGCGGCCGCGGGTCGTTCGTCGCAAAACGTCAGCCTTCACACGGGGGTCGACGTCGAGAACGGCAAAGGCGACCAATTGCTTCGCCGTTACGCCGCGATGGTGAGTCACAATGCCGCTTTCGATGCCGACGGTGCCGTTCAGAACATGACCGAGTTCAAAATGGGAGGTGGCATCAACGTCGCCATCGACCAGCATGGACGTCTCGGACTGATCTGGAACTGGCGCTGCTTCGTCCCCGCAGAGCACATGGCCGAGTACCAAGCCCTATGGCGCGAATGCTCCAGGATCCACGAGGATCCGGAGAAGAAAGTTCGCCTGAGCGACGAGAAGCGCCTGGTGCAGTACAAGGCATTCCTGCTGCGCGTCTCGAAGTTCATGGGCACGTGGTCCTTGGAACTTGCCCGCGGTTATGCTTCGCCTACCAAAACCGCCGCCCAAACGGGGGCGGGAGAGGCCGAAGAAGAACTGCGGGTGAAGTGTCTGAGCGTCGAACCCTTGTGCAAAATGGGGGAAGACGGTGCGCAGAACCCTGCCCTGAACGACTACTGGATCGCCATGATGGACGTGCAAGGCAAGCCGACCACGAAACGCGACCTGTGGGAGAACATCGCGCAGCGCGCAGAATGGCTTACGCGCAGCGAATTGCACAAGGCCATGGCCGATGGCTATGTCCTTGATCCCTACACGCCCGCCGCTTTGTACCAGTTGATGGTTCGGCGGCCGGATGTGTACGACAAACTCGCCGCCTAACAGCGGCGCGACAAACCCGATGGAGTCCGAAAGGGCTCCATCACAAAGACCGCTCCTGCGGTCTTTTTACTTTGTCAGCGTTTCCGGAGAAGCGCTTCGATGATCGCTCCCGCCATGATGACCGGGTGCTTGAACGCGAACTTTTTCACCGCGGCGGCTCCGCCGCCTCCGGGTGTTTTGATCCCCGTTCTCGCTTTCTTCCAGCGGTCCGCGTACTTCCGGATCATGTCCGCGAGGGTGTGCCGGAGGGCCGCCTTGGCCCGTGGGCGCATCCGGGCGGGTAGCAGGCCTACGGCGAGCTCCATCGTCTCCAGGCGGTCGTAGAGGCCTTTGCCGGCCGCGGCGTTGAGGGCGGAGGTGCCCACCGCGTGCACGCGGAACTTCCCGAGCGTGCGGGGTTCGTAGTACCAGTCGCTCACGGCCAGGCAGCGGGTCCAGTATTCGGCGTCCAGGAACTGCGCCATCGTCGGGTGGAAAGGCCCCGCTTTCTCGACCAGCGTCGCCCGCATGACCACGAAGCTTGGCTCGCCGATGGCGTTGGGCTTCAGGCCGCGGTCCATCCACGCCGCGAGTTCCGGGATGCCCTCGTGCAGGCCGGGCTTCATCGTCTTCATGAACTCGGTCGCTTCGTCGTAGATCGCTTCCTTCGGACTGTCGCCCATGAACAGGTATGACCGGTTCGCCGAAACAAACCCGACGCTGGGATGCGCGTCGAGAATGCCGCACAGCGTCGCGAGGTAGTCCGGTTCCCAGAGGTCGTCGTAGAACAGGTACGCGAGGTAGGGGCTCGCGGCGTGGGGAATGCAGGCGTTCCAGTTCCCGCCGATCGTCCGGACGACGTCGCCCTGCACGAATTTCACGCGCGGGTCCGCGAGATATGGGGCGAGCGCGCCCGTGAGGTCGAACTCCCAGGGCTGGTTATGGATGATGCACTCCCAGTCCGTCTCGGTTTGCGCGAAAAGGCAGTCGAGCGCTTGCGTGAAGTACTCGAGCTTCGGCTTATACACCGGCATGAGGACCGAAACGCGTGCCATGCCTCAGCGGGAGAGGGGGAGCCCGCTGCTCGGCGAGCCGGCCGGGGCGCGGCGCAGGCCGTACTTCAGGAAGTATTTCGCGGCGTCCGCGATGTGCGCACGGCCCGTCCGTTTCTTGAGCATCTTGAGGGGGCTGCCCTTCGAGAGGCGGTTTTCGTTGTGGATCGCGCGGGCGTCGCGCAGCTGCACGACCTTCATGCCGTGCCTCCAGGCCTCCCGGCACAGGGTCACGTCGGACATGAAGAGGAAGTAGCGCTCGTCATGGCCGCCCGTGGCGTCCAGGCAGGCCCGCGTCATGAGGAACATCGCTCCCGTGATCCAATCCACTTCCTCCGCCTCGCCTCTGAATTCGATCGAAGACTGCCTGTGCACGTGCGGCTTGAAAACGCGCCGCCACATCATTTCCCACAGCTTCGGGAAGGGCCGGGCGCTGTCTTGCTCGTGGCCGTCGGGGTAGATCAGGCGCGGCGCGGCGATGCCCACGTCCGGATGCCGTTCCATGTAGCCGAGCAATTTCTCCATCGTGTCCTCGTGCATGGTGATGTCGGCGTTCACCGTCGCCACGTACTCGCCCGTCGACGCCTTGTACCCCTGGTTGTTGCCGAACACGTAGCCGTCGCGCGGGAGTTCCATGAACGTGACGGGCAGCCCTTCCGCCGCGCCCCGGTCGACGCGCGCGTTGGCGTCGTGGCCGCCGTTGTTGATGCAGAAAATCTCGGTCTCCGCGGGGAGCCTCACGCGCTGCAAGGACCGCAGGCACTGCGTCGCGTCCTGCGGCTTGTTCGTATGGAGGATGACGACCGAGAGTTTCATCCAGCCGAGTCTAACACCGGCCGGGGGCTACAGGAACGTGCGGGCCAGGGCCACGTCGCCTTCGTCGAAATCGGCGTCGTAGGGCAGGTCCAGGCCGCCGTTGCGCCCCACGATGAAGGGTTTCACGGCGAACCGCGCGTGCGGGACGGTCTGGAGCCGCTTGAAGTACTCGCATTCGATCGGGTTCGTCGCGTCGTTCGTCTCGAGGTACGCCTCCATCAAATGCTTTTTGAAGAACGACACGCCGCACTTGTAGAACTGGGTCCACACCGAGCGGCGGCCGAAGACGTCTTTCGGGGTGTCCTTCGGCATCATGACCGACGCGGGGCCGATGAAGACCCCGCCATCGTCTTTCGCGTGGAGCTTTTTGATCTCGTCGAAGTTCCGGATGAACGTCCGGCCGGTCACTTTGTAGAACGTGCCCCCGTCTTGCAGGTGCGCGCTGTGGTTCACGGCGTATTCGAGGACTTGCCCCTCGCCGAAGCTCTTCCCGCGTGATTCGTACCGGTCGTTTTCCTTGCGGTAAAGAAGCGTTTCGAGCGTTTTCCCGTGTTCCGTGGCATAGGCGGTGATGCGGGAAAAATCGTAGTCGGGCTCGGAGCCGTCGCAGAGGACGATCGTCCCCACCGAGGTGTCGCGGATCCAGCGGATGAGCCCGCAGAGCGTTTGCACGAGCCGCACGTCCGTCGCCGAAATGGCCTGGAACGCCTTCGGCGTGCGGATGGCGGAGCCCATGAGAAGCACGTCGCGCTCCGGCATGTCAGAGGTCCGCGAGGAACGGCAGCGTCATGTCCTTCTCCGAAAGGTCGACGGGAGGAAGCGGCCACGCCACGTTGAACGTGGGGAGACCAGGTAGAACACTTCGCTCTCGTCCTCGAGCGTCTGGAGCCCGTGGACGCAGCCCTTCGGCACGTAGAGCATCGCGTGGTTCTCGGCCGTCAGTTCGACGCCCGCCCACGTTCCGTAGGTCGAGGAGTCCTTCCGCGCGTCGGCCACGACGTCGAAGATGCGGCCTTTCGTGCAGCGGACGACCTTCGTTTCCTCGTGCGGGGCGCGCTGGTAGTGCAGGCCGCGGATCGTTCCTTTCTTTTTCGTAAACGAGGCGTTGCACTGCGCGATCGTGGGGTCCAATCCGTGCTGCTCCCAAATCGAGCGATCGTACATGCGCGCGAAAAACCCGCGGTGGTCCTCGCGCGGTTCGGGGCGGAGCACGTACGCGCCGTGGACGGACAACGGTTCGACGATCACCGCTGCGCGAGGAAATTCCTGTACCACTCGATCGTCCGCGTCAGGCCGTCTTCCAGCGTGTACTGGGGCGTCCAGCCGAGGACCTCGCGAGCTTTCTTCGAACTGAGGTTCTGCTTGAGGATTTCGTTCGGGGCGTTGTTCTGGATGATCGGTTTCAGGTTGCTGTCCATGAGCTTCAAGATGAGCGTAACGAGGTCGATGACGCTGACTTCTTTGTCGGTCGAGAAGTTAAACGCCTCGCCGCGGATCTCCGGGTGGAGCGCCAGGTGCTCGGCCAACACGCGGTAGGCGTGCGCGCCGTCGCGGACGTAGAAGTAGTCGCGGATGAGCGTGCCGTCGCTGCGGAGGACGGGCGCTTCGCCTTTGAGGACCGAACGCACGGTGCCGGGCACGATGCGGCTCCAGTTGAAGTCGCCCTCGCCGAAGAAGTTGCCGCAGCGGGAGATCGCCACGTTCATGCCGTAGGTGTGGGCGTAGCTCTGCGCGAGCATGTCGGTCGCCGCCTTGGACATGTCGTAGGGATTGCGCGCCAGGAGGGGCATGTCCTCGGTGTAGGGGAGGACGGGCTGCTCGCCGTACGCTTTGTCGGACGACGCGACGACGACCTGCTCCACGAGCGGGCTGCGGCGGCAGGCCTCGAGGAGGCACCACGTGCCCCGGATGTTCGATTCGAACGTCGAGATCGGGTTGCGGTTCGCGACGCCCACGATCGCCTGGGCGGCGAGGTGGAAGACGGTCTTGATGTCGTACTCGCCGAGGACGCGCTCCATGAGCGCTTGGTCTTCGAGCATGCCGTGCACCTTCGTCACCTTCGCCATCGACGGGTTCCATTCCTGCAAGGGTGAGGGCACGTCGTCACGGATCAGCACGACGACGGACGCGCCGAGGCCGACCAATTCGTCGACGAGGGCGTTGCCGACCAAGCCGGCGCCGCCCGTGACGAACACGGGGCGGTTCCTCCACTGGATGGCAGTCGTTTCCGCCATGGTCATGCGACGGTCACGGGCGCGTGGGCTTTCATGAGCTTCTCCGCGGCCCGCTTCTTCACGTTCTCCGGGTTGTGCGTGCCGTCTTTCCAGTGCGCCCACGGCGCGGAACCCTTGTCCCACAGTCCGTTGAGGTGCAGGTACTCGCGGTACGTGTCCATGGCGTAGAAGAATCCGTCGTGCCGGAAGGCGGCCAGCTGACGATCCCTCGTGAGGCCCTCCATCACCTGTTTCTCGAGCACTTGGTTCACGTCGTTCTTCGCGTAGTCGAAGATTTCGGGCTCGAAGACGAAGTAGCCGGCGTTGATCCAGCTGCTCGTGTCGGGTTTTTCCGCGAACGAGGTCACCGTCCCGTCGTCGAGGGTCTCGATGACACCGAAACGGGAAATGGTCGGCACGGACGTGACCGTCGCGATCTTGCCGTGCGATTTGTGGAAGGCGAGGAGCGCGTCGATGTCGACGTCGCAGAGGCCGTCGCCGTACGTGCAGAGGAAGGTTTCGCCCCGGAGGTGGCGCTGGACGCGCGCGAGGCGGCAGCCGGTCATCGAATCGAGGCCCGTCTCCGCGAGCGTGACGCGGAAGTCGTGCTCGTCGGTTTTGTCGTGGTGCTGGATGCGCGTCTGTTCGCCGCCGAGATCCACCGTGACGTCGCCGTTCATCGCGTTGTAGTTCAAGAAGTACTCCTTGATCATGTCGCCTTTGTAGCCGAGGGGGAGCACGAACTCCTTGTGCCCGAAGTGGGCGAAGGTTTTCATGATGTGCCACAGGATCGGGCGCCCGCCGACGGTGACCATCGGCTTGGGCCGACTTTCCGTTTCCTCGCGCATGCGGGTCCCTTGACCTCCGCAGAAAATGACGACTTGCATACGGCCGGAGTATACCATCGGCGGAAGGCGAGTACAGGTCGTTTTCCGCTCGTCATGGCCCGTTTTCGGGTAGGATGCTCCCCGATGCGAGTCATCCTCGCCACCGGCATCTATCCGCCCGAAATCGGGGGTCCGGCGACGTACGTCCGCGAACTCGCCGCGGCCATGCGGGCGAAAGGTGCGCAGGTGAAGATCATCGCGTACGGCGTACCCTGTCCGGGGGACGAAGACGAGGGCGTCACGAGGATTTCCCGCGCGGGCGGTCCGCTCCTGCGGTACCGCCGCTACGCCCGCGCCTTGCGCGCGATGTCCGTCGGCGTCGACGTCATCGAAGCGTTTTCGTCGGTGAGCGTGGGCGTGCCGCTCTGGCTCGCGCACCTTCGCGGCCCGAAAAAGATCCTGCGCCTCGGAGGGGATTTCCTGTGGGAGCGCGCGACCGACCGCGGCGACGCGCGCGGCCTGCGCGAGTGGTACGCCGGCAAGCAGTGGTTCGTCGGGTTCATGAACGGCCTGCTCCGCACGTTCGACGCGATCGTGTTCTCCACGGAATTCCAGGAAGACCTTTACCGCCGCGTGTACAGGAACCTGCCGCCGGTGTCCGTGATCGAAAACGTGAACCCGACCGGGACCCCCGAGCTGCACCGCCTGCATGATCCCGTGAAACTCCTTTCGCTCGGTCGCTTCGTGGCGTTCAAAAACCTGACGTCGCTCATCGAGGCGATGAAGAAATTGCCCGACGCAACGCTGACCGTGGCGGGCGGCGGACCGATGGAGCGCGTTTTGCGCGAGGCAGTCCGTTCGCTCGCGCTCGAATCCCGCGTAACGTTCCTTCCGCCGCAGCACGGCGACCGGAAAACCGCGCTCTTCCGCGAACACGACTTGCTCGTCATGCCGTCGAAGACCGACATCAGCCCGAACACGGCGCTCGAAGCGCGCGCGTCGGGTTTGCCCGTGCTCCTCACGCAAGAAACGGGCCTCAGCCGCGTCCTCTTGGAGGGAATGATCGTCGCCCCGCTCGCGACGGCGGACGACGTCGCCTCCGCGGTGAAGGACGTCCTTTCCAAGTACGACACGCACGCCGCCCGCGCAGCCCAGCCATTGCCCGTGCGCGGCTGGAGCCAGCTCGCCGACGAACACCTCTCCCTCTTCGTCAGCCTCCTATGAACCTCCTGATGATCAGCGGCGACCGCTCGGTCGCGTCCGGCAAACGCGGTCCGTTCGCGGTGACCCTCGCGGGCCTCGCGAAACACTTCGAGCGCATCGACGTCCTCGCGCCGCGCGTGACGGCCGACGAGCGCGCGTGGGAACGGCTCGTGCCGCCGAACGTCCACATCCACACGGCCCCGGTCGGGCTGTGGGGTTACGCCTCGTGGGTGGCCCGGTACGGCGAGACGCTCGTCCGCAACAACGGGATCCGCGTGGCGACGGTGCACGCTTCGCCGCCGTTCCACCATGCAAGGGGCGCCGTGCGCCTGGCGAAGAAAACGGGCGTCAAGCTCGCGATGGAGGTGCACCACGTCGTGGGGCACCCGGTGGCCGCGTCGTACCAGGAGCGCGTCGCGTACGTCCTCTCGCGCCTCATGCTCCCGAGGCTCGCCAAGGGGGTGCGCGCGATCCGCGTCGTGAACAGGGGCATGGTCGCGTTCCTCGCGTCGTGGGGCATCAACGAGCGCCTCCTCCACGTGGTGCCGTCGTTCTACCTCGACGGTTCGCTCGTCGCGAAGGTCCAGGACGTCCGGCCGAACGTATCGATGTCGTTCTGCGCGCGCCTCGTGCCGAACAAGAACCTGCCGCTCGTCTTCGAAACCATGAAGCTCCTGCCCCAGGCGACGCTCGTGGTCATCAGCGATGGCCCGATGCGCAAGAAGTGGGAGGCCCTCGCGCGCGACATGGGCGTGGCCCCGCGCGTCACCTTCCGCGGCTGGCTCGGCGACGACGTCGAGGTCGCGCGCGTCATGAAATCGGCCCACGTGTTCGTGATGCCCAGTCTCAGCGAAGGAGGTCCGCGCACCGCGCTCGAAGCGATGATGCTCGGCATGCCGGTCGTGTCCACGAAGGTCGGCATGATGCCCGACGCCATCGTCCACGGGCGCAACGGATACCTGGCCGACGCGACCCCCCAGGCTTTCGCGGAGATCCTGAAACCGCTCCTGGCGGACCAAGCGCTCCAGGACCGCGTCGGCGCCGATGCGGCGCGTATCATCGAACAGCACGAACGCGAAGCCGCCCTCGCGCGGTACGCCCGTTTCCTCATCGCCCTCCCGTGAAAAAGCTCCTCTTCATCACCCAGAAACTCCACGAGCAGGACGCGTTCACCGTCCTGTGGGTCGAGGCATGGCAGCGCGCCGGGTACGACGTGACGGTGGTGTGCCTCGAGTGGCGTCCGCACGGCGCCATGACGGCGCTCGGCCGCTCGCAGGCTCCCGACTTCCGGGTGCGGTCGCTCGGCAAGGAGAACGGCTCGGGCAAGTTCCTCCAGGTCGTCCGCTTCCTGTGGATCATTGCGACCGCGTCGTACGACCGCGTGTTCATCCACATGACGCCCGTCTGGGGCGCTTTCGGCGCTCCCGTGTGGCTCGTCCGCCGCACGCCCGTCTACCTGTGGTACACGCACTACAAGATGCAGCTCGGCCTGCGGCTGATCGGTTGGTACGGCAAACGCATGTTCGCCGCCACGCCCCAGAGCATGCCGCAGTACGACGGGAACCCGAAGAAGGTCGTGGTCGGCCACGGCGTGGACCTCGGTTACTGGCCGCGGCGCGACAACGCCTGCGTTGATCCGAAGAAGCTCCTCATGGTCCACCGTCTATCCCGCAGCAAGCGGGTCGAAATCGTCTTGCGCGCAATGGCCATCCTGCCGCCGGAGTACACGCTCGACGTCTACGGCATCGAGGCCGAGCCCGACTACGTGGTCGAGACGATGCAGCTCATGCGGTCGCTCGGCTTGGAGAAGCGCGTGGCTTTCCACGGCACGGCGCCGATGCACGCGCTGCCGGAGCTCTACCGCAGCCACAAACTCATCCTCAACATGGCGAGCGAAACGATCGACAAGACGATGCTCGAAGCGATGACGTGCGGCTGTTATCCCGTCACGACCGAGCGCAACGCGCTGGCGATCGGCCTGCCCGCCGCCCCCACCGACGATTCGCCCGAACAGCTCGCGACGTTCGTCCAGTTCTACGCCGAACAGCCCCTGCCCGCGACGGGCGAAGAGCTCTACCAGGTCGTCCGCGAGCGCCACAGCCTCGAAGCGCTCGTCGCGAAAATGGACGCGTACGTTTCGAAAGGCGAATGACGAACATCAACGTCAGCACCGTGCTCCTCAGCAAGAACAGCGCCCACTCGCTGCCGAAGTACCTGGCCTCGATGGCGGAAGTGGACGACATCGTGGCGCTCGACGGGGGATCGACCGACGGCACCCTCGAGCTCCTCAAGGGCATGCCCAACGTCCGCGTGTTCCCGCAGCACGAAGACTTCCTCAAGGACGGCCGCATCGTCGACTTCGCGAGCATGCGCAACTACGGGTATTCGCTGTGCCGCCATCCGTGGATCCTCTGCGTGGACAGCGACGAAGCAGCGAGCGCCAAGCTCCTCGCCGAAGTCCGTTCGATCGTCGAACGCGGCGAGCCCGCCGTCTACCACGCGCGCAGGCTCTTCACGCTCGACGGCAAACCCGTGGTCGGGCTCGGCGTCAGCGCCAGCGACCAGATCCGCCTCTTCCACCGCGCCGTCGCCCCGGGCTGCGTGCGGCCCGTCCACGAGCGCGTCATCGTGCTCCCGGGTGCGAAGACCGCGACCCTCGGCGAAACGATCGTGGTGCCCCTTCCCACGGCCGCCGCGGCGCGCCCGAAGTACGACCGGTACCTCGCCATCGAAGTCGAGAAAAACGCCGGCATCACCTGGGCCCGCTGGCTGCGGTGGTTGCTCGTGCGCAACCTGTGGTCGACCCTGCGCCGCTGCGTCACCATCGTGGTATCGCGCCTCATCCCGAAGCCCGGCCCGCGCTACCCGCTGGACCTCGAATACGAGCAGTTGCGCTACATCTGGCTGCTCACCTGGCGCACGTGCCCGCTCATCGGTCCCCGAGAGCCTTCAACGCGTCGCACGTTGCCCCCGCCGCCTCTTCCGTGAGTTCGGCGTACATGGGGAGCGAGAGGATTTCGCCCGCGAGCTTCTCCGCCACGGGGAATTGCCCCTGTTTCCAGATTCCTTCGTAGGCCGGCTGCAGGTGGATCGGCACGGGGTAGTGGATGAGCGTCTGGATGCCCTGTTCGGCGAGGGCTTTCTGCACGTGCTCGCGGTCCTTCACGCGGACGACGAAGAGGTGCATCGACGACACGCGGTCCGCGTGCGCCGTGAACGGCACCGCCCATTCCGGGAGGTTCTTCCGGTAGAAATCGGCGAGCGCCCTGCGCTGGGTGTTCCACGCCGCGAGGTGCGGCAGCTTGGCCGTGAGCACCGCGCCCTGCAGGCCGTCCATGCGCTCGTTCCACCCGATGAGTTCGTGCTCGTACTTCACCGCCGAGCCGTGCTCGCGGAGCATGCGGATCGTCGTCGCGTCGACCTCGTCGTTCGTCGTCACGGCTCCCGCGTCGCCGTAG
>CAZIQM010000011.1:0-25048 GCA_964541635.1 uncultured Candidatus Peribacteria bacterium | reverse complement strand
ATCCTCCGCGATCCTTCGAGGACGAGATCGAACGTCCGGGACAGTAAGTCCGCCAGACGCGCGTCGATCGTCTTCCGCACGGCGTCGATCCCCGCGCGGTGGGCGAGGTCGAAGTCGAACAACGTGTGGTCGACGTCCGCGGCGACTGCCTCGACGCCGTCGAGGTTTATCTCGCGGAGCGTGTCGATGGTGACCCAGGAGCGTTTCATGAAGGGGGCGAGGATAGTACTGGCGAATCAAGATCGGGTTAAGGCCGAAAAAAATGCGTGTATACTGCGCGGCGCGCGGGATTAGTACAGTGGTAGTACGCTAGCTTCCCAAGCTAGAGATGCGGGTTCGATTCCCGTATCCCGCTCCAAAAAACCTCCTATACTCGGGGCATGGACCGCGCGAAGGTCGGCGTCGGCGTGATCATCGTCCGGGACGGGAAAATCCTCCTGATCCGGCGCACCGGCTCGCACGGGTCCGGCACGTGGTCCGTGCCCGGCGGGCACATCGACAACGGCGAGAGCCCGTCGCAGACGGCGGTGCGAGAGACGAAGGAGGAAACCGGCGTCGACATCGAAGGCGCGGACCTCGTGGGCGTGACGAACGACGTGTTCGAAACGGAGGGGAAGCACTACATCACGCTCTGGATGCGCTCGCGCGGCGCTCCGTGGGGAGAGGTCGTCTTGAACGAACGCGAATCGAGCGACTCGGGGTGGTTCGACCCGGCGCACCTACCCTCCCCGCGGTTCGTGCCGTTCGACAACCTCCTCGCGGGCAGGAGCCTCATCCCGTTCGACTTCTCCTCGATCGCATGAAACGCATCCTCGTCACGGGCGGTTCCGGTTTCGTGGGACGCCACGTCCTTCCTCTGTTGGAACAGCGGGGCTTCGAGGTCGTCGCGCCCTCGCACTCCGAGATGGACGTCCTCGACAAACTCTCGGTCACGAAGACGGTGAAAGAGGTTTGCCCCACGCACGTGCTGCACTTCTCGTGGATCGCCACGCCGGGGGTGTACCAGGAATCGCTCGAGAACGCCTCGTGGAAAGAGGCGTCGGCGCACCTGTTCCGCGAAGCGGCGAAGAACGGCGTGAAGCGCATCGTGGCCGCGGGCAGCTGCTTCGAATACACCTGGCCCGACACGCCCTGTGTGGAGGATTCCACCCCGACGGACAACGCGAGCACCTTCTACGGGCGCTCGAAGAACGAGTGCTGCAGGGAACTGATGCTACTTTCCCACGACAAGGGATTCTCGGCCGCGTGGGGAAGGATCTTCTTCATGTACGGGCCGGGCGAACCGGAGAAAAAACTGGTCGCGTCCGTGATCACCACGCTGCTCAAAGGCGAGACCGCGCAGTGCACGCACGGGCGGCAGCTGCGCGATTTCTCGTACGTGAAGGACGTCGCCGCGGCGTTCGCGGCGCTGTGCGATTCGCACGTCCACGGGGCGGTGAACGTCGCCTCGGGCGAAGCCGTGACGCTGAAGGACCTGGTGACGACCGCGGGCCGCCTCATCGGAGCCGAAGACAAGGTCGCCATCGGGGCGCGCGAGGCACCCCCGAACGAACCGCCCGTGATCACCGCCGACGTCACGAAGCTGCGCTCGACGGGATGGGAACGCGCCTACTCGCACGAACAAGGATTGGCCGAAACGATCGCGTGGTGGAAAGACCGCATGAACAATTCCCCCCGGTGACCGAGGGGAAAGGTGTGCCGCCCGAGGGCGGCGTGCCATGGCGCTAGGCCATGGCGGGTGTTGCAAGGAGGGCGAACCCCTCCCGGGCGCACGTTTCGCCGAGCACGCGGATGTCCGCGAGTTGATACCCGGCAGCGCTTTCGTTGCCGCTTTCGTCGACGATGCGGTTGACGAGGTTCAGGTCGCGACGGACGAAGTGCAGGCACTCGACCTCGCGTTCCAGAACCGGAACGACGTACGGGTAATCCCACACCCCGCCCTTCAACGTGCGGAGGAATCCGCGCGCGAAGGCATAGGCGTAGAGAACGCGGAAGTCCCTCGGCCGGCAATCCGGCTTCAGGTACTTCTCGTCGAGCTGCACGCAATTGAAGTTCGCTTCGGCATTCGTGATCGCATCGGCCCACGCTTCGGGGGGCTCGGTTTCGACAAGGAAAGACATCGATCCGTCACGATGCCGGACGGCTGCGAGATACAGCATGGCTGGGCTCCTAAAAGAACGGGGAGAGAACGGACGCGGCAAGAGGATACGCAGAAACACATCCTGGACAAGGGGAAAATCCATGGGAAAAGACGGGTGTAGAATCCGTTTCGACCGCTTCCCTCCCCTCCCATGTCCCGTTCCACCATCCGCGTGCTCATCGCGATCGCCGTCGTCGCGGTCCTCGCCTGGTTCTTCCTCGTCCCGCCGGCGATCATCGGCCAACCGGAAATACTCCGCGTGACGCAGGCTGGCGAAGCGACCGGGAAAAACGTGCTCCGGATCCCCATTACCAGGACGATCGACGCCGAATACACCATCCGCGCATGGCTCGACACGAACGTGAACGGAACGATCGACGACAACGAGCTGGTCGCCCGGGACATCCCCTTCACGCCGAAGCGCGGGGACGTTCAGAACCTTCCGCTCACGATCCACCCGAAGCTGGGATCGGTGAGCATCCGCATCGCCGTATTCAAAGCCGGCGAGACCACGCCGACGGAAGTGTACGACGGTTTCCCCGATCTTTCGGACTACGACATCGGTGACGACATCCTCGACATGTCCACGGTCACGAAACCGGACAGCGCGATGAAGGGCGGCACGGTCGAGCGCCCGGGCACGGGCACCGCGCCCAAGCACGAAGGGATACCGAACACCTTCGCCAACGACACGCCCGACATGAAGCAGCGCAAGGACGAGTGTGCGCCGACGTCCGCCGCCAACAGCATCATCCGCATGGCGGGCGACAACGGCCGCATCGACGCGCTCCCGCGCGACCCCTACGCCCTCGTGGACATGCTCAAGGGCCAAATGGGCTGGACGCCCCAAAACGGCGTCCTCATCGAGGATTTCTCGCGCGGAAAGGACTACGTCGCGAAGCAGTTGAACCTGCCCGTCCACTCGGAAATGTACAAAGGCGACAGCGCGAGCGTGCTCGACAGGATCGAGGGCACCCTCGAGGGAGGCGGCGGCACCGAGATGCGCATGAAGCAGGTCGTGGACGGCAAGGCCGTCGGCGGCCACATGGTCACGGTCACGAACGTCGTCCGGACGGGCCAACAGGTCTCGGTGCAGATCCACGACCCCCTGTCGCCGTCCGGCACCGACACCTACGAGGTCGACTCGCGCACGGGCGAACTCATCGGGTACCCCTACATGCGCGGCTCGCTGATCATCACGACGGGCTTCCTGCAGACGTGGAACCATGCGGATGAACACAGCATCATCGACGATCTGGAACCGACGCGGCGGCCGACGGTGAAGGCGATCCACGCCAACGGACACTACATCCCGCTCTCGGAAGTCTACGTGGAGGAACCGGGCAACTGCGGCGCGAAGCACTACCACGCGAGCCGCAACGGCACGGCGAAAGCGCTCGACGGCGCGATGGTCTCGGACGTGGCACCCATGCACTGCGGTTACGGCATAGTCGACGAAACGCCGATCCACGACTGCTCGCCCGACGGAGCGACGTGCTCCGAGGCGAAGAAGTGATCAGCGTCGGAGGAACTTCTCGCCGATGAACGCGGCGCCGAGCGCGCCCGCGACCGCGGCGATCCATCCTGCCAGCGCCAGCCAGCCGTAGGTGCCGACACGGCGCTCCGCCTCGCGCAGCGAATGCCCGACGACGATGTAGGTCCCGCTCCCCTGCTTCGTTTTGTCGTAGACGACCGCCGTCGCCAAGCGGACGTACGGGGCGGGCTGCCACGTCACGCGGTGTTCTCCCGTCCGCTTCGCGGCCTGCAACACGCCGGCCGGGATGCGCGGCTCTTCGTCGTTCGTGAGGCGGAAGGAGTTCGCGAGGACCTTCCCCTTCTCGTTCATGACGATCGCGAAGGGCGCGAGGCTCGTCTCGGGGTTGATGCGCACGCCGCCCACGAGCGATTGCGGCGGCACGCCCTGCTTCATCCGTTCGGCCATGTCCTCCGCGATCTGCACGGGCAAGTCGTCGGCCGAAAGGCGTTCGTGCTGCCGCAGCAGGACGTAGCCCGTGGCGATGACCACGGTGGCGACGACGATCGGCGGGAGGGCGCGGCGAAGGATGGCGGCGAACATGCGACGATCCTACGCCCGCCGGGGCGCGCGCGTCATAAAGGATTTCCTCTCGGCGGGCGACATGCGCTCGATGGCGTACCGAAGCGCCGTTCGGGGCATCGTCGCGGCGTGGGAACCGAGGAATTCCCGCAACGTCTTAATGTCCTTCTTCCCCATCTCGCGGAGCATCCACCCGACCGCCTTGTGGATCAGGTCATGCTTGTGCGCGAGGAGGATGGTCGCGATGCGGAGCGTGTCCTCGAACTCGCCGTGGCGTATGAGCTCCTGCGTGGCGACGATCGCGACGCGCTCACGCCAGAGCTTCCCCGACCGCGCCAAGCGGTAGAGCACCGACCGGTCTTTCTTCGTCACCAACCACGCGCCGAGGATCTGCGGCGCCGAACCGTCGACCAAATCCCAGTTGTTCACGCCGTCGAGGTGGCGCAGGTAGAAATCGGCGATCGTTTTCCTCGCGGCATCGTCCCCTTTCTTGAATTGCTCGCCAAGGATGAGCAGTGCGGTCAGGCGCATCTCATGGACGGGATCCGCGAGCATCGTTTCAATGTCCGCGAGCGGGGCGTCCTTGAACCGCTTCGCGATCGCCCGCTGTTCGGGAACGGTCACGCCCAAAAACACGTCGCCCTCTCCGTACTGGCCCAGCCCGGCTTTGAAGAAACGCAGCGCGTTCGCCGCCTTGGCGGGGCTTCCCAGTTTTTCCAGCGCCGTGCGGATCTCGCGGTGCATGCGATCAGCTTACTCCTGCCGGAGGCTCCTCCTCGAACCCGTCGTCGCCCCTATCGATTCCCAACATCTCGTCGATCCTGCGCCGGTACGATACGAGGATTTTGTGCAAGTTGTGTGCATGGCGCTTATCGCCTCGTGCGTAGAGCTGGACGACTTGGTCGCGGACGTCGTCGCACCGTTTGCGTTGGTAGGCAGCCTCCGCGCGGGTCATCGGCGGTTGTTTATGGAGGTGTACGCGGATACCCATGAGCGCGACGGTGGCGGATTCGCGGACCTCCTGGATTGTGCACAAAAACGTCCGGCCCCAGAGACTGTTCAAGTGCGCGTCGATCCTCCGGCCGGTTTCGTCCATGCGGACCATGTCAGCATCATACCGCGTCGACATGTGGTACCCTCTCGCAGCGCACCCTGCGGCTGTAGCTCAATGGCCGGCGAGCGCTTGCGCAAGCCATTTAAAAAATACGAGACTCGATCCTTGTCGTTGCACTACACTGACGCCACGTTTTGCGGCTGTAGCTCAATGGATAGAGTACTTCCCTCCGAAGGAAGGGGTTGTGGGTTCGAGTCCCGCCAGCCGCACCACTACGACGGTAGTCCGAAAAAGGCCACGGTCGTTTCGTCGACGATCTGCTCGAATTGCTCCAGGGAAACGCCTTTTTCACGGGCGATGAACCGCGCCGTGTCGACGACGAACGCCGGTTCGCAGCGCGTGCCCCGATGCGGGATGGGCGCCAGGTAGGGCGCGTCGGTCTCGACCATCATCGACCCGATGGGACAGTTGCGGACCGTTTCGAGGATGTCCGTGCTCTTCGGGAAGGTCGCGATGCCGGTGAAGGACAGGAGCGAGCCGCGCTCGAGGACCCACTCCACGTCGCTCCATTTCTCGGTGCAGCAGTGGACGACGAACGGACCGGCGTCGACCTCTTCGATGACCGCGCGCACGTCGGCGATCGCCTCGCGGCAGTGCACGACCGCGGGGAGCCCGAGCTCCTTGGCGATCAAAAGCTGTTCGCGGAAGACTTTTTTCTGCGCGTCGCGCGGCGAGAAATCGTAGTGATAATCGAGCCCGATCTCCCCCACCGCGACCGCGCCCCCCAGCAACGTTTTCATCGTCGCCGCGTCGCCGTTTTTCCAGTCTTTGGCATGATGCGGATGCACGCCGACCGTGAAAGAAATCCGCGCGTCGGCCGCAGCGATGGACACGCATTTTTCGGCTTCGGGAAGCGAATCGGCGATCGTGACCATGCGCGAGATCCCCGCGTCGAACGCGCGCACGATCACCGCGTCTCGATCGGCGTCGAACGCCTTGTCGGCCAGGTGGCAGTGACTATCGATCACGCGATGCTAGAGTACCCGCGCCGGCAGTACGGTACGAGGGAGTTGCCAACCCGTGTACGCCCACGTGCGCCGACCGCCGCCTGACGGGATATGCAGCCGTCGAGTCGGAAGTTCCGGAGGTGGCGTGCCGCCTCCGGAATTTTTTTCCGCGATCGCACGACGTTCGCGACGCGCGCACAATGGAACAACTCGCGGCGCGGATGTAGAATGACGTGATGCTTTTCGTCGAAGCCCACAACATGACGGCCGAGGAACTGGGCGAGCTGCGCGCGCGCCACGACATCGGCGTGCAGCCGGGCTACGTGACGAAGCTGACGGCCCGCAAAATCGAGAACCGCATCGTGTGGTCCATCACCCGCATCAAGGAAGGCTATTACAAAACCCTCGGAACGCAGCAAGAAAACACCGACGAAACGCTCTCGCTGGCGGCATAAGGGGACGGTATAGTGCCCTCGCTTCAGGGTCGGTAGCTCAGTTGGTAGAGCAGTTCCCTTTTAAGGAATTGGCCGAGGGTTCGAGTCCCTCCCGACCCACCAATCACTCCGTGATGAACAGGTGGAGCCAGAACGGAAGGAACTGACCGTCGAGGTAGTCGGTCGTTTTCCCGTCGGCGATGTACGAAGATACGAGGATGTCGAAGCCCTCGGTGGGATGGCGCACGCAGACGAAACGCATCGTGTACAGATCGCCCGGCGTGACGCCGGCCCCGGCGTATCCGTTCCATTGGTAGCCCACGTCCTGCCCGAACAGCGTGAACGTTTTCACCGTGTCGCCGCCGTCCATCGTGGCCTGGTCAGCAACGAACGCGTCGTCGCACGTGCCGGGCGACACGGGTTGCACAGCGAAAAAGTCGTGGTCGGTCGCGGTGTTCGCACCCGTGTAGGCGGACGGCGAATAGAAGCACAGTACGTTCGTCCCGCAGTCGTCGGGAATGGCTTTCCACCCCTCCGGGAACGCCGTCGAATGCAGCATGCTTTTCGCCGTCGGCGGCGCGGATGGTGCCGAAGGCATGCAGGCCGCGAGGAACGCGAGGGACGAAACGGCGAAAGAGAGGCGGAGGATCTTCATGCCGCGCAGTGTATCACGCCGGCAGGATCAGCGCGCCCTCGGGCACCTTGCGGACGGTCTTCATGCCGATGACGTCCTTCTTATTGGCGACCGCGACGGGCTGGTGCTCGATCTGCATCGAGGTGACGGCCATCAGGTAGTCCTGCTCGCCGTGCTTCACGCGGACCGTGTCGCCGAGGCGGAGGGGCTGCGCGAGGTCGACGATGGCGACGCCGAGGTGGCCGTAGTAGTGGATGACTTTGCCGATGGCCGCGGGCTGCTTGAGGATCTTCGCCACGGCTTTCTTCTTCGCCTTCGCGATCACCTTCTTCTTCGACGCGTTCTTCGCTTTCTTGGCGACCTTCTTCACCGCCTTCTTCACGGCTTTCTTGAGCGTGCGCTTCACCGCCTTTTTCGACGACTTTTTGGCGGGCTTCTTCGCCATCTTTTTCTTCTTCGCGACCGGGCGCTTCTTCTTTTTGGTGGAGGGTGGCATGCCCCGACCCTACACCCGCGCGACGCGCTGTCCGCTTGCGGATTCCCGCCCCCTAGGATGTAAATAAAATCATGCATCCGCCGCTTCCGTACGAGGCAAAGCGGCTATCCGTCCGTTTGGTATACTGCCCCCGTTCCCCCCTTTCCATGAAGAAACTCCTCCTGGTCCTGCCCGTCGCCTTCCTCGCCGCGTGCCAACCCGCGACGCCGCCCATGGACGACCACTCCGCTCGCAGCGCGATGGACGACCACTCGACGCACGACACGGCCGGCTCCGAAGCGGTCAACGAAGACATCGCCAGCCGCCTGAACGACTCGCCCCGCCACCACGAATGGGTCGACGTCCAGAACGGCGAGAAAACGATCAGCACCTTCGTGGCGTATCCGGAGAAGAGCGGCAAGACGCCGGTGGTCCTCGTCATCCACGAGAACAAAGGCCTGAGCGATTGGGTGCGGGCCATGGCCGACGAAATCGCGGAGCAGGGCTACATCGCCGTCGCGCCGGACCTGCTGTCCGATTTCGACCCGGACCACAAGGACTCGGACTCCTTCGCGTCGGACGACGAACGCACGAAAGCCATCATGAAGCTCGACCCCGTGCAGGTGATGTCGGACCTCAACGCCGTCGCGAACTGGTCCCAAACCATCCCGGCCAGCAACGGCAAACTCGCGACCGCGGGTTTCTGCTGGGGAGGATCCCAATCCTTCGCGTTCGCCACCGCCAGCGACGAGCCGGACCTCACGCTCGTCTTCTACGGCACGGGCCCGACCGACGTCTCCGCGTACGCGAACGTCACGTCGCCGGTCTACGGCTTTTACGCGGGCAACGACGCGCGCGTGAACGCCACCATCCCGATGTCGACCAACGCGATGGCGGACTACGGGAAGACGTACGAGATCGAAGCGTACGACGGCGCGGGCCACGCGTTCATGCGCACGGGCGAGGACCCGTACGCGGATCCCGCGAACGCCGCCGCGCGCGACAAAGCGTGGGAACGGATGAAGAAACTGCTGGGAACGCTCTGAACGTCGCGGTCATCGATACGCCAGCGCGACGGTCCGCGCGGGTGTATCGTGTTCGCATGGACGATTTCTTCTGGTTCCTCTCAGAGATACACGACTTCATGACATCGCCGCGGACCAAAGGGGGCTCGCTCGCAAAGACGCTTCTTCAATTGCTCGCCATCGCGATCGGTACGGCCGTCGTCGTGGCAGCGTATTATTATTTCTTCTGATTCCCCACTCCCCATGAGCATCTTCGGTTGGTTCCACAAGAAAACGCCCCACACCTCGCTCCTGCCCGCGGGGCTGTTCACGGCCGCCTACCTCCTGGTGGCGACGCCGTTGGCCTACTCCCGCCACAACACCGAATTCCTTTTCTACATCGCCATCGTGGTCGTGGTCGGCGCCATCGTCGCCACGGTGCACCGGAAGGTGAACTTCTCCCACGCGGCGCTCTTCATGCTCAGCGCGTGGGGCTTCTTCCACATGATCGGCGGCCTCGTGCACGTGCCGGCCACGTGGGTGACGGAGAACGGATCCGGCGTGCTCTACAGTTGGTGGATCATCCCCGGCTACTTCAAGTACGACAACTTCGCCCACGCGTACGGCTTTTTCGTGGCGACGTGGGTGACGTGGGAGTGCGTGAAATCGATGAAAGGCGTCACGCCGACCGCCGGGATCTTCGTCCTCTGCTGGCTGGCGGGCATGGGACTCGGGGCGCTCAACGAGGTCATCGAATTCACGGCCGTGCTGACGATCCCGAACACGAACGTCGGCGGCTACGTGAACACCGGTTGGGACCTCGTGGCCAACATGGTCGGCGCGGGCATGGCGGCCCTGGCAGCGAAGGCGACGACGCGCTCGTAAACGGGGCCGTGGCTGTTGAGGACGCGTTTGACGCCGTTTCTGGCAGTGCTATAACGGTCGGCCAATGGGTGTGAACAGGGGCGAAACGGCCGACAAGGAATCCGGGATATTCTCCCGAGAAACGTTCGCCGACGGTCTTCTCGTGAAAAAATCGAGCCCGATGTGGCTTTCGAAAGAAGACAAATTCTTGCTCTTCAAGGCGATCGAGGAATACATCCCCACGCAGAAAAATTCGGAGGAAGCGTTCCGGAACCTCGGGCTTACCAGGCAACTCTACTACGAACGCATCTGGTTCCCGCCCGAGGCCGCGGCCGTCTTCGAAGCGGCGTTGGCCGCCGCGGACAATCCGCCGGAACCCGAGGCGCCGGAACCGCAGAAAAAGAGGACGCCCAACCGTACCGCCGCGGACAAACTCCGCCTCGTCGAGGAGGTTTCGAAAATCCGCTACTTGAACAACATGTTCCTCGAGGATGCATGCAGACACGTGGGCATCCAGGTCGACAGTTACCATCGGTGGAGCAGCATGCGCGCGTCGTTGATACGGGCCGTGCAACGCGGAGAGGGCAATCGGAGGTCCGGCGGAAATGGCTCGGACAAGAAGGGCGGTCGTCCGGCGAAAGACATCGATCCGGAGACGCTCGAGCACCGGCGCAAGCTCGTTGATGAAATCCACGAAGAAGTGGAGGGAGGAGACGAATTGACCACCATCCTGCGAGAACGCGGTATCACCCGCGCGCAGTACGTCAAATGGGCGGCACAGACCGACCACGAAGCGCTGCCACCCGTCAGCCTCATGGACCTCTGGAACAAAACGCAACAGGGCGACGACCGCGAAGCGGCGAAAGTGAAGTTCATGAAGCACCTTACCCCGACGGCGAAACGCATCGCGCGAAGCCTGGCGTTCCGCAAACAAAAATCCTTCGCTCACTCGATCGACGTCGAAGACTTGGTCTCGCACGGGTTGTACGAAGGGGTCTGGAAAAAAATCGACGAATTCGACCCCGCGATTGGCACGGCCGTGTCGGCGTACTTCGGCAACGAAATCTACCACCGCGTCCTCGATGCGCTGCGCGCGCAGGATTGGTGCCCACGCGTCGAGCGCACGCTCATCGCCGAGCGCATGGCGATGGAAGAGGAATTCATCCACGCGACCGGCCGCTCCGCGAACTCGATCGACGAACTTGCGGCGTACGTGGGACCCGAGCGCGCGGAGATCCTCAAGCACGGGATCGTGTTCATGGGCAGCCTGGACACCGCGGGCGGCCACGAGTGGAGCGGGAACATCGACGAGGACGACGGTTGGTCACTCTACGAAGTGCTGCCGTCGGATGAAGGAGCCCAAGACAGGCACATGGTCCGCACGCGGGACCTGGCGGAGCGCGTGCTGGATCGCTCGTTCGGACGCGAACGTGAAATCCTCGAGAAGTACTATTTGAAAGGAATGACCATGGATGAAATCGGCGAAGAGATCGACTTGAGCGAAAGCCGCGTGTCGCAAATCCACTCCGAAGTCATCGAGCGACTCCGAGGGATCGCGGTAAACGACGAAACCATGCCAACGATCGCACAGGAGTAAGGCGTACAATGAGCACGTGCCCCACTACGCCTACATCGCCCGCTGCGCCGACGGCTCGCTCTACGTCGGTACGTGCGTAAATTTGGCCGCGCGCGAAACGATGCACAACGCGGGCATGGCGGCCCTGGCGGCGAAAGCGACGGCACGCGCCTGAAGCGCGGGACGAACCCCTCATGTCTGGTTCGAGCGACCGGCGTAGTGCGCGTGCGGCAATAGCCTGGCCGGGTCGGACCCCAGCGTTCCCGCGCGCAACTTTTCCGCGATTTTCGCGCGGGCTTCTTCCAGTCCACGAGGTGGTAGACAAAACATATCGCGCGACTCGCACGAGGCATCGCCCTCGTTCACGGTCCTGTAATGAGACTGATCCATAGGGTACGAACGGAAATTGGCGGACGATCTACTACCATGCCGTATTCTTTGCAAGGGTCTAAAGGGGCACTTTTGCCTGTGCGCCGCAGCCGTATACTCAACGCCGTGCCCCACTACGCCTACATCGCCCGCTGCGCAGACGGCTCGCTCTACGTCGGTACGTGCGTAAATTTGGCCGCGCGCGAAGCGATGCACAACGCGGGAAAGGCCTCGAAGTACACGCGGTCGAGATTGCCGGTGGCATTCGTGTACCACGAGGAACACCCCACGCTCTCGGCGGTCAGGAAGCGCGAAGCGGCAATGAAGAAACTCTCGCGCGACGAAAAGCTCGCGCTCATCGGCGGGTGACGGCGGTCACGAATTGAAGTACGCGTCCCGGGACTTCTTGTCCTGGCGGTACGTGTTGAACTCTCCCAGGACCTTGCGGTACTTGCCCGAAGCGTCGCTGATTTGCCGCTTCAACACGGGATCCGATTCCACCGTGGACGCGGGGACGAACTCGAGTTTTCCGCCCTTGTTCACCTGGTAATACAGTTCGTTGGAGAGCTTTTCGGCCATATACAAATTATATCATAATTTGTATTTTTTGCAACTTTCCGCTTACGGCTTAACGCACGTCCCCGCGCAGGCCGATTGACAGTAGATGGAGCCGTAGGGGCAGGAGGAATCGCACGCGCCGAACTGCACGGTGCAGACTTTGCCGGACGCGCAGTCGGCGTTCGAGGTGCAAATGCCCGAGACGAATTTCTTGGCCTCCGCCATCCGCTGCTTGCAGTAGGCGTCGGTGTCGGCCTTGTTTTCCTTGTACGACGCCAGCCTGTCGGCGAGCACCGACTGGCGGTTCTTCACGCGCGTCGCGTAATCGCGGTCGACCTGCTTCTGGTACGTCTTGCGTTGCGCGTCGTCGATGATGAGCCACGCGTTGCGGACGTCGCGGCGGTAGGCGCGCAGGTCATCCTGCATCACCTCATAGAAATCGTCGTACGCGTCGAGACGATCACCCAATTCTTCGTCGGCGCTCACGGCCATGCACGCGCGTTCGTCGTCGGCGATCCACGAGGGCACCTGCGCCGCGAAGACGATCGGCGCGATGAGGAAGGGCGCCGCGAAGGCGGCAAGCCGGAAGGGCGAGACGGAACGCATGCGGCCGATCAGTATCCCCGCTTCCGCTGCGGCGCGCAACGGTCGGCGCTACACTGGGGACCATGGCGTTTACCCTCATCACGGGCGCATCCGGAGGCATCGGCGCGGAGATCGCCCGTTTGGCGGCCGCCGACGGGAAGGACCTCGCCCTGGTGGCGCGGTCGGTCGACGCACTCGAGGCGTTGGCCGCCGAACTCCGGGCGAAGCACGGCGTCGCCGTGGCGACCTTCCCCCTGGACCTCTCCGATCCGTCGTCCGTGGGACGACTGGTCGCCGCGCTGGAGGAAAAGACGATCGTGGTCGACGCGCTCGTGAACAACGCGGGCGTCGGCAAACTCGGGACCTTCGCGACGATGGATCCCGCAACGATCGACGGCATGGTCGCGCTGAACGTCGCCGCGGTCACGTCGCTCGCGCGGGCGTTACTGCCCGGGATGGTCGCGCGCAAAAAGGGCCGCATCCTCAACGTCGCCTCGACCGCGGCGTTCCAGCCCGGACCGCTCATGGCCGTGTACTACGCGACGAAAGCGTACGTGCTCAACTGGTCGCTCGCGCTCTCGGATGAGCTGCGCGGCTCGGGCGTCACGGTCACCTGCCTCTGCCCCGGCCCCACGCGCACGGGCTTCCAGCGTACCGCGGGCATGAACGGCACGGCGCTCTTCAAATCCGCCTTCATCATGACCGCCGCGCGCGCGGCCGAGATCGGCTACCGCGCGATGCTCCGCGGAAAACCCCTCGTGGTCGCCGGACGCCGCAACGCGTTCTTCGCCTTCTGCACGCGCCTCATCCCCCGCATGGTCGCGGGAAGTATCGCGAAGCGCCTCCAAGCCCCCCACGACGCATGAAGGTCGCGATCGTCCACGAGCTGCTCACCGTCCGCGGCGGCGCGGAGCGCGTCGCGCGCGTGCTCGCGGACATGTACCCGCAGGCGGACGTCTTCACGCTGCTCTACGACGAAAAAAAACTCGGCGATTGGTTCCCGAAGGAGCGCGTCCATGCGTCGTGGCTGCAGCCGTTCGCTTCGCTCACCCGGCAGTTCAACCATCACCTCTACCTCCCCTTCTTCCGCTCGGCGGTCGAAGCGTGGGATTTCTCGGGATACGACCTGATCATCAGCTCGTCGTCGGCGTTCGTCCACGGACTGCGCGTGCCGCCGGGAACGCCGCACGTCACGTACGTCCACACGCCGGCGCGTTACCTCTGGGACCAAACATTCGACGTGCAATCGCGCATCCCCTTCGCGCTCCGCCCCTTCGCGGCGCGACTGTTCCACCGGCTGCGCACGTGGGACGCGTCCGTAGCGGACCGCCCGACATCCATCGCGGCCGCTTCGAACGCCGTCAGGCGCAGAATCGAGCTGTACTGGGGGCGCGACAGTAGCGTCGTGCATCCACCGATCGACGACCGATGGTCCGCGGCTGCGCCGGAGCACGTAGAGCGGGAACACCCCGATTACTACCTCATCGTCTCGACGCTCGCGCGGTACAAAAACATCGACATCGCGATCGACGCGTGCAACGCCGCCCGGCGACACCTCGTGATCGTGGGAGACGGCCCGGATCGAGCGCGGTTGGAACGCATGGCCGGCCCGACGGTGCATTTCTACGGCCGCCGTGAAGGCGACGAACTGTGTGATCTATACGGCGACGCGCAGGCGACGATCGTTCCGGGCAACGAAGACTTCAACCTCGTGGCAGTGGAATCGATGGCGTGCGGCACGCCCGTGATCGCCTATCGGGCCGGCGGACCGCGCGAAACGATTCTCGAAGGTGTGACCGGCGAGTTCTTCGACGAGCCGACGGGCGCCTCGCTCGGGGCGATGCTCGGTCGCTTCGCTCGATCGACCTACGAGAGCAACGCGTGCCGCGAGCGTGCAAAACACTTCTCACGAGGCCGTTTTGAACAACAAATGTATACGCTGATAGAAGCGGCGATTTCCGCAACGGCAAACGCTTCGCGGTGATCCATCCCCCGCGTATGCTCGCCGCGATGACGTGCCTCACCCTCCTCGTCGCCGGCTGCCTCGCCATGGGGTACGGGGACGTGCGCGACGGGGGCTCGTTCGCCACGCCGATGTTCCTGCGCGGCCAGGCGGTGTGGGTCACGAAGGTGTCGCGCCGGCAGTTGCAGCAATCGCACGAAGGCTACAACGGCAAGAAGCGCGCGCCCGTCCAAACGGAGGTCGCGGTGGTGCTCGCCTGATCACAACAGCGGCTGTTGGCCGTCCGGCATCCTCTTCCCCAATTTCTCGTAGGCGCGCTTCGTGGCGCTGCGGCCCTTCGCCGTGCGCTGCAGGTACCCCTGCTGCATGAGGTACGGTTCGTACATCCCTTCGATGGTCTCTTCTTCCTCCGCGAGCATCGCCGCCAGCGTCGAGAGGCCGACCGGCCCGCCGTTGAAGGAGTCGACGATCGTGGAAAGGAGCGCACGGTCCGTCGCGTCGAGCCCCTCGGGATCGATGTCGAGCGACAGCAGCGTCTCGCGGACGCACGCGTCGTTCACGGCCGATTCGTTGCGCGAATGGGCGAAGTCGCGGACGGCGCGGACGAGGCGGTTGGCGATGCGCGGCGTGGCGCGGCTGGCGGCGGCGATCGTCGCGCTGGACCCCGCGTCCATCGGCACGCCGAGGATCGCCGCGGAGCGCGTGACGATCTTCTCCATTTCGCCCAGCTCGTAGAACCCGAGCTTGAACGCGTGCATGAAACGGTCGCGGAGCGGAGCGCTCATCGCGCCGGCCTTGGTGGTGGCGCCCACGAGCGTGAAGGGTTTGATGGTGAGCCGGACGCTGCGCGCGGTGGGGCCTTTGCCGATGACGATGTCGAGCACGTTGTCCTCCATCGCGCCGTAGAGGACTTCCTCCACGACGGGCCGCAGGCGGTGGATTTCGTCGATGAAGAGGACGTCGCCCGCGGAGAGGTTCGTGAGGAGCGACGCGACGTCGCCCGGCTTCTCGATCGCGGGACCCGACGTCACCTTCAATTGCGATCCCATCTCGTGTGCAACGATGTGCGCGAGCGTCGTCTTGCCGAGTCCCGGCGGGCCGTGGAGCAACGTGTGGCCCATCGGTTCGCCGCGCGAACGGGCCGCCGCGATGTGGATGCGCAGGTGCTCCTTGATCTTCGCTTGGCCGACGTACTCATCGAGGGCCCTGGGACGCAAACCGATCTGTTCCGCCGCTTCCGCGGGCGTTTCCGTCGGCGCGAGGACTGCTGCCGATGCGGACGTTCGCTTGATCGCTATGGCGCGCAGTATAGCGATTTCGCGCGGTTCCCGGGATATTGACAATATTACATATTATGCTATTTTACTCATTAACAACCGGAACGTCCGGTTGGGCTGTTGCCCTTTGAACAGCATCGTGCATTCACACGTTTTTCATAGAGGAGCGAGTCGTGCAACTTGCACAACACATTGTCGGTGCGTTGGCGGGTTTCGTCTTCTGCGCGGGGTTCATCCCCTACATCAGATCGATCATGATCTTCAAGCAGACGCAACCGTCCAAAGCTTCCTGGATTATCTGGGCATCCCTCGACAGCATCACGCTTGCCGGAATGGCCACCGCGGGAACGCTCAACGGTCAGATCGTCGGGGCCGTCGTCGGGGCATGGATCGTTGCAGGCCTATCGCTCTTCTACGGAAAGAAAGGCTGGTCGGCACTCGACGTCTTTTGTTTATGCGGAGCGCTGGCGGGCATCGGACTGTGGTGGTGGTTCAATAGTCCCGTCACGGGGATCGTTGTAAGCAACACCGTGGTTCTCATCGCCGCCCTCCCCACAATCAGAACCGCGTGGAAGGAGCCGGAGAAGGAAGACCGCACGGCATGGACGATCTATTTTGTATCGTGCGTCCTTGCGCTGCTCGCCATTCCGGCGTTCACGCTCGGGGATGTCGCGCAACCGCTCACGTTTTTCCTGATCGAGTCCGTGATGCTGGTCTTGGTCTGGCGTCCACGCGCTCCGAAGTACAACTACTCGCCAACGTAAGTGAATTCACGATGAACCGCTCACATGGCATGAACACCCCCTCCCGGCTTGCCGCGGAGGGGTGTTTTCCGATATTGACAATTGTACTAAATATGATATTTTATCCTCCTTATCTTCACCTACCGATCGCGCACTCCTGTGCGTATCATTCCCGCATCCCTATGACCACGCGCGCCAAGATCGTCACCACCGTGCTTCTCGTCGTCGGCCTCGCCGGCGTGGGACTGACGGACTATTGGTTTGCCGGACGCGAGTACGCGGCCGATTTGATCGCCGAGCAACCGGCCGGTACCACCGACGGCACGACCGGCGGCGTCGCCAAGGCGCAGGAGACGGACGTCGAGAGCGTCCTCGAACAACTCGGCTTCACGCTCTCCCCCTCCGAAGACCTCACGTTCCTCGCGCAGGTCGCGAAGGACCAGGAGGTCGAGTCCTACACGCTCATGAAGGACGGCGACCGCGCCGGATCGGTCTCGTGGATCGACGGCGATTCCAAGCAGGCGTTCATCTCCTTGAAGGAAGCCCTCCTCTCCGCCTTCTCGGACCAAGTCTCGAACCTCAGCGACAAGACGCTGCAGGAAGAAGGAAAGCCGACGCGCAACGTCCTGACCTTCCGCGACCCGGCGCTCAGCGAAGAAACTCTGACCTTCATCCGCATCCGCGAGCGCCTGTACGAAATCCACACCGCCCAGAACAAGCAGGATGCGGTGAACGCGGCCATCGACGGCCTTACCGCCCGCTGAAAACCCCGTCGGATCGGCTTTACAGCGCCCTACGCGATCAGTACCCTACGCCCACTCTCAATTCCCTATGGCTAAAGCTATCAAGAAGGTCGTCAAAGTCGTTGCCCGCGGTGGGCAAGCCAACCCCGCGCCTCCGCTGGGTCCGGCGCTCGGCCAAGCCGGCGTCGACATCCAGGGCTTCTGCACGCAGTTCAACGCGGCGACGAAGGACCAGATGGGCCAGATGATCCCGGTGGTGATCACGGTGTACGACGACAGGTCGTTCTCGTTCGTCACGAAGCAGCCCCCGGCCAGCGAGCTCATCAAGGGCAAGGCGAAGGTCGAGAAGGGCTCGGGCGAACCGAACAAGAACAAGGTCGGCAAGATTTCGCTCAAGGACCTCGAGGAGATCGCGAAGATCAAGATGCCGGACCTCAACACGACGGATCTCAAGGCCGCCATGCGCACGCTCGCCGGCACCGCCCGCAACATGGGCATCACGGTCGAGAACGTGGAGTCGCTCGCGGCGTGACCCTTCCATCCCGACGTTCGAAAAACCACGCGAGACCCGCGTGGTTTTTTTCATCATCCGCGCGAACGCGTCGCGCGATACATCTGCGAACGCATCACGTTGCGGAAAAGCCGCAACGCTAATTGCGTGCGCCGGGCGTTCGTGTCGGCATATGCTGATCCCCGTACCTTCCGCACACCGCCATGTTCCCCTCGTCCCTCGACGGAGTCTTCCAGAACATCAACCTGCCCTACGGCATGATGCTCCCCGTCGGGGTATGCGCCATGCTCGCGCTGGTCGCCCTCGCGGGCATCATGCGCGGCGGCAACGCGTGGGACGTCGCGTACGCCACGTACTGCTACTTCGCGCAGGCGGTCGGCATCATCCTGATCGCCACGGGCAGCGTGCCGGTGCTCCTCGCCGTGATCTCCAGCCAATTCCTCGAGAGCGACGTCTACGTCGGGCTCCTCTTCGTGTTCGCCCTCGGCGGCATCCTCTTCCTCTGGCACGACGCCAAGCTCCGCCACATCGACCCCGCGGCGAAGTCCGTCCCGGGAGCGCTCTTCTTCTTCACGTGGAAACTCATCGGCCTCATGATCACGTCGTACTCGCTGCTCACGTTCGTGGTCATGACGTTCCTGTACGCCACGCAACCGGGCTCGCAGTTCCCGACGCAGAACGCCTACGTCCTCGGGACCATGCTCCTCTTCGGCCTCGGCCTCGGCTGGTTCACGCAGGTGAAGGGTTCGGCCCGCACGATCACCACGCGCACCATCCCCTTCATCCCGTCCATGGCCCTCAAGGCCAAGAAGCCGGTGGCGAAGGCCGCGCCGAAGAAGAAAAAGAAGTGAGCCGGGCGCGTTCCTCCCGCGAACTTCGCCGAGATAGAGCGTTTTGAAGCTGTTTTTGCGCTTGCGCGCGCGTACGGGGAACTGCACAATACGGGCCCCTTGTGGGAGCCTCACCCGAGGCGTCTGTACCACATTCCCCCCAATCCCATGTCGGAGAAATCCTCCACCAAACCCAGCAACGAGCGCGGCTCGTCCGGCCTCGGCAAGCGAGGCAAGAAGTACGTCGCCGCGAAGGCGAAGGTTTCGCAGCCCAGCTACTCCGTCGCCGACGCGACCGAGCTGCTGACGCAGGTTTCGCCGTCGACGTTCGACGCCACGGCGGAAGCGCACGTGCGCATCAACGCCGACACGACCCAGGCGGACCAGCTCGTCCGCACGACGGTCGCCCTGCCGCACGGCACGGGTAAGTCGGTGCGCATCGCCGCGTTCGTTCCCGAGGAGCAGGAAGACGACGCCAAGAAGGCGGGCGCCGACGTCGTCGGTCTCGAGCAGCTCACGAAGGACATCGAAGCCGGCACAATCGACTTCGACGTCGCGGTGGCCGTTCCGAGCGTCATGAAGAACCTCGGCAAGATCGCGAAGATCCTCGGCCAGAAAGGCATGATGCCGAACCCGAAGGCCGGCACGGTGACGGACAACCTCGCGAAGACGATCTCGGAACTCAAGAAGGGCCGCATCGAGTGCAAGATGGACAAGGCCGGCATCATCCACGTGCCGTTCGGCAAGGTGTCGTTCGGCGGCAAGAAGCTCGCCGAGAACCTCGAGGCCGTCCTCAGCGCCCTCGACGAAGCCAAGCCCGCGGGCATCAAGTCGACGTACATCACGTCGATCACGATCGCCCCGACGATGGGCCCCGGCATCAACGTCTCGCGCTGAGCATATCGCCATCAAAGAGGGCGTCGAAAGGCGCCCTTTTTCGTGCCGGGAAACGGCGAAATGACAACGATTCTTGACTCTTCCCCGCCCCGGCGGACAATGGTCGCATGTTCAAACACTCAACAGAAGGCATCGGCGTCAGCCCCTCCATGGAAGGAGCGACCCCCGATGACATAGACGCGCTCGCGCAGCATCTACGCGAACACGCGCCGCTCGGAATCGACGGGAAGGAGGCAATGCGCATGGCGAGGGCCCAGCAACCGCGGTACCAGATCGAGACCACGCGCTTCGCCATCGAAATCTCGATGCGGGAATTGATCGAAGGCTTGAGGAAGGCCGCGTGATCACGCCGCGCTGAGCAGCAGCGATTTCGCTTCCGCCAGTTTCTCCACGCGCACCAACTTCGAGCGAAGGTCCGCGGCGCCGTCGAAGCCTTTCACGTAACTCGAAAGGTGCCGGCGCATTTCGAGCATGCCGAGCCGCTCGCCTTTGATGGCCACCGAGAGTTCGCAGTGCTCGATGATCATCGGGAGTTTTTCGTGGAACGTCTTCGGCACGACCGGCGCGTTCCTGTCGGCGAAGGCGTCGACGATTTCCTTCATGAGCCACGGGTTGCCGAACGTGCCGCGCCCGACCATCACGCCGTCGAGGTTGCCGATCTTGTCGAGCGCGTCCTGCGCCGAATAGACGTCGCCGTTGCCGAACACCGGGACCTTCACGGCTTTCTTGAGTTCGTAAATTTGGCTCCAGTCGGCCTTTCCCGTGAACTTGTCGCAGTAGCGCCGGCCGTGGATGGCGAAGGCGTCCGCGCCCGCTTCCTCGAGTCCTTTGCAGAAGTCGATGAGCGTGTCCGCGCGGTCCCACCCGAGGCGCGTCTTCACGCTGACGGGGATCGACACCGCTTTCTTCGTCGCGTGCACGAGCTCGGCCGCGAGCTTCGGGTTCTTGATGAGCGCCGCGCCGTGGCAGCTCGAGATGACCTTCGCCGCGGGGCAGCCCATGTTGATGTCGATGCCGTCCGCGCCGATCGCCTCGATCACCTTCGCCGCCGCGAGGAAATGCTCCGGCGTGTCGCCGAAGATCTGCACGATGAACGGGCGCTCGATCGTGGCGTCGAACGCAAGCATCTCCATCGTGCGCTTGGCGCCGTACGCCAGCGCGTCGCTGCTGAGGAACTCGGTGTACACGACCACCTCGGGCGCGATGCGCTTGATGAGCTGCCGGTACGACGCGTCGGTGACGCCCGCCATGGGCGCGAGCGACACGACGGGTTTGGCTGCCGATGCCCAGGTGAAATTCGTCATAGAACTAGACCATAGAATAGCGACTATGCGAGCCGAAACGAAGGGGCTTCTGTGGCGGAAATCCTACGCAAAGCGCCACACTGGCGCCATGCGTTTCGTCGCGTTTCTCACGTCCCTGCTTTTCGCCGCTTCGGCCCACGCGCAGAAACCCGGCGTGATCATGGAAGGGCTGACCGGCTGCGATTTCACGACGGGCCGGTTGCAGGCCTCGTGCATTCCCGTGTTCATCGGGCACCTCGTGGAGCTCATCATGTATTTGGTGGGCGCGATCTTCGTCATCAACGTCATGATCGGCGGCTACCAGTATGCGATCGGAGTGCTCCAAGGCGACGAGGGCAAGGGAAAAGACCGCGTCTACTGGTCTATCATCGGTCTCATCGCGACGACGTGCGCGTACCTCATCATCGACCTCGTCCTTACCGTCCTCGGCATCTGAGGCCGGGATCCCCTTCTCCTTCTCCCGTATGGCGCAGCGCAAGAAATCCGACGAACCGTTCACGTCGTTCAGGGTGCTCGGCAAAAAAGCCCAGGACCTGATCCACCGCGCGTCGTCGGAATTGCAGAAGCGGCGGGCCGAGCAGCACCGCTCCGACACCCTCCCCGCGGCGGACGCCGCGAAGGACGAACAGCCGACGCTGACCGTGCGGTTCTCGCCGGTGTCGGTGCTGCAAGCGACGCTCGTGGTGGGCGCGGTGGTGCTCGGGTACGGCCTGGTCGCGCAGCTGCGCGACGTCATCATCCTCCTGCTCCTCGGCTTCTTCGTCGCGGCGATCATCGATCCGGGCGTCCGGACGATGGAGCGCTGGGGCGTGCCGCGCGGCATCGGCGTGCTCATCCACTACCTGTTCGCCCTCGTGGTGTTCGTGTTCCTGATGGTGTCGCTCATCCCGCTCATCGCGGAACAGCTCCAGGCGATCGCCCTGCTCATCAACAAACAGGTGTCGGACTTCATCGCCAACCCCGACTTCAGCTGGCTGCCGCTCGTCTCGACCGACGTCCAGCGCGGCCTCGCCGAGCTCGTGACCGCCACGCTCGAGAACCTGAACATCACGAGCTTCACAGGCGCCCTCCAGAGCCTCGGCGACAGCATGTCGTCCGTCGGCGTCGCGGGCGTGCAGTTCGTCACGAAGATCGCCGGCTCCGTGGCCGCGTTCCTCGCGCAGCTCATCATCGTGGTCGTCCTCGCGTTCTTCATCCAAATGGAGCGCGAGCACGTCCGCCAGTGGGTGCGCGGTTTCCTCGGCCAGAAGAGCCGCCTGTACCTCGACGACAAGACCGAAGCCGTCCACCACAAGATCGGCCAGTGGGCGCGCGGCCAGCTGCTGCTCGGCTTCTGCATCGGCCTCCTCGTCTACATCGCGCTCGTGATCCTCGGCATGGAAGAGTACGCCGCCACGCTCGCGGTGCTCGCCGGCTTCACCGAATTCATCCCGTACATCGGGCCGTTCATCGCCGCGGTTCCCGCCGTGCTCATCGGCATCACGCAGGGCGGCTTCCTGTGGGCGCTCGGCATCGCGCTCGTCTACTACGTGATCCAGTGGTGCGAGAACAACCTCCTCGTGCCGCTCATCATGCGCCGCGCCGTCGGCCTCTCGCCCATCGCGATCATCTTCGCGATGCTCTCGGGCCTCAGCTTCCCGAACATCGTCCACCCCATCCTCGGTCTCCTCCTCGCGGTGCCGGTGACGACGATCATCACGATTTTCCTGGAAGACTGGCGCCAGAAACACCGCGCTTAACGCCCTAAAACCGGTTTTCCACAGGTCAGGCCAGGTTTCCTTTCGTCGCGCCACACGTCCCGTTTGTACAATTTTTGTGCTCGTTTTATCATAGGACCAATGCATACGAGGACTCTTGTCACTCGTCTCACACACACTTCCCTCCAAAAAGTTCACTGATCGCTCGACGCGTTAGCACTCGCTATGCTAGAGTGATAATTCTCCCCTATTCCTATGCAACCGTTCGACAGGTTCACCCCCAACGCGAAGCTCGCGCTCCAGATCGCCGAACAAGAGGCGAAGGCGATGCAGAGCATGTACATCGGCACCGAGCACTTGCTGCTCGGGCTCCTGTCGATCCCCAAGTCGCTCGCGTTCTCCATCTTCACCGGCGCGGGTGTGACGCTGGAAAACGTCCGCATCCTCCTGAAGTCGAGCAAGCTCAACGCCCTCGAAGGCAAGCACGTGCGCCACGGGCTTTCGACGTTCCTCCACACGGTCATCGAACAGGCGGTCGTCACCGCCCATAAGTTCCGCCACGCGAACGTGGGCACGGAGCACCTCCTCTACGCGCTCGTCTCGAGCGGCAAGAGCGGCGCGACCGTGATCCTCGAGAGCATGCAGGTCGACCCCGAGGCACTGAAGGCGCACGTCGAGGAAATGTTCGGCCAGATCAGCCAATTCCGCCAGCAGAACAAGAGCGTCGAGCAGTCACTCGAAGCGTTCTTTCAGGGTCTGCAGGGCGCCATTTCGGGCATGCAGGGAACCGGCGCAACGGGCGAACCGGAAGGCCTGAAGAAGCGCCGCGCGGAGGGCAACAGCAAGACGCCCGCCCTCGATTACTTCACGGACGACCTCGTGTCGAAGGCGAAGGAAGGCAAGATCGACCCGATCATCGGGCGGGACCAGGAGATCGAACGCGTGATCCACATCCTCAACCGCAAGACGAAGAACAACCCCGTGCTCATCGGCGAGCCGGGCGTGGGCAAGACGGCCATCGTCGAAGGCCTCGCGCAGCGCATCGCCACGGGCAAGGTCCCCGACGCCCTCAAGAACAAGACGGTCCTCGTCCTCAACCTCAGCTCCGTCGTCGCCGGCACGAAGTACCGCGGTGAGTTCGAGCAGCGCTTCGACGACATCCTCAAGGAAGCGGGGTCCAGCGAGCGCAGCGTCATCCTCTTCATCGACGAACTCCACACGGTCGTCGGCGCGGGCAGCGCCGAGGGCTCGCTCGACGCGGCCAACATCCTGAAGCCGGCGCTCAGCCGCGCGGGCATCCAGGTCATCGGCGCCACGACCCTCGACGAGTACCGCACGATCGAAAAGGACCGCGCCCTCGAACGCCGGTTCCAGCAGATCCAGGTCGGCGAGCCGACGATCGACGACACGATCAAGATCCTCCACGGCCTGAAGGGCTCGTTCGAGCACTTCCACCACCTGGCAATCTCCGATGAAGCCTTGGAGGCCGCGGTGAACCTCAGCAAACGCTACATCACCGAGCGGTTCCTGCCCGACAAAGCCATCGACGTCCTCGACGAAGCCATGGCCGGCAAGAGCCTCCAGCACGCGCGCACCACGCCGGAGTTGGACCAGGTGGAAGCCAAACTGCAACAGGTGGCCGTGAAGCAGCAGGACGCGGTAAAGGAGCAGAAGTACCACCAGGCCTTGAAGCTCAAGCAGGAGCAGCAGGAGTTGAAGGAGAAGCGCGACCGACTGCTCGCGGCGTCCGACGGCGATTCCCGCACGCCGGTCTCGATCGACGCCGACGACATCGCCGCGGTCATCGCCCGCATGACGGGCGTGCCCGCCATGAAGCTCATGAAGCCGGAGGCCAAGCGCCTGACGAACCTGGAGCTCACGCTCAAGCAATCCGTCATCGGCCAGGAGGACGCCATCAAGAAAGTGGCCCGCGCCATCCGCCGCTCGCGCGTCGGCATCGGCGACGTCCGCCGCCCCATCGGCTCGTTCCTCTTCCTCGGCCCCACGGGCGTCGGCAAGACCGAGCTCGTCCGCACGCTCGCGCGCGAGGTGTTCAACCGCGAGGACGCGCTCATCAAGATCGACATGTCGGAATTCATGGAGCGCCACAACGTCTCCCGCCTCACCGGCACGACCGCCGGCTACGTGGGTTACGAAGAGGGCGGCCAGCTGACGGAAGCTGTCCGTCGCAAGCCCTACAGCGTCGTGCTCTTCGACGAAGTGGAGAAGGCCCACCCCGAATTCTTCAACATCCTCCTGCAGATCCTCGAGGACGGCACCCTGACCGACGGTTCCGGCAAGCAGGTCGACTTCCGCAACACGATCAT
>CAZIQM010000010.1:9086-27227 GCA_964541635.1 uncultured Candidatus Peribacteria bacterium | reverse complement strand
ATAGAAGGGGGAAGCTTAGTTTTTCCATTTTTGTCTACGCTTGGTTTTATTTTCCATGTTTCATACAGAGTTATTACATCTTTAGGAAGATCCCATTTTCCACTTTTACCTGTTTTTAAATCCCTTCCTTTTCCGAAAGGAGGGTTTGTTGCAACAATTTTATATTTCTTCGGGCTCTTTAAGGCGTCATTCTTATTCTCCCAATCTTGATGATAATTTTGCACTGAAAATATACCCTCATCGGATGCTTCTCCATTTTCGAGGAATTTTTGGCCAAGAGAATCCATTTGTTGCAAAACCGCTCCTCCATCTCCATTCAGAACTAAGTTTAATTCCGCTAATTTAAGATTTGCAGCCTCTAAATCAAAGCCGAAAAAGTTATCAGCGCTTTCATAAAATGATTTATTTTGTATTTCTTCTCTGTGCATATGGCGAAAGGCCATCGCAAGGAAGTCGGCGATTCCACACGCAGGATCACAGAAAGTTTCTCCTTTTTGCGGATTAATCATTTTTATAATCGCATTAACTATAGGGATAGGTGTAAAAAATTGCCCCTTTTCAGCTTTTTGTTTACCTTCAGCAAAATTATTGAAAATAATTTGATTAAAGTTGTCGTTTTTCGTTTTTAGAATAGAACGCTGCTGAAACTCTTTGACAAGTTCTATAAGAAAAGCCTCATCACCTGCATCTGAAGGTTGCAATGCTGAGTTATAGCTAAAGAACGGCTTAGATAAGACCTTCTTATAAACATTTTTAGCATCCTTATAGAGTTGTTGCATTCTTTCTCTGAATATTTCTTTGCTTTCCTTCGGATCAAAGTAAAACTTCGTGTATTTACTTTCCCGCCTCGATCTCCTCTCATCAAAAACTTTTAAAGTTAGAAATTCGACTACTAGCGTATGCACATCTGTTTTAGGACGAATTCTATCATTTGCTCTTTTTAGAGAATTTAGCACTTCAGTGAAGTTAGATTCATCAATCGAATCGAGAGAATCAAGCGTGAGCTTGCTGGGCTCAGAAATACTTTCGTTGTTTTGTATAAAGCTTTCTTGTGATGGCAAATTCGAAATTAAATCCCTCTCTCCAATATTTAGATCACCGAAGTCACTTTGTTTAGTTTCATCAAAACGCTTGAGAGGAGAATTTCCAAGCCTTTTAAATATTAGAATTTCATCCTTATCATCAAAAAAAACACCGAAAATTCTCTCTGGTGATTCATTTTCGTTCATAGCGGGTCTCAATTGATTTTCAACTGCATCATCAACTGTTTTATTATTTTTTTTCGTCTCGAAAAATACCAAAACATTCTGCCTAATTTCAGAATAATTTTTACTTCGCTTTGCTTCCTCCCAAAGCTTAAGCCAATCTTTGGTCTTAAAGACAGCAATGTCAGGATTCAAACTTTTACCACCATTTCCTTTTGGGAAGCCAAATTCAACACATATATATTCCTTTTGATACATTCCTGAATTCACAAGCGACCAAACAAAACGTGCTCGAATATACTCTTCGGATAAATATCCTTTTTTATCTCGTGCACTTGCCTTTGAACAAAGGGCATACACGCCAACTTCCTTTTCATACCAATTCTTGTCGAAGCTGGTGAGTTCGCTGTATTTTTTATCAAAACGACCGAAATACTCTAATAGACTCATATGCATCATAGTAAATATGCATTTCTAATTAAATGGAACACGATCCAAATGCTTTTTGATACCTTTTATGAGTAATATGTTCCTATGACTCTTTTTGCTATTCAAAACAGACTAAAGCGTATTAAAGAAAAACCTTTTCGTCTTGAGCGTGATTTACAATCTATGATTGAGCAAAATTTGGAAGAAGTTTTCGGTTTACTGTTTATTGCATCTGAGTTTGCGCCAAGCAATACACTTCGAATTGATACAGTTGCGTTCGATACTGAACAAAAAAGCTTTGTTCTTATTGAGTATAAAAGAGGGACTCATGAGCCTCTTATTGACCAAGGATTCGCGTATCTATCAATGCTTATAAATAACCGTGCAGAATTTATTCTAAAAGCCCATGAAGTGTTGCCCAAATTAAAGCGTGATGAGGTGAACTGGGAGGCATCGCGTGTAATCTTTGTAGCGGCATCCTTCACTCCTCACCAACGTGAGGCTTTGGGAATTCAGGATCTCCCGTTTGAATTTTGGGAGGCTAAGCTTTATGAAGCTAGCCTACTTTCTCTTGATCGCCTTCAGAGCCAACAAAAAGGGGTAAAACTCGCACAAATCGTTCCTATGTCCGAAAGTGTTCGAAAGGTCACTCGTGAGGTAAAGACGTACACGGTTGACGATCATTTTGGAGAGGGCTGGGAGGAAACGCGTGAGTTGTACGATGCGTTGCTCGCAGAGCTAACAAAGATTGATCCGCGCCTACAGGTGGAGCCGAGGAAAGGGTACATAGCCTTGAAAATTGGCGCTAAAAATGCACTTAGTTTTCATACATACCAATCGAAATTGCGTTTTCAATTCCCGCGAAATAAGGCCAGTGCATTTGCTCAAATTGATCCGCACAAACGCGTGAAGGACATCCTTAATTCTATGAAATACTATAATCAGTACATTTCATACATCGATCTGAATAGTCAGGATGACATCCCCTACGCGCTGACGTTGGCGAGGAGGGTTTTGAAAATGTACTAACGTCACGCGTAATACTTCTCATAACACTCCCCGCAGCATTTCTTGTGCAGCTTGATCCACCGCACGTTGCACTTTAGGCAGAGCTTCCCTTAACCGAATTTACCGTGGGGCTCGCCGGCGATTAGCGCGCGATGAAGTGCGCGGACCAGCCGACGATGATGTGGGCGGCGGCGAAGATGGCGACGAAGAAGATGATGGCGGGGATGAGGAGGATCCAGAGGCCTTTCTTCTTGCTCGGAGTCCAATCGGTTTTGATCGTCACGGTCGAGGGGAGTTTCGTTCTCATAGGGGGGGGGAATCATTGCATGACGATGCGCATCGCGACTCCGAGGAAGATCGGGGCCGTGGCGACGAGCGAGCCGATGAAGCGGGCGAGACGCGCCCTCGTTTTCTGCTTCGCGTACGCTTTGTAGAACATGAAATCCACGAGGAGCGTGATGAGTAGCATGATCGGCGCGGCGAAACCCGCGGAATCGGGCGCCAGCAGGAGAAGTTGCACGGGGATCGAAACAAGGATGAGGCCTCCGATGACGCCGATGAAGGCCAGGATGCCCGAGACAATCGCGAGCCCGACGCTGTCGTTTTTCATGGTAGGAGGGGGGGGATTGTAGATGAAGGTCGCATCAGAACGTCGAGATCCACAGCGCGAGGAACACCGTGAAGCCCGTGCCGAACAACGAGCCGACGAATGCTCCCTTCCGCGTCGCCGTCGGGACATTCTTCCACCTCCCGTAGAACATGGCGCTGGCGAACGCGGTGACGATGATTGCGAGGATCGTGATGGGGGAGAGGGGGAAATCGGCCATCGTCGGCGACGTTCCTACCAGGATCACCATGAAATCGACGAGCGAGCCGAGGGCCGCGACCCCGAGGAATGCGATGAAGCCCGCCGCGCCGGCGTAGATGGGATCCATGGCGTGTTCGTCTTTTTGCATCAGATCAAGGAAGGAAATGGATTACATCATGAGGATCCACGACGCGCCGAAAACAAGGATGAGGGTTGCATAGAACGAACCAAAGAAGCGTCCCATGGAACCGGGCGTGCGCTCGACTGTATCGAAAAACCACAACACCCCCGTCACGATGATCGAGATGACCCCTGTGACCCATGGTCCGATTGTAGGGAGAGGACTGCTATAAAGATCGCTTATACGGGCGAGCATGCTCATGACGAGTAACCCTCCACCAAAAATGATCATCACAAGAAAAACGAGAAGGCCCATGAGTGCGGCGCTGACTATCGGGAGCGTTTTATTCGACATATTTCAAGGATAGCCGAATCTGTACATGAAACGAGTGATTCCACATCGGGCATTCTGCGTTCCCATCTTCACCTGCATCGTCGAAACGGCGGTTACATCGTAATGACCCAGAACGCTTCGAACACCACGATGATCGTGGCGAAGAGGCTTCCGGCCATTAGGCACGCCCACATATTTTCCTCCATCGTCCGTTTTTTGAATGCCAAGAACGCCGTGAGCGCGATCGCCATCCCGGCGATGATGCCTGCGCTGATCCAATTGTCCGGGCTCGCGGTGTTCCGCACGTTCGACATGGCGGAGCCGTAGATCGCCATCGAACCGACGATGGAAACCCCAAGGAAGATTCCTATGCCCGCGAAAGCAGCTTTCATGCGTCTATCATAGCGACTTTTTGCCGCTACAATAATGCATCCATGTTCACCGGAATCGTCGAAACCATGGCCCAGGTCATCGAGCGCACCGAATCGCGGCTGACGCTCGTGCGCCCGGCGTCTTTCGATGATGGTTCGGCAGGCTCACCACAGGCTCCGAAGATCGGCAGTTCGATCGCAGTGAACGGCGTCTGCTTGACCGTTGTTGAGATTGATAAAGAAAAAATGGCGTTCGACGTGGTGGGGGAGACGTGGCGGCGGACGAACCTGGGCGAGTTGCTCGTGGGCAACGCGGTGAACCTCGAGCGCGCGATGAAGGCGGACGGTCGGTTCGAAGGCCACGTGGTGCAGGGGCACGTCGAAGGCGTCGCGACCGTGAAAGAATGGAAGCAGGACGGCGAGTGGAAGCAGTTGGTGCTTGAGGTCCCGGATGCGCTACTTCCTTCTATAGTCGAGAAGGGATCGGTGGCGCTCGACGGCGTGTCGCTCACGGTGGCGGGGATGGACGGGAAAACGATGACGATCGCCCTTATTCCGCACACGCTCGAAATCACGACGCTTGGCTTGCGAAAGCCCGGCGACGAGATCAATCTCGAGACCGACATCCTTGCCCACTACCTTCTCAAGAACCCCCATGGCCGCTAAGTCGAAGATCCGCCGAAGCTCGAAGAGCGTAGGCGGAAAGAACTCCTCCGGTACCGGAAAAGTGCGCGTCGCCATCATCGCCGCGGACTTCAACGAAGCCATCGTGCATCCGATGATCGAGAAGGCGACCGCCACCGCGACCCGCCTCGGCTGCTCCGTCGACGTCGTGATCTCCGTTCCCGGTTCGTTCGAGATCCCGTTGGTGCTCGACGCGGTCCTGCAGCGCGACGACGTCGATTGCGCGGTGGCGCTGGGGTACATCGAAAAGGGGGAAACGCTTCATGGCGAGGTGATGGGCCACGTCGTCTACGACTCGATCATCCAATTGCAGCTCACGTACGGAAAACCCGTCGGGCTCGGGATCATCGGCCCCGGCGCGACGCTGGAACAGGCGAAAAAGCGGAATCTCGCGTATGGCGAAGCCGCGGTCGAGGCCGCGATCCGCACGCTGGTCTGCGTGGAGGATGCGCAGGGGTAAGCCATTTTCTTATTATTGCTAATATAAGGTAATATTGTAAAATATATTACTTTATGGCACGCAAAATCACGCCGGAAGAAAACTATTTCGTTTGTTCCTTCATTCAGGAGGGTACGAAGGAAGGACTTGGAGATGAGCAAATCCAAGAGCGTAGGAAGTGGCTTTCGGAAAAATTAGAGTTGTCACTTCCCACGATCGCCGCGATTACCGCACATTTAAAGATACGTGCACAGAAACTTCTTGCCGACATTCCGACGGAATTGATCGATGATGCGCGTGCTCGAGTCGATGGAATCGGTGGGGCTGCGCGCAGTGAAATGCAGACGAACTTAGCGAATGACTGGGGTATCGATCGGATTCTGGTCGAAGCCATGACGGACGGTGTCATGCCGGACCATGGGAGAGAGACTGGTTCGAGCGGGGAGCATGCGGACTATGACAATGAGACGAAGCGGAAATGGAGGAAGGAATGGGCTCAGTTCATTGATGAAAATACGGATAAGAAAAATCGTGCGCGCATGCGCGTGCTTTGCTTACCGGGCAAAAATTGTCTTGAGATTCCGTTGTATGTGCAATTGGGATTCGATCCTAAAAACATCGTCGGTGTGGAGGGGGGTGATCGAGTCGCGCGTGCGGAATTCGAATTGAACGCTCCCAAGCTCGGGATTGATCACCGTGTTGGTGATCTGGAAGACATTCTTTCGACTGAAGCGCCGTTCGACGTCGTATCGCTGGATTTCCATGGATTCATGGGAAAAAAGAATTTTGAAATTTGCCAGCGTATTCCTTTGGCCGACAAGGCTGTCGTCATGACGAACTTTCTCGCCCGCAGAGAGAAAGGGTTCAGCAAAGATATCCTCGCACATCAAATGACGCGCTTTAACGAAGTCATGGTTGAACGGGGATTGGATCGAGAAGTGGAGAAGCGGCAGCATAGCCTGCTCAAAGATTTCGTAAACGGAGTTGTCACGTCGATTTCCCCGCTCATGTACATGCTCGGCATCAAAGAGCCGAAAACGGTAAGTGCGAACAATCTCGAATTGGATGAAGCCCGTAACCAGTTATGCCCGGGTTTGTACAACATCGGCATGCTCGCGAATAACAAAATGAAGACATTCGGTGCCAGGGCGGAAGCTCTAGTCGACAAGCTCTTCTTCGAGCAGTCTGACGGCCAATTTGATATGGCCGAATCGGGAAAATTTGCCGTGGGGCAGGTTCTCAAAGAAGAGTACCGATCGATGTGTCTGGAGATCACCGTCGCCCTTTGCGAATTGGGAAAAATTGAAAGACCTAAAACGCCTTCGGATGCTTCGCGCCTAGATCCTTTTTTCCATATTTTTTGCGACACTTTCCTTGAAACGCCGTATCTAAAAAAAGTAAAAAAGACGTCTTATAAGAGCGATACTTCTTCTTCACCGTTGTATATCACCGATATGGCCGTCGTTGAGACTCCTTCGGATATTTATGGTGAGGTTCGCGGCACGGTCGGTTTCCTATTTCGCTGCATGGAACGCATGCTCAAAGAACAGGCGCGCGATGATGTTATTGATTTGCCCGAGATGAACATGGCCATCTTTGTTTCAAATTTCCGCAATCGAGGATTCCCGAGGTCGAAAGGACAGCATATGCCGAAGGAAGATTCCGTGATTCTTCGGCGAGGAGATGAAATCTTGGAGCATTTCCCGCTTAAGCGTTTCATGAAGGATGTTCGAAAATATGCCCAAGCAATTGATCGTAGATACGATCAAGACGCCTGGTCGACCATGTTCGATGCGGAGCGGTCAGTTATCCAATAAATAAGATATTCCAATTAGATCAAGCCTATCTCATAGGTCCGTCTTTGAACAAACGATGTGTTCACCGTATCCTCCGATCGTATTCGCCCTTCTTCCTTCTCTATGCGCCGCGCGATCGTTGCCACGTTCTCCGCCTCCCTCCTCGTCTTCCCGATGCTCGCGGGGGCCGTGCGTTTCCCCGACGTGCCGGGCGACCACCCGTACAACTCGTCCGTCGAGGCGCTGGCGATCGAAGGGGTCGTGACCGGCAACCCCGACGGCAACTTCTATCCCGCGCGCCCGGTGAACCGCGCGGAGTTCCTCACGATGCTCTACCGCGCCACGAAGAAGAGCGCCGCGTCCGCGAGCATCTCGTGCTTCAGCGACGTGCAGGCCGCGGCGTGGTACGCCAATGTGGTGTGCGACGCGGTGACGGAAGGCTACGTGAACGGGTACCCCGACGGTTCGTTCAAACCCGAGCAGACGGTGAACCGCGTCGAGGCGCTCAAGATGATCTTCAAGGTCTTCGGCCTCGGCGTGCTCACGGGCCACGACGCCATGGCGAGCGCGGACGACTTCACCGACGTGTCGCCGAACTCGTGGTACGTCGGGTACGTCACGAGCTCGTACCGCAACGGACTCCTCCCGATTCCCGGCTACGCGGGCGACAAGTTCTGGCCGGCGAACCCGCTGCTGCGCGGCGAGGCCGCCGCGTACGTGTGGCGCGCGATGAACATCACCGGTGATTTCGAACCGATGCCCGGCGAAGAGACGTCGAGTGTGTCGAGCGTCGCGACATCGTCGTCGACGACGTCCACCTCAAGCGCGACGTCCGCGTCGTCGACGAAATCCACGAAGTCGTCGAAGTCGTCGTCCTCGCGCCCGACCTCGAGCACCACGCAGGTCGACTTCCCGTTCAGCGACGGCGGCGATGTCGCCGGCCGCGAGAAAATGATCTACACGTTCCCGCTCAAGGCGGCGACGGACATCGAGGTCACGGCGAAGATCGGCACCGGCACGGAGAAGTCGATCTCGTGCAGGCTGTACCTCCTCGGCGAGAACGGACTCTCGAACGAGTACTACATGGGCTTCCAATCGGAGGCGACGTGCAACCTCAAGCTCTCGCTCCCGAAGGGCAGCTACCAGCTCGAGGTGCGGCCCGAGGATCCCGAGGCGACGTTCAGCGTTTTCACCAAAACCACGAAGTCCGACGGCAACGACGGATTCGACGAAGCGCTGCTCCTGGAGCCGAAAAAGTCGAAGGCCGGCCAGCTCGCGGTGTCGGATTATGCGGACTGGTACACGTTCTCGCTTTCGATCAACGGCAAGCACACGGTGCAGACCTTCGGCGAGGACGTGACGTGCGCCATCTTCCCGCTCGCGGACGTGAACTTGTTCGGCGACACGTCGCCGACGTGCGGAGCTGAGTATGACTTCCCGAAGGGTTCGTACGTCGTGCAGGTCGCGCGCAAGAACGGGACCTCCGCCGCGCTGAACTACTCGGTGCAGCTCGACTGACGACGCGCGTCGCCGCGAAAAATTTTCCGCGTAACGGAAAGCATGTTCGTGCGTTCTGCGTGCGCGGAAAAATTTTTCCTTCACAAAAATTTCCGCGCGTGGGAAAATGTCCGGCCGCGAAATTACATTACACGTGATCACAATTTTTGTTTCACGCTGCACGAGTTGCTTCACGTGCAGCCGCTTTCTCTTATCATATTCTCCAGTTATTTCTTTCCAACCTCTCCCATGGTCAAGAAGAAGAAGGCCACGAAGAAGGTCGCCAAGAAGCGCACGGCCAAGAAGGCCACGAAGAAGCGCTCGGCGTCGAAGAAGAAAAAGAGGTAATCCTCTCTGACACTTCCGGAAACGGCGTCCTCACGGGCGCCGTTTTCGTTGCCGGGAAAAAATCTTCGCCCGCGGCGCGCGATGCGGTAGAGTCGACACTCCGATGAAAGTTCGCCTCCTTCCCGCCGCGCTCACGCTCGTCATCATCGCGCTCATCGCGCTGATCGTCGTGTTGTCGGTGAAGCGCGGCATCGAAGTCACGGCGCCGCCGCCGGTGGTGCTGTCCGACGACGACCGGTCCGAAGCCGAGCGCATCATCCGCGCGCGCATCAACACGCTCTCCACCGCGGCGCCGAAACTCGGCGCGCGGTTCACGGTGTCGTCGGTCACGTGGGACGACCGCGGCCGCGCGCACGTCGCGTACGGCGACGGCGAGACGACGTTCGAAGGAACCGCCACGGTGCTCACCGGCAGCGGCCGCGTGAAGATCGAAACGTTCACGGTGAAGGACTGAACGTCCGTCCCCATAGGGAAAACCCCCTCCGGTGATCCGGAGAGGGTCGTCCCAGAGCTCTGGGTGCCTACGTCGCGTTTCCTGTGGGGAATGGGTGCACGTGGATCACGAAGGGGATGAAGGGGAATAGAGAAGCGTCACCTTGTGGCCGTTGATGGCCGACCATACTTCGCCGTTCACGAGGAGCAGGACCGCCGGCGACGCGAGTCCGAGGCCGTGTTGCAGCACGCCCGGCAGGTTCAGTAGCCGGTCACACGAGAGGTCCATGCGGCACGCGCGGCCCTTGTCGGTCCATTCGCGCGTGCGAAGGCTGTCGATCCAGTGACGGATCGCGCCGTGCAACGCGGTGTCACCCGCGGCGCGGCAGCGGGAGATCGCGTCGAGCAGGGGTTGCATGCGCAATCCCAGCCCGCGCTGGCGCCTGCTTTCTCGGAGTTCTTCCAATTCGCAGACGACGCGGGGATCATCGTAATAATAGGCTAAGGTGTCTCGAGACATGTCAGATCCTTTCCATGACAAAAGTGAAAACGGGAACATTGAAACGGGGAAACGCAACGAGGCGCACTGCGCACCGGGGATTGATACGCAGGTCGCCGCGTTGTGACGTGGTGGTGTGAAAGGCCTGATACGAAAACGCCGCTCTCTCGCGTGGGGGGAGCGGTCGTGCCTGCAGGGCGGGTTCCATCGTTTACGCAGCAGCACGGAGCTCCTTCCACGTCTTATCAAGGACGAGGCGGCAAATATTCATGCCGGCGGAACGGTGCAGCTGTTGCATGGGTCTGAGGAGCATTCTTCCAAACGGAGCGGCCGGAGTCAACGGCCGATCGACCACGTCACGATACCCCCGTCCTTTCGTCTTCCCGTGTGTTCCTCCTCTCCCTTCCCATGGCCTTCCTCTTATGGTCGACGGATTCCGTCATCGGCAAGACCGTTCGGCGCTGGAACCGCGCGACCCGGCTCATTCGGGAGCGCATCGACATGGAACGGCGCGGCAAACGCGTTTCGGACGCGCCGAACGTGCGCGAAGAATAAGCGCGCTCTACGCGGTGTTCATCAAGCTCTGACCCTCAGCGATTCTTCAGGATCGCGAGCCAGTAGTTGCGCTTGTACAGGCGGCCCTCGACGCGCGCGTAGTTTTCCTTCTTCTCCATCTCGAGGATCTCGAAGAACGGCTCGTACGCCGCGACGAAGTCCTCGCGCGTGAACACGCGTTCCGTCAGGTCCATCCCGGGCATCACGTACGTGTCGCGCTCCTTGCCCGGCCTGCGCTTCAGCAGTTCCTTCGCGTTCTTGTCGCCGTCCTTGCACAGGCCGCGCATCACCATGTGGCCGCCCGGTTTCAGCACGCGGTGGCTCTCGCGCAGGAACGTGTCGCGTTCTTTGTCGTTGAGCGAGTTCGACGACATGATGTCGAGTGCGAGGTCGAACGATGCGTCGTCGAAGGGAAACGGCTTGCCGATGTTCCCCACGAGGAACTCGACGCGGACCTTCTCATCCGCCGCGCGCGTTTTCGCGATGTCGACGGCGGTCCTCGAAATTTCGATGCCCGTCGCGCGGCACCCGAGCTTCGCCAGGTGGATCGCGTTCTTCCCCGCGCCCGACCCGAGGTCGAGCACCCGCGCGCCCTCCATCACCACGCCTTCCTTGCGCCGCAAAAACTTCAGGCACCGCAACAGCGCCTTCTGCGGTTCGTCGCCCATGCTTACGAGCTTGGGATCCTGGTATTCCCGTTCCCATGGATCGCGTTGCGCCATACGAGAGGGGAAAGTTGGCTGGGGAGGAGGGATTCGAACCCCCGCATGACCGCTCCAGAGGCGGTTGCCTTACCGCTTGGCGACTCCCCAACGGCCCGCCGATCCTACCAATACCCGTGGCCGAATACCAGGATTTTGACTATCGGCTTCGTTGGCGCAAAATAGAAGTATGTCTGGCTTGGACCGCGAACGGGCCGGGGGAGACGCCGAACGGGACGCGGCGGAGGCGGAGCGCATCACCGCGGAGTTGCTCGCCATGCTGCCCGAGGACGTCCGGGCCGATTTGAACGCCGGCACGATCGACGTCCACGATCCGGAATTCATCAAGGGATTGCTCGATCACTTGCGCCGCGATCCGAATTCCACGTCCGTCGGCATCGCGAAGACCTTGCAGGGCGTGCAACGAAAGCTGCGCGATCTCGTTCGCGCCGAAGATCCGAATGCCCGCGTGAACGACACCGTTCGTCGTGAAACGAAGAGGGTGGGGCGCAACGATCGTTGTCCCTGCGGCAGCGGCAAGAAGTACAAACAGTGCTGCTTGCGGAAGCAGCGATAACGAACACTATTTTTGTTCAACTTTTGCCGCTATACTGAGATACGTACTCGCCCGCGTAGCTCAGCTGGATAGAGCGCCTGGCTTCGAACCAGGAGGTCGTGGGTTCGAATCCTGCCGCGGGTACCATTTGCTCCGTTCGCGTAGCTCAGCTGGGCCGCCGAGCGATTTCGCGAGGCGCCGGAAAAATACCGCGCCTGAGCTTCGCGCCCGCAGGCGCTCGTGGGTTCGAATCCTGCCGGGGTACCGGTTGTTGTCCGGCGTTGATTTCGCGTGTCACGAGCAAGCGGTTCGTTCGTCAGAATGACCGCTACCCGTACGACCCCGGCGACTTTCGTAGTATTCCTCGGGTACACCCGCCCTTTGCCTCCTGCGCCATGGTCACCGGCGACGTAAGCGGTCGTCCTGTTCGAGAATTCCTGTTCTTGACTTACCCATGCCATCGTTCTCTTATCGTGACCACCTCAGTTCCTTGCGCAAAAGCCCCTAAACACCGATAATTCGGCTTTTAGGGCCTGGTACCGGCCAGGTCGTAAGATTCCCTTCCTTCTTCCGTCTTCCTCCATGCACGACTCCTCGACCACCAACGAGCAGCTCTTGCTCACCGCGTACGACGAGTACGCGGATCCGATCTTTCGCCACTGCGCCCTCCGGCTCAACGATCGCGAACGCGGCAAGGACCTGATGCAGGACACGTTCGTCCGCGCGTGGGAGAGCATGCAGAAAGGCACGACCATCGATAACATGCGCGCCTTCCTCTATAAGATCGCGAACAACCTGATCATCGACGACGCCCGCCGCAGGAAACTGCGCACCGAGGAATCGCTCGAAGACATGCAGGAAGACCACGGATGGGAAGTGCCGGATACCGCGCCGGATCCCTCCCGCGTCACGCAAGGCGCCATGGTCATGCAAACCGTCTCGCGCCTCGAAGAGCCGTATCGCACGGCCGTCGTGATGCGCTACGTGGACGGCCTCCCGCCCCGCGAGATCGCGGACGCGCTCGGGGTCACCCCCAACGTCGTCTCGGTCCGCATCCACCGCGGCATCGAGCAGCTCTCGTCCCTCGTGAATCCCGTCCGATAACGCTCCTTCCATCGTTTTCATCCCTATCACTTCCACGGTCGGATACCGGTCCGATCGCACCCCCATGAAAGAACCAGCACAACACATGCTCGACGACGCCGACGCGTTGTCCCTGTCCATCCACGAAAGAAATGCCGCTAAGGCGGCCATTCACGCTCGCATTGCCCTTTCCCTGACGCCGGAGGAGAAGCTCTCGGGCCGCAGGGCGTTGCAGCAGCTGGTCTACGCCGATGACCCCGTTCCTGCGGCGTCGTGGAGTTGGACAAGCTTCCGCTTGCCGATGCGCATCCACGCCTCGGCGCTTTCCGTGTTGCTCGTGCTCGGACTTTCGTTCGCCGGCGTGTCCTACGCGGCGGAAGACGCCCTTCCCGGCGACGCGCTGTACGGCGTGAAGATCTACGTGAACGAAGCGGTGCGCTCCTCGTTGCAGTTCACCGCCGCCGACCGGGCGCGCTGGGCCGTCGAACGGTTGCGCCGCCGCATGGAGGAGCTCCACCAATTGAGCGCGCGCGGCGTCGCGAACGGCGACCTCGACGTCGCCCTCGGGGACCACGTCGAAAGCGCGGCGCACGACGTGGAGATCGAAGTCGAAGCCCTGCCCGCGGCCGCCGCGGAACGCGCCGCGATGCGCACCGCCGTGAACGCCGCCATCGGCGACGACCAGGACGCGCTTCGCAGGGCGTCGCGCATCAACCGCGTGCTGAAGGCGTTGAAGCAGCGCGCCGAAGGCTTCGACCAGCCCGTGGGCGAGCCGACCGTCGCGCCGGTTCCCTCCGGCAACGAGCAGAAACTCGTTCCCGTTCCCTCGGCCAACGCACGCGCACGCGGCGCCAACGAGGTCGACGTGCGCGTGGAAACGCCGCCGGTCGACGTCGAAACGGAAACGCGCGTGGACGCCGATGCAGCAGCGTCCGCCGACGCCGACGACGATCGCGATGCCGCGCCGGCCGCCGATGACGACCTTCCCGCGGTCGTTCCGGACGCGGTCGAGGCGCCGCCGACGACGACGGTCGACCATGCCGTCGACGGCCTGTTGCCCTGATCTCGTGTTGCCGGTTCCGCGGACTGACGCCTGTTTCGTCATGCGTCTGCTACGATCCCCGCGTCTTCCGTTTCCTTCCTTTCCACCCGTATGAACGTGAAATCCCTCCTCTCCGGTCTCGCAGCCGCTTCGATCGTCCTCACCGCCGTCCCGGCCTTCGCCGCCGACGGTTCCTCGTCTTCGTCTTCTTCTTCGTCTTCTTCTTCGTCTTCTTCTTCGTCATCCTCCTCGTCCGTCGACGCGACGCGCATCGAACGGTGCAAACGCTTCGGCAGCGGGGAAGATTACAAACGGTGCGTCCGCTTGATCAACAAGACGCCCGCCAAGGGGGACGTGGACACCGTCGACACGACGGCGATCCCGGACGGGCAATGGAAATGGTCGAACTTCCTCGATCGCATCGAAGCCAAAGTGAAGGTGACGGTGAAGTTCGTGAGCGTCCTGTCGAAGCAGTTCTGCAAGGACCGCACGGCCGAAGACGGTTCGACGGGCCGCGAGTGCATGACGCGCGTGAAAAACGAGCTCAAGACCCGCATCGACTCGATCCTCGACGAGGTCTTCCGCGCCGACCTGCCGTCTAGCCGCTGAACGAGTAACGTTCGCTTCCCGGATCGTAGGACAGCAGCGCGTGGTCGGACGCCGCGAGTTCCAGCAGCAACTCCGCGGCTTCCGCCGGTTCGCGGGCGCCGAGGCCCTCGCGCGCCATGTCGGTGCTGAAGCGGCCCAGTCGCGCGATTTTCAACCGCCAAGCCGGGTCCGCCGACGCCGCGCACCGCGCGACGTGTTCGCCCGCGGCTTTCGACGCGGCATAGAGGCCCGGGTCGTCGACGTCCTGTCCCGCCCGGTAGCTCGACACGTGCAGGACGACGGCGTGTTTCGAGAGCAGGGGAGCCGCTTCCTTCATCACGAGCCACGGCCCTTTGGCGTTGACGGAAAAGAGGAGGTCGAATTCGTCCTCGGGGTGCGAAAGGGCGGTGCCCCGGCGCATGACGCCCGCGTTGTTCACGAGCAGGCCGATCGGGCCGCGGACCTGCGCAAGCGCCGCGCGGACGTCGTCGAGCTTCGTCACGTCGCAGTGCAGGTGCGTGATCCCCGGCGGATGTTTCGCGGGCGCGGCGACGTCGAGCGACGCGACCGTCGCGCCGCGTTCCGCCAGCAGCGCGCACAACGCCGATCCGATCCCGTTGCTTCCTCCGGTGACCACGGCGATCAATCCGTTGAATTCCATGCCGCCATCCTACGCCTGCCCCTCCTATTTGCTAAAATCTAAAAATATGTTATAATATTTACAACATCCATTCCGCCCCCCGATGCCCTCCGAGACATCCGACGACGGACTCCCGCGTGCCGGCCCTCCCGTGCCCGCGGACCCGGCGCACCTCCGTCACCTGCGCCACCGGATCGCGCTGCTGCTCGTGACCTTTTCGGTCGTCATCCTGCCGAACCTCTACACGTTCGCGGCGGACCTGCTCCAAGGACTCTGAGTCGTACGCCGGACCACGTTTGTGTCCCGGCATCCATGCCATTCTTTCGCGTGCATTGAGGGAATGCGCCGGACGCGGCACGATAGCCTTCCCTTATGAAGCACCCGATGGCTTCGTCGGCGCTCCTGGTAGGCTTGGGCCTGCTCGCGTATCCGATGCTCGGCATCGGCGCGGAATCGTCCGCGTCCGTGCCCGCGCAATTCGTCGCGCGCCAGGCGCCCATCGTTCCCGCCGCGTCGTCGTCCGCCGCCGCGGCGAAGAAGCCGGTGTCGGCGAACCTCGACCTGCGCACGCAGCGCGCGATGGCCCGCCTCAAGCAGATCTTCGGTCCCGACGCCGACGTCGCGAAGATCCGTCCTCCCTCGGCCCTCACGAAGCCCCCGATGGATCCGTACAACCGCGCGGGCGTCTACCTCACGTCGGGCAGCGTCGCGAACGGGGACAAGCTGGACTCGGTCATCGAGAACATGAAGAAGGTCGGCGGCAACGCCGTGATCTTCGACGTGAAGGGTTCGCGCGTGTATTTCGACACGACCTCGCAAGTCGCCAAGGATTTGAACCTCGTGAAGGCGATCGAGGATTTGCCCGCGATCATCCAGAAACTGCACGACAACGGCTTCTACGTGATGGGCCGCTTCATCGCCATCAAGGACGACGGCTTCACGGCCGCGGTGCCCGAAGCGAGTGTCCGTAACCCGAACACGAACGCCGTGCTCTCCGCGACGTGGATCGATCCCTCGAACGACTACGCGCAGCAGTACAACATGGAAGTCCTCTGCGACCTGGCGAAGTCGGGCATCGACGAGGTGAACTTCGACTACATCCGCTTCTCGACGGAAAACTACGTGGCCCTCGGCGTGTTCAGCGCCCAGCAGAAGGCCGACAAGGTCTTCTCGTTCATCAAGAAGGCGCGCGAGACGATCGATCGCTGCGGACCCACGACCAAGCTCGGTATCTCCTCGTACGCGATCCTGGGATGGAACTACCCCGCGAACCTCGAGACGCTCGGGCAGGACGTCGTCCGTTTCGCGCCGTACCTCGACGTCATCTCGCCGATGGCCTACCCCGCCACGTTCTCGGAAGACGGCGGCTACTGGAATCCGGCCAAGCACGGCCCGAGCCGCATGTACTGGCTCGTGAAGCGGACGCTCACCGGCTACAAGGACCTCCTCGCGGAAGAGGACAAGGGCAAGCTCCGCCCGTGGATCCAGGGGTACAGCGTCACGGCGCAGAACGTGAAGGACCAGATCCAGGCCGTGTTCGACTCCGGCTACTGCGGCTTCCAGTTCTGGAACGCCGGCAACAACTACGCCGAAGTCTACAAAGGCCTCGACGGCGTGACGTGGCCCGAGCACTGCGAGCAGAAGGCCTAAGGTCCGTTCAACGCTTCGCCGGCGGCACCATCGCCAATCCGACGAGCACGCCCGTGCCGGCCGCTATCGCGACGGCGCCCGTCCACATGTGGATCGACCACCACGTGCCGTGCAGGGGGATGGCGTACGCGTGCAACAGCGCGACGAGCGCCGCGGGCACCCCGGCCGTGAACCAGCGGAACGCCGCGAGGTTCTTCTCGATCGGCCACGCGCGCGCCGCCCAGAGGTCGGCGAAGAAGCCGATCACGTACGCGATGCACACGATCGGAAGCGCCGCGCCCAGGGTGTCCATCCGCATCGCCGCCATGCCGAACGTGCTGACCGTGAAGAGGGTCGCGAGCGTCCCCAGCGCCGGTTTCGACGTCCGCAGCAGGAGGATCGCCGCGGCCATGAGGACCGCGATATGCCACAGGTAGCCCGCCATCGCGACTTCCTGGATCAGCTCGGCGTTGTGGCGCACGGGCGCCGGATCGACGAGCGACAGGTCGGTCCAATGGTGGAATTGCGTGAGGAAAGTGACCGCGGACGCGCAGAAGGTGAGCGACAGGATGGCCGGAAGTTGCTCCGCGAACGTTTGGCCGTGTTTGCCGCTTCGCACGGTCGCGAGCCACGGCGCCCCGAGCATGAGGACCGTTCCCAGCGCGAGCACGAGGTGCGTGGGGCTGAAGAGCGCTTCGATGTCCTTCTCGATGCCGAACGCCTCGTGCCACAGCATGTCGCCGATGCCGCCCGCGAAGAAGATCCCGGCCCCCGCGAGCGCTTCGCGGTATCCGGCCGGCATGTTTTCCGCGCCCGTCCGCACGCGCAACGCCAGGAGCGTGGCCGCCATGAGGAAGTACCCGGCGTAGAACACGGCGTGCCACGGCGTGAAGAACGTCTCGAGCTCGGGGACGTGGTTATGTGCCCATCCGTCGAGGAAGAGACCGATGACGAACCAGGTGCAGCAGGCGACGTAGGACCACTCGAATGTCCGCGACGGGGCGGAAGGGGAACGACGGAAGAGGCGCATAGCGGTTCACACTATACGCCGCTTCCGGAACGCCGCGAGAATCAGGCTTCGAGCGCGGGAAGGTTTCCGACCGGCCGTTCCTCGCGCAATTGCTGCACGAGCATGCCCGCGAGCCGTCGCACCATCACCGGGCGCCGGTGCGCGGGGAAGCCGCGGATGATCGCTTCAAGTTCTTCGCGCGTGTTGGCGACCACGGTGTTCGGCGCGCGCTCGAACAGGTGTTCGTTCGTGGCGATCGTGACCGGCTCTTCGTTCGATTGGATGAACAAATGGTCGACGATGATCCGTTCCGTGGAGCTCAGGCTTTCGTTGCCGTCGAGGGAGAATGCGTTGGACATGGGAGTGGG
>CAZIQM010000010.1:0-9076 GCA_964541635.1 uncultured Candidatus Peribacteria bacterium | reverse complement strand
CCCCCCCCCCCCCCCCCCCCCCCCCCGCCCCCCGCCCCCCGCGCCCCCCCGCCCCCCCCCCCCCCCCCCCCCCCCCCCCAGGGAAAAGCATGGTGTGAGGCGCTCAGCGCCACACGCGCCAGCCGCCGGGGCCGGCATCCCGATACGACTTTTCGCGACGCGGCTCGACTTCGCGGGGAAGCAAGCCGCTGACGACGTCGCGCGCTGCGGTGAGCGCGTCGACGACGTCGTGTCGCACGGGGGTGGACGGGGCGGAGGAGGCTTCGTCGGCGACCGCGTCGACGGATTCTTTGATGGAATGCATGGGGAGTGGGGGAGGGGGATACGGAAAAACGCCTTCTTCGGGAGGGAGAAGGGAGAGCGTCGCGTTACCGGATGGTCAGTTCGCGCACGTCAGCACCTTCCCCTCGATAAAGGAGAACCAATAGGCGCCGGCGAAAGACATGCGATGCGTTATGCGGCGATTATACGCCGGGGCGCGTGAGCGTCAACGAGGCTGCGCGCTCTGCAGCGCGAGCTCGCGGTCCGGCTTCTTGCGCGAAAGCCCGATGGGGAACGATTCCGTGTCGCCCTGCCTGCCGCCCGTGAAGAGGCGTTGCGCTTTCACCATGGTGTCGAGCGTCGCGTCCTTCGGCGTCATGACGACCGATGCGTCAGTCGAGAGCGCCTCGCCGTCGAACGCTTCCATTTCCTCCAGCAGGCGCGTCGCTTCCGCGCGCGAGAGTTCGATGTCCGCGTAGCTGGACGTGATCCACACGGTCGCGTCGTCCATCTCCACGTTCGAGATCGATTCGCCGATCGGTTTTCCGGGCACGAGGGGGTGCTGCGGGATGACGTAGGTTTTTTCGCCGACGGCGATCTCCAGCGTCCCGTTCGTTTGCCGCAGGCTGAGCACGAGGTCCGCGCGTCCTTCGCGCTGCAAGCGGATCGTCTTCCCGATGAGCGACGTCCGTTGCGCGTTCACCGCCGAAGAAGGCGCGTTGACGGCCGCGCATCCGCCGGCGCCGATCGCCAACGCCACGCCGAGGACGACATGGCGAAGTAGGCCGTTGACCGTTCCGGAGTCAGAGACCCTTCCTCGTTCGATCGCACGGTGGTCTTTCGCGACCTCCATTGCCCATCGACTCTACCCCTGTTTGCGGCGAAGCAAAGCGATTACAGCGAACCGACCGACGTGATGCGCACTTTCTTCTTCTCGCCCGTTTTCGCGGGCGTTTCCCTCGGGGCGCGGACGACCGCGGGCGTTTCCTCGGCCGATTGCTCCGAACGTTCCACGAGTTCCGTCATTTTCACGCTCGCCACTTCGCGCACGCGCTCGGCGGGAACGGACGGCGAGCTCGCTTCCGTCAGGCGGCCGCGGTGCATGCGCGCGAGGCGCGGCGATTCGAAGAACGACGGCGTGCGCTCCTCGGCGGAAGCGACGATCGCCGTCGCGCCTTTCGCGCACATGTTCTCCACCATCGTCGCGGCGATGCGGGCGGTCTCGTCGCCCATGCCTTGGAACGGTTCGTCGAGGAGGAGCAGCGCCGGTCCGGTGACGATCGCCCTCGCGAACGCGGCCAACTGCCGCTCGCCGCGCGAAACGTCCTTCGGGAGCCGGTCGGCCGCCGTGCCCACGCGCAGGCGTTTCAACAAATCGGCGACCGCTCGGTCGCGTTCCCGCGCGTCGACGCCGTGGAGGTCCAGCGGCAGCGCGACGTTGCGCGCGAGCGTGAGGGTCGGGTCGAGCGCGTCGGTTTCACCGAGGATGCCCAGGCGCGCGCGGTACAAGCGCAGGACTTCGCGCGGCAGCTGCGAAAGCGCGGCGCCGTCGATCTTCACGATGCCTTCGTCCGCCGGGATTTCGCGCGTGAGCACCTTCAGGAGCGACGTCTTGCCGCTTCCTTCCTCGCCCGTCACGCAGAACACGCAGCCCGGCTCGAGGTCGAACGAGAGATCGCGGAGGACGACCTTCGATCCACGGGAAGCGGTGACATGCTGCAGCGACAACATCGCGGTCCAGTGTACCAGATCCGCGCCGTCCACCGAACGGTCATTGCAACGGCTTCGTGCCGGGGACTCCCGTCGGGCGCGGGTAGGCCTTCGGCGTCGCCGATCCTTTGCGGAACACGAGGAGTTGCCGTTCGCCGAAGTCGCCCGGCAGTTCGTAGGAATGGCCGAACGCGAACGGCGCGTGCAGTTCGTGCTGGGCTTTCGCGCTGCGGGCGATTTCCTCCTCCGCTTTCAGGCTTTTCCACAGCACGACGAACCCGCCGACCTTCGCGAAGGGCGACGTGAGCTCCAACAGCACCGAGAGGTCCGCGACCGCGCGCGCCGTGACGACGTCGTACTTCTCGCGGTGCAGGGGATCGCGGGCCAGGTCTTCGGCGCGGCCGGTGAGGAGCGAGACGTTGCCGACGCCTTGGTCGGCGGCGATCCGGCGGATCGCTTCGATCTTCTTGCCCGTGCTATCGAGCCCGGTCCAGCGGGCCTGGGGCATCGCGATGGCCAGCGGGAGCAAGGGGAAGCCGCCGCCCGTGCCGACGTCGATGAGCGCCGAGGGGTTGCCGATTTTTTCGAGGATCTCGAGAAGCGGCAGGGAATCGAGCACGTTGCCGATCCAGCACTTTTCGGCTTCGCGCAGCGCCGTGAGGTTGATGCGCGTGTTCTCGTCGAGCACGCGGTCGCGCAGCCGGAGGAGTCGCTCTTCGAGCTCGGGGGAAAGGGTGGGCACCTCCCCAGCTTCGGGCCGAGGGGGCGACTGGTCAAGCACGGCCTCCCTCCGCGGAAAAAACTGAACAAAAAAATGTTGCAATCTCGTTCTCGGCGTGTATGGTGGCCGCTCCTGTCGCATCGGCGGCAGGAATCGAAGCATTGGCATCAACGGCCACCACCCACTTCTACGGAGAGAATATCCATGAGAGCGTTTTTGTTCCTGAAGGATCCCGACGACCACGCGTTCGCGGAAAAGGTGCTGAAAGGCCTGGGTTGTGACGACATCGTCACGGACCCGGATCGCATCGGTACCGGCGAATTCCACTACGCGGTCGTGCAGGTGTTCGACGAAACCGTCGACCACCTTCGCTACGACATGGCCGCGGACCATCCGCTCATGCTGCAGCTCGCCGAGTTCGTACGCTCGCATCCCGAGTGTTACGTGCTCGCCATCACGCACAAACCGTGCGAGAACGATGGCTCGCTGGCCCACGCGATCGGGGCCGACTATTGGTTGACCGACGGATTCATGGCAATGCTCGGATCCCACTTGGGATATGCGCGCGAGTACCATCGAGCCGTCAAAGGCATCCCCTCGTGGGATGCAGAAGAGGGAGCGGCCACCACTGCTTCCCAACCCGCCGCTTAGCGGCGGGTTTTTTAGTAATTGAAGCCAAAAAATAATGTATAAAAAATTTGTTCAAAATGACTGTTTTCTTACCGGTTTGCAGTGGGAAGCGTCTATTGACAATTATTAAAAATAGTACAAAATATATCAAGTTTCAACCGGAGGGAAAAGGGGCAGTCGGGGGGTTTCCGTGTTGAACACGGTCCTTGGCAGCAGCGGCTTTCTCTCAGTTACATGGAGTGGGTTACACATGGTGAATATTTCTTCTTTGTCCCGTGGTCGTCGTTCCCGTCGAGTGGGTGCTGGTGCGCGTACGTCGTTCTTCCGTGGCGGCGAGCGGTTGGAAGACCGCAGCCTCATGGCGAACGATCTCTACGTGAACACGCACGTGCTGTGGGGCGGCGACGTGACCCCGGGCGATCAGAACATCCCGGTCGCGGAATTTCAGATGATCGGCCGCAATACCGTGCCGACCAGCCTGACGTTCCCGTCCGAGACCGGTTCCGCGGTCCGCGACGTCGCGCAGCATCCCGAGCTCAAGGCCGATTTGTACGGTCGCGATGCCCGGGGGCGCCTGACGCTCCGGCCGGACGGCAACTTCGAAACGCTGGTCGGTCGCGGCAATTACGACGCCGAGGGCAACCTGTCGTTCCGGATGGGTGGCATCGCCACGGTCTTGGCGCAACGCGGCACTCCCTTGCAAGTGCAGGTGGACGTCGCGCAAAACGCCGAAGACGGCATGCCTATCGCGTTCGGGCTACCGACCGTCGGGTTCTTGAACCCTCGGTTGCGTTCGAACGTCTATTACGTCGGGGAAGACAACCCGGTGTACGCGGTCGACGGGATCGAAGACATCCACATGTCCTTCGACCTCACCTCGTCGAGCGAGTCGATCAGCCCCGGGGACCAGGATATTTCCCTCGGCAAGCTGACCGTCACGTCCGACGACGAAGCGTCGTTGTACAGCGTCTACGTGGGGATCGAAGGCCGGCATGCGGATAATTCCGTCATCGCCGACGTCGATCGCGTCACGGAAGATTACGAGCTGTACGACGTCGAAAGCGGCTTCGTGTATCACGGCACGTCTGTCGGCGAAGTCGGTGGTTTGGAAATCGTGCGGTTCGATTGGATTTACGCCGACGGCGACACCACCCTCGAAATCCGCATGGATCAAGAGGGGACGGTCGCGAGCGGCGATAAGTTCCGGGCCCACGTGGTGGTCGAAGATACGGCGAATCCTGTGAACGTCGCGGGTCTTACGGGGCTCACGACCGATTACAACCTGGACGCGCACGCCTTCGGCAACGATCACCTCATCACGTCGCCGGGAGGTGTCCTCACGGGCAACTTCCGGAAGGTCGAAATCCCGCAGCTCAACGTCGCCGTTCTCTCGATCGGCGCCAATGACACTGCGGTTCGCAACGAAAAGAACGTCAACCTGCTCGCGTTCGAAACGCGCGCAACCGGCGGGGATCTCCTCGTCACGGAAGCCGCGTTCACCGCGGCGACCGGCACCAGCCTCCAAAACGCCAGCAACTACACGTGGTGGGTCGATACCGACGGCAATAACGCCGTCGATACGATCGTGCAACGTGGGGTCACCGGCGCGAACGGTCGCGTGGTGTTCAACGCGTTGGTCGGCGGCGGTTACGTCGTCCCCAACGAAGGCACCCTGCGCTCCGAGATCCATGCGGACATCGCGTCGAGCCTCACGGCCGATCGCAAAATCCAATTGGCACTCGACGGCGCGTCGGTGAAAGCGGAAGCGTTGAGCACGGGCGCCTCGCTGGCTTCCAGCCAGATCGTGGTGACCAACCAACCTTCCAAGCTCTACAAGCTCGTCGACCAAGGCGATCTGTTCGTGACCCTGGATTCGACTCCGACGCGCTCCCGGCAATTGCTGGAAGGCACGTTGGAACAAACGATCCTGCGGTTGCAACTGCGCGCCCAGAACGAAAGCATCGACGTGACCAAGCTGTATGTCTCCGCGACCGGTGTTGTAACAAGCATCGATCGCCTGGAGTTGTACCGTGACGGGGCGACGACGCCGTTCGCCGTGGCCACCATCGGGGGCGCCGGATCTGATCCGGTACCCGCGGGGTATACCACGTTCGTGGCGAACATGCAGAACCGCCAATTGGTTGTTCCGGACGGCGAGAACCTCGATATTCTCGTCCGGCCGCGCATGAAAAGCGACGAACAGGGCGGACTGTCCGGCGAAGCAGTGAAGCTCAACCTCGTCGTCGCCGCCGGTTTCCAACCGGTGCTGGCGCGGGGCGACACTTCCTCGAACAACCTCATGCCCAACAACGGCGATGCCGTTGCGACGGGAGAGGTGATCGTCGGTGCCGACAGCGCGGGACCGAACGCCGCCATCACGGGCAACGCGAACGTCGTCGTCGGTTCCAAGTTCTCGAGCTTCACGAACGCGAATCCGGACGCGGACAATAGCAATGTCCCGACCGGCATCTCGCCCTTCGCGCAGTTCAAGATCACGACGGCCACGAACGCCAACACCCTGAACGGCCTCAACAAGGCCGCGCTGGACAGCTTCGTGATCTACGTGAACGCGACCAACGTGAGCATGGACGCTTCGGCGTTCAAGCTCTACAACAAAGCCGACTCGTCCACGAAAGTGGCGGTCGTCGCGGAATCGCTCGCGGGCGTGCCCATCACTGGGCAGGTCACGGGTAGCTTCCGCGTCCGGGTCACCAACCTTGCGGCTTCGGCGGTGGACGCGATCTTCGAGTCCGGCGAATCCAGCACGCTCGTGCTGGAGGGGAACGTCCTCAACGCGAAGGTGAATAGCTCGCTGTCATCCGCGCTCCAGGGAAGTCTCGATCTCACCGATCAGTACTTCACGTGGTTCGATCAGGATGCCGGCGGCAAGAAGAAGATCATCGGCGTCGAATATCCCGAGACCGTCATCCGTTCCACCAGTTACCGCAGCTAGCGCTGCAGAAAGAGAGAAAGCCGGCGCATAACACGCCAAGGACAACAGCTCAGCCGAACACCAACGGCTGGGCTTTTCCTTATGCGCACAACAAAAAATGCGTATACAAAATGTGTTCAATAATCCTTACGCGAACTGCGCGAGCAGGCGCAGGTCGTTTTCGTAGAGGCTCCGGAGGTCCGAGATGCCGTGCTTGATCATGAGGAGACGTTCGACGCCGCAGCCGAAGGCGAAGCCTTGGAATTTCGACGCGTCGATGCCGCCGTGCGCGAGCACGTTCGGGTGCACCATGCCGCACCCCGCCACCTCGAGCCACCGGTCGACCGTGGCCGTTTTCAGGCGCATGTCGATCTCGAGGCCCGGTTCGACGAACGGGAAGAAGCCCGTGCGGAAGCGGAATTCGATGTCCGTGCCGAGCAGGGTCTTGAGCGCGTCGGTCATGACCGCCTTCATGTTCGCGAGCGACACGTCCTTGTCGATCATCAGGCCTTCGCACTGGTGGAACATCGGCGAGTGCGTGGCGTCGTAGTCGTTGCGGTAGACCTTCCCGAGGCAAATCATCCTCAGTGGCGGCGTGTGCGACCGCATGTAGTGGATCTGCACCGGCGACGTGTGCGTGCGCAGGACCGTTTTCGGGAGGTCCTTCACCCAGAACGTGTCCTGGCTGTCGCGCGCGGGGTGCGTCGCCGGGATGTTGAGGAAGTCGAAGTTGAATTGTTCCGTCTCCACTTCGTTGCCTTCGGCGACGTCGAAGCCCATCGATCCGAAGACCGTCGTGATTTCACGGAGGAACTGCGCGATGGGATGGACGCTGCCGCGGTCGACCGTCGGGAGGGGGAGCGTGGCGTCGATCACGTCGTGCGCCAATCCCGCGTCGCGGGCCGCGCCGAAACTCGAGCGCCGGATCGCGATCGCTTCCTCGACCTTCTTCTTCCATTCGTTCAGTTCCGCGCCCTTCGCCTTGCGCTCCTCCGGGGGCAGCGCGCCGAGGCCCTTGAGCGCGTCCGTGAGGACTCCTTGTTTGCGGCCGAGGATCCTCAGCTCCACGGCGTTCAATTCCGCCTCGGTGGAAGCGTTCTCGATGTCTGCCAGGTGCTGTGCCCAATCGGCCATGCGGAAATCATACAGATGTCACCCTGAGCCTGTCGAAGGGTTACGAATGCAGGGCGATCTCGATGAGGATGAACACGAGGAGGATGAGGATCGCGATCCACCAGGTGAGGAGCGACACGATGTGGAACGCCAGGAGGATCACGACCGCGGACGCGAGGAACAAGCCCTGGCGCAGGGAGATGCTCAGCGTTTTGCCTTCGTCCCACGCGTGGATGGGGAACCACTTCCAGAACGCCGCGAAGAGCAGCGTCGAGATGGTCGCGACCGACAAAAACAGGCTGACGAAGAACGCCGTCACGGCTTGGCCCGGCAGGCTGAGCGGGCTCACGCGGAAGAGGATCGCGACGAGCGAGGTCGTCGAGAGCAGGGCGGCGACGATGATCGAGTAGAGGAGGTTCGTCATGCGCGGGTTTTCAGGTACGCGCCGAGCGCGGCGAAGTCGTCTTTCAGCGCTTGGCGCAGCCCCGGGTTATGCAGGGCGGCCGCCGGGTGGTAAATCGGGAACACGGTGAGCTCGTCGGTGAGTTTCTGCGGTTTGCCGTGCGCGTCGCCGATCGTCATCTTCGCGAAGAAGTGCGCGAGCGAATGGCGACCGAGGGGCACGACGATTTTCGGGCGGATGATCGAAATTTCGAGCAGCAGGAAGGGGAGGCACGCGGCCTTTTCCTCGGGCGTGGGGTCGCGGTTGTCCGGCGGGCGGAACTTCACGACGTTGCTGATGTAGACGTCCTCGCGCTTGAGGCCGATCGATTCGAGGAGCTCGTTCAAGAACTTGCCGGCGTTGCCGACGAACGGGCGTCCCTGTTTGTCCTCCTGTTCGCCGGGCGCTTCGCCGACGAACATGATCTCCGCGCGTGGGTTTCCTTCGCCGAGGACCGGGTTCGCGCCCTTCGCGATCTCGATGCCTTTCCATTCCTTCAACGTCGCCCGGAGGTCATCGAGGGTGAGGGACATGGAGTGAGTGTAACCGATGGTGGAGCTTAGGAGATTCGAACTCCTGGCCTCTTCCATGCCATGGAAGCGCTCTACCAGCTGAGCTAAAGCCCCACAGGTGGGAATCTGGTGCGACGATGTCGAAACGCCGGCAAACGATACGGATTCGAGGGGGCCAAGTCCAGGTTATTCTGTGACGATATAGCCGCCTTCCCGGGCCGCCTGAAGCGCCCGGCGGTACGTTTCTTTCGCTTCCTCGGGGCGTCCGGCCGCCATCTCCATGTCCGCTTGGGTCGCGAGCATCGTGAAACTCGATTGGTCGCCGTGTTCCTTGATCCATGCGATTTCGCTCTCGAGCGCCGGGTGTTCGGCTTTCGTCCCGAACAAGCTGCGGAGTGACCTCTTCAGCCACGGTTCCTGGGGCACGCGCGCCGCGACTGCGTCGACGACTTCGAAACGCTTCGCCGACGCGTGGTATTCGACGTCTTCGTGGTCGATCAATTGGATGCCTCGCTGGAGGTTCGAAACGTCCGGCCCGTCCTTTCCTTGGTTGCAGAGGATCGCGTTTTTCACGAGCGTCCGCAGCATCAATTCGACCGACTGTCCTTGCGAAAGGTTGTAGGGGGCGACGCGCGTTTCCGGTGTCGCGTCTGCCGTGGGTGTCTCCGCGTTCTCGTTCATGCGATGGAGAGGATGGTGCACCCGGCAGGATTTGAACCTACGACTTCCAGATCCGCAATCTGGCGTTCTATCCG
>CAZIQM010000009.1:14220-28005 GCA_964541635.1 uncultured Candidatus Peribacteria bacterium | reverse complement strand
CGTTACTGTTGTTGTTCGGCTCTTCGCAGGTTTCGTCGCCTTCGAGGATGCCGTTGCCGCACAATTGGCAGACGCAGGTCGTGCCGCACTGGCCGCCGAAGTCGCACTTGTGGTTCGGGCCGTCGCACGTTTCGCCGGCGTCAAGGTTGCCATTGCCGCACAGAAGCGGAACGGACGACGAGCTGTTTGATCCGTTGCTACCGACCGAACTGGCGCTCTGGTTCTGGCACGTGCCGCTGCACTTCGGGTTGGCCGCGGCGTTGTAGTCGCAGGAAAGGCGCGTTTCGGCGGCGCAATCGGCGTTCGTGTTGCAAAGCAAGCCGCTGCCAAAGCCTCCGCAGCGCTTCGCACCTCCCGCGCCGGAGACCGCTTTGCAGACGTAACAATCGGAGACCGTCGTGCACTTCTCGCTGCCTTTCTGGCCGGCGAGGGCGCACACGGAACCGTTGTCGCATTGCTCGTTCAGCGTGGATTGGACCGTGCCGTCGCCGCACTTCTCGACTTTGCACGTCGCACTGCATCCATCGCCGCTCAGGTTGTTCGGCGGCGTGTCCTCGCACGTTTCGTCGCCTTCCACGACGCCGTTGCCGCACAGGTTGCACTGGCAGGTGCGCGTGCCGCAGGTGCCCCCGAATTCGCACTTGAAGGCGGTGCCGTCGCACGTCTCCCCTTCGTCCAGGCGGCCGTTCCCGCAGGCGTTGCTACCCGACGAGTTGCTGCCGGCGGAGCTCGTGCTGGAGCTGCTGGCGGCGGAGGTGGTCTGGCAGCTGGTGGAACACTTGTTGTCGTTGGTGAAATTGCAGGTGATGGAAGCTTCGTTCGTGCAATCGGCGTCCGTGTTGCAGAGTTTGCCCGACGTTCCCGCACCGCAGCGCTTGGGGCCGCCGCCGGGGCCGACCTTGCATATGCGGCAATCGGCGTCGAAGACGCACTTCAAGGAGCCGTTCGTGCTGCAGGTCGAACCGGGATCGCAGGTTTCGCCCGTTTGCTTGATGCCGTCGCCGCATTTTTCGATCTTGCAGGCTTTGCTGCAACCGTCGTTGTCGGCGTTGTTGCCGTCCTCGCACTGTTCGCCGGACTGTTGGACGCCGTCGCCGCAGATGGCGCAGGTGCAATCCTTCGTGTTGCAAATGGCGCCGAAGTCGCAGGTCAGTCCCGGCTCGCCGCATTCCTCGCCGTCGTCGACGAGTTTGTTGCCGCAAAGATTCGCGGACGAGCTCGAGCTGCTGCGAGAAGAGGCGCTCATGCTCGAAGACGAGCCTCCGGATGACAGCTGGCACTGGTCGGTGCACGCCTCGTTGGCATCGTCGTATTCACACAGGATCTGCGTTTCGCTCTCGCAATCGCTGTCGACGTTGCAGAGTTTGCCGAAGGCTCCCCCGCCGCAACGCTTGGCCGTGGCGCCCGAGACCGTTTTGCACACGCGGCAATCGGTATCCTGCGTGCAGGAGATGGCCGCGTTCACGTTGCACTTGGAACCGTTGTCGCACTGTTCGCCGGGCTTCTGGACAATCTTGTCGCCGCACTTCTCGATCTTGCACGCCTTGGTGCAGCCGTCGTTGTCGGCGTTGTTGCCGTCGTCGCACTGCTCTCCGGGATCCACGCTGTTGTCGCCGCAGAGCGCGCAGATGCAGCTCTTGCAGGTCGCGCCGCCCGTGCAGCTGAGACCCGGCTCGCCGCATTCTTCGCCTTCGTCGAAGATTTTGTTGCCGCACAGGTTCGCGGACGACGAGCTGCTGCTCGAAGAACTGCCGAACGGCACGCATTTGCGGCATACCTGGGGGCCGATGAGCGAAGGATCGCCCGGGAGGCTCACGCAGTCCTTGGGGCCATCCGGATCGGTCAGACAGAAGTACACGCCGTCGGGACCGGGACGGCTGTCCTGATCGACGATGCACGCGTTCGGGTTGCCGTCAGCGTCGACGGGGCAGAGGTACGTCTTGCTCGACGAGCTGCTGGAGCTACTGCGACTGGAGCTCGACGACGGACGCGGCGACGGAGAGGGCGAGGGGCTCGGGGAAGGAGAGGGAGAGGGCGAAGGCGAAGGGCTCGGGGACGGCGAAGGGCTCGGCGAAGGCGCGGGACTGGGACCGTTCGCGTTTCCGCCGCCGTTGCCGCCGGGCAGGCCACCACCCCCGCCGCCACCCGGGGGATCCGGCGCGCGACCCTGGTTCCCGACGCCTTGCCTGTTCGCTCGATTCGACGGGCGGGGAACGGAGCAGGTCTTATCGCTGCAGTTCGTGGAACCGTTGGCCATCCAACACGCACCGACGCAGTTCATTTGGATGCCGGTCGTGACGTCCTTGCCGCAACGCGGGAACGTGCATCGCCAAAAAAGGAGGCATTTTGTTTTATCTTTGATCGCCCCCGGACAATCGATGATATCCCCGCCCGGGAATGCGGCTGCATCAGGAAATTCATCGGGCCTGAGCATGCGCGTGGTGTAGTAGCAGTATTTGCCCGATACGCCCTCGAGGGCGGCGCACATCGGGACGTAGTACCCGCTGCACTTCGCGCGGGGCTGCGTCTCGAGATACTCGTCATCCGCGAAGTCATAACACGCTTTGGGGGCCGGCGGCGCTTTGGGGAGATCGTCGACGACCGCCGTCAGCACGCTCGCGGCCAAGGGATCGCCTTCGTTTGCTGCATCAAAAAAAAATTCCTCCCCGGGCAACGCGGCCTGCGGGCCGCCGTTCGCGGGCGGAGCCGCCTGCGCCGCGGGGTCGGCGTTGTCGGTGCGGCCGGTGGCCGGACCCGTCACGTTGCGACCGGGCATCCACGGACAGTCGTACTTCGGCTTTACGTTGCCATTCTGGTCGGCGGGGAGCCATCCCTTGCAGTTATCCATGCGCAAACACATCCAGGAGTTGGGATCCTTCGACGCGTCGCCGTTGACGGTCTTCTTCAGCTCGGCGCACTTCGCGAGATTGCACGACGACGTGCAGCTGCCGGCTTCCATTTTCGTCAGCCAGGCGGTACTGAACTTCATCTCCCCCTCCTCCAAGACGTACGTGACGCCGTCTTTTACCAGCGTCTGGGCGCCCGCCGGAATATTTTTCGGATCGACCACCTTCCAGCCGCCGGGCAACTCTTCCTTCGCGTCGCCGACATTCGAGGGAATGTTCACCGCGTTTCCCGCGGCGATGCCTTCCCGACGGGCAATCGCCTTGGCATACGGATCGTCCGTGTTCGCTTGGCCGTCGTCGCACATCTCTCCGGCCTGTTGGATGGCATCGCCGCACCATTGGCAGGAGTTCCGGCACGTCGCTTCGTCGCCGTACGTGGAACCCTTCGTTCCGTCCTTCGCGTTCACGCACAGGTGGGGCATGATCTTCGCCCCGTTCCCGGCCGCGTCGGTGCACGCGATGGCGCGTCCTTCGACGCTACCGCCGAAGAGACAGCAATACTGGGCCTCGGCCGTGAAACCGATCGACACCTTCTTCTTCTTGCTTGAGCTTGAGCTTGAACTGGAACTCGAGCTGGACGACGAGCTGGAGGCGGCGCAGTACTCGGAGCATTCGAAACCTTCGCCAAGCGAGAATTCGCCGTTGCCCTGGGAACACTGGTATCCGTACGGGCGGGGCACGATACCGCACTGGTGCGATTCCTTGTTACACACGTAACAACCCGTGGGATCGGGCACGTACGACGATGAAGAGGAGGACGAAGAGTCCGAGGACGAGCTGTTGCTTTGTGAAGACGACGAATTGCCGCGAACCGCGATCTCGATCTGGTAGTCGCACGATTGGCAAGTCATCGTGGGACAACCGTTGGGCCCGTCGAGCCAAGCCTTGCACGCCTCATCGACGTTCGGATCCTTCCCGCCGCAGTTTGTGAGGTAGTCGTTGTTGAAACCCTCGTAGGCCGCCAGCGCGTCGGAAGCGTTCGGACAGCCGTCGCCCGTGCATTCCGTCGCGGTCTTGTAGGCATCAAGAAGACCCTTCTGCTTGGCGATGCAGCACCAAATGTCGTCCGTCGGAAGATCTTCGCCGCCGGCGCTGCTGTACGTGCATTTGCACGCGGTAACGTTGCCGATCGTGGTGCACGCCGCGTTCTCGAACGGGCTGCTCGCTTGGCCGCGCAACTGGCCGCGCGTGGACCGCACGAACACGACCGCGACGAGCGCGATGCAGCCGAGCACGAACAGCGTCAGGACAACGCGGCCGATGGACGCTCGGGCAACCATGGGATTGGCTGAAGACTACCAGAAGATTCGCGCATCTATCACGCGCGAAACCCTTGCGGAAACGGACAACTGTTTTTTGTTTGCAGAGCAGCAAACTACCGACACGCGTCAAGCAGAAGCTCCTGGCGGTGCCCGGAAAACCTGCGGTACTCTGATCGCCATGGATACGCCTCAACAGGGCGCGCAAACAACCGAGCAGCGCCCGCACCGCCTGAAGACAATCGTCCTCTTCGTCATCGTCCTCGGCGTCATCGCCGCGCTCGGATGGCTCGTCTACAACACGCTGTGGCAAGGAGCGGCGCCGATCGCGACGGAAGAAGAATCGATCGAGACGCCCGATATCACGAGCATGGACCAGGTCGCCGACTACACGGGCGACAAGGACCTGCCCACGGCCGATCCCTCGATCGTGCTGAAGCCCTTCGACGACAAGGACCACGTGTACGGTTCGCCGACAGCGCCGATCGCGATCGTGGAGTACTCGAACTTCGGCAACAAGTATGCCGCGCTGTTCCACCCGGAAGCGAAGAAGATCGTCGACGCGAGCAACGGACAGGTGCAGTGGGTCTACCGGCACTTCCCGATGAGCCAAGCGGATTTCACGCCCGGCGAGGCCGCGGAGTGCGTCTTCAAACAGCTCGGAAACAAGGGTTTCTGGGCATTTTTCGATGTCGCGTTCGCCCAGTCGGACCTCACGGTCAACAGCCTCGGCGCCACGGCGGAAGCGGTGGGTGCCAAGCGAGCCGACTTCGACGCGTGCATGAACGACCATCTCGGTCGCCCGCGCGTGATCGGCCAGGGGCAGGACGCCTCGCTCGACGCCAACGTGAAAGTCTCCCCGAGCTACGTGGTGCACAATAACGCGACCGGTGAGAACCGCATGGCCACCGGCCTCAACACCGTCGAGTACATCAACGCGACGATCAAGGCGATGCGCTGAGCATCGGGTCGACGGAGCCATCGCTCCCCTCCCCGTTGCTCTTCGGCATGTGCGGACGGCGTCGTTTGGTGCGGCGCCACTCTTCGTGATCGGTCACTTCGCCGTGCGCTGCAACGACACGCGCGAATATCGAACGTGACCTAGTTGCATCGACATGACGTTCCGCGACCGTCATCCGACGATCGATGGAGCGCGTGCACGACGAAGGCCGACGCTGACGGATCGATACCCGCTATGCACAAAGAGAGATCAGTTCCCGCTCCCACTTCCGCATTTCTTATCAATGCACGATCCCCTGCAGCAATTGGCCGTAGGAACGGGACCGCAGATCTCGTTACCGTGTGCTTGGCAATCGCGGACGCAGGTCGACGCGGCTTCGCGCTTGGTGGTGTCGGTGCCGAGGTCCGCGGAGCAGCCGCACACGCAGCCGGCTTCGCACGCCGCGCGGTTCGAACTGTCGGTGCATTCCGTTTTGGTGCAGTAGTTGATGATTTCAGGCCTGCTGGCGCCGGCCGGGCACGTGATGAGCTCCGTGCAGACGCCCGCGACGTTGCGGATGAAGCCGTGCGGGCACGCGACGACGTAGCTGAACCCGATGGAAACCACTTTGCGCTTCGACCGCGAGGACATGCTGCTGGTCGAGGTCGAGGATGACACGGACGAAGGATGGGACGACGTCGGCACGGACGAAGACGCGACGGGCACGGACGACGAACCGGGCGTCGAAGACACCGGGGGCTTGGAGGAAGACGCGGGAACCGACGACGACGGCCGCGGCGACGACACGGGCGGACGCGACGATTGGCCGTCGCCACCGTTCGCGCCGCTGTCCCCGCCGATATTCCCGCCGGGGCACTGCGGGCCCTTTTGGCAGGATCCGCCCCAGAGCTGGATGGAGAGCAGGCTGAAGCCGCCGTTCCAGGAGCACGGCGACGTGCACGAACTCAGGACTTTCACGTCGCTGCACTTGTCGCACGTGAGCGGCGTGGAGGGTTTCGAGGACGAGGTGGGGACGGGAGGAACCGAGGACGACGCGACCGGCGGCGAAGACGATCCGCCGTTGGAACTGCTACCGCCGGTCGAGCGACAGCAGCAGCCGCCCGTCGACGGCACCAGCATCGCCTTCGTGGACGATCCCGTGAGCCAGCCGGTCAATCGCGCCCACCACGATCGCGGGGCGGCGGCGAATTCATCGGGATCCACCGGGCACGTGCCATCCTGGTTCATCGCGTAGCACCCCTTCGATTCATCGCACATGCTGACGGGCGTGTCCTTGCACGTGTTCTCATTGCATTGGTTGAGCCACTGTCCCCCGACGCTCGAACCGCACACCTCCTTCGTCATCGTCGGCGAGCACTTGAAGGTATTCGTCGTCGAATCGCGCAAGCAGCACGCGCCTTCGACGGCGGCGGGGCACGTGTCGATCGCGCACTTCGCGGCGCCGGACTTCGAAGGCACGCCGCCAAGCGACGAACACGTCGAGGCGGTCACCTCTTTGCAGGAACGTCCAGCGTTCGTGCAGCACGTGATCGGCTTCTCGGGCTGGTTACACAAGTTGGCCGTGCACGACGTTTCGCTGCGGGATTTGTAGCCCGCCTTTTCGCAGTCCGCTTTCGTTTTCTCGGTGCAGAGAGGCCCGTCGCAACACGCGAATGTCTTTTCGGTCACCGGCGGTTCGCCGCACGGTTTGGTCGACGCGGCCGGGCATGCCGCCGGATTGCCCGCGATCGGCTTTTCACCCGAGGGGCACGTCGTGCCGATGCGAACGAAACACGCGTAGTTCGACGCGCAGCACGCGACGGTCTTGGCTTTGCACGTGCCGCCGACGCACTGGTAATCGGCCGTGTTGCAGCACGGCTTGCTGGCGGTGCAGCTCTCACCCGCTGCGGCGCACGTCGGCGGGTCGGGCTCGCACTGCGAGATGCAGAAGCCCTGCGTGTAGTAACCGGCCGCGCTCTTCTGGGAACAATCGACGCCCTCGGTCTTCGCGGCGCAGGTGTTGGTATTCACGTTGGTGCAGCACCAGTTGCGCTTGGGCGTCGTCGAGCACGCGCCGCCGCACGAATCGTTCACGTACGTGCCGCCCGCGCACACCGTGCTCGTCGTTTTTTCGACGCACTTCGACGGCGCGTCCATGCTCGAATCCGAGGGCGTGCAGCAGTACTTCTTGGCGACCGCGCACGCGAGGTTGCAGGCGGTTTCGTCTTCAGACGGCGTCTGCCCGCCCGTGCACGTAGCACCCGTGGCCACGCCGCATTTGCCCGTCGCGGCGTCGCAGCAGTACTTCTTGGGCTCTTCCTTGCACGCCGGTTGGTTCTTGCACGACGATTCGTCCATGGGCGTGCCGCCGCCGGGGCAGGTGGCCGCCGTGGTTTCGTCGCAGCCTTTCGTCGCGGCGTTGCAGCAGTACTTCTTGTCCTCCGGCGCGGGACACTTGAAGGCGCAAGCGCTGCCGGTGGTGAATGTGCCGGCCTTGCATTTCGACGGACCGCCCGCGTCCGTGACGCTCTTGCACAAGGGCGTCGTTTCGTCGGTGCAGCAGTAGAGCTGCTGGGCGCATTCACCGCCGCAGTTCTGCCCCTCGGGCTTCAGGGACGTCAGGCATTTCGACGCGTCGACGGCGTTCGCGCATTGCACGGCGTTGCCGCTCGCATCGACCTGGCAACACTGCTGCGCGGGTTTGGTGCAATCGACCATGTTGCACGTCGTGCCGGCGTGGTACGACTTGCCGCTGGCGGTCGAGCACGAGGACGACGTGGAAAGGACACACTGGTTGCCGTCGGGCGAGCAGCACGCGCCGAGGTCGCAGGGGTTTCCGTCGCACGAGATCGTACTGAGACCCGTCTTCACCGTGCCGCCCATGTTCTTGCACTGCGTGGTGTTCACGACTTGGCACATCTTCGTCACGCCGGGGACGTTCGGGGGCGCGCAACACACGACCTGCCCGCACACGACGGGCGAACATTGCGGCACGTCGGGATGGAACTTGCTGGTACCGGTGCACGCGGCGGCCGTGGTGAGCGAACACTTGCCCGATGCCGAGCAACACGCGGCTTTGGCGGTGGACCCGCACAGGTTGGCCTCGTCGCAAGCCTTCCCCTCTTTCCAGTCGCCGCTGCATGCGTCACTCGTCACGTCGTCGGTGCAGGTGCCGGACGTCGCACAGCACGCGCCCTTCGGGGCCGACGGATTGCACTGGCCGAGGTCGCAGGACGTTTTGTCATTATACGCGATCGCTCCTTCCACTGGCGGATTCATGCCCGGAGCCCATTCCAGCGCGTGGCAGGACTTGGTCGCTTCGTAGGCACCTTGGTAACAGTAGTAGCGCTTGCACGTGGCTGCGGTGCACGAAGGACCCGCGTTGAAGGAACCGGACAACTTATCGCACGCGAGCGAATTCACGCCGCAGGTGTTCTTCGGGGTGTCGCCGTCGAGATAACAGCACATGCCGGTCGGGCAGGCTTCTTCGCACGTCTTCCCTTCGCTCCAATGCGCCGGCGAGGGGCACTGGCTCTGCGTCGACTGCTTGCACGTCTTGCCCGCTTCGCAGCAGGCGCCCATCTTCGTACACGACAAACCCGGATCGCTGCACTTTTTGCCCACACCCTGGAACGACCCGTTCGGGATCTTGTAACACGCGTCCTGCGTGATCTCGCTACAGCCCGTGGCCGAGGTGGGATCGCAGCAGGCGCCCGTCTGGGGACAGTACGCCGCGTCCTTGTTCGCGTACCACTGCGCGGGGGCGAAGTCCGAGAGGGCGGTGCAGGCGTCTTTGCTCACGTTCTCCTTCGACTGCCCCTTCGCGCCGCAACACACGCCGACTTCGTACTGGCACCACGTGCACGATTTGCCATTGATGAACGTGCCGCTCGTGCATTCGGACGCCTGTTTGTTCTCGCTGCAGCTGTAGGTGGGCGATACCGTGCAGCAGGCGCCGACGGGTTTGCACTGGGAACAATCGTTCACGCCCAGTCCTTGGGGATTCCCGCCCAACGCCTCACACGACGATTGGGTGATGTTCATCTTGCACTGCGTCGGGTCGGCGAAACAGCAGGTCGTCACGGAATACGATTCATCGCAGATTTCGTTGCAGGTCTTCCCGGCGTGGTCGTTCTTGGTATCTTCGACCCATTCCTCCGTGCTACCCGTGCATTGTGCTTTCGTTTTCTGTTTCGTGCAGGAAATCGACGTCGGATAGTTCGCCGCGTTGCAGCATGTTCCGACCGGCTTCGGCGGGCACACGTTGGCTTTGTCGCAGTCGGTCTCCCCTGCCTTGAACTCTTTGTTGATGCCCGTGCACTGACTGCCCGTGACGGGGTATTTGCACTGCGCCGTCGCTTGCCCGTACGTGTATTCGCAACAGACGCCCTGGCCGGTCGGGCACTTGAGCGTGGTGCTCGAGGCGAAGCCGATGTCGTTGCTGACGTTGTCGTCGTAGTACCCCGCGGGCGCGTACACGATGGCGCTGTTCGGGAGCATGCCCGTGTTCGGGCAACCGTCTCCTTTCACTTTGAACTTCAAGTTGAACGTTGCGACGCCACCCGGCGCAAGACACGTGACGAACGAAATGCCGGTACCGCCGGGCCAGCTGCATTTGCCAGACTGTTCCGTCGTCGGCAAACCGACCGGCTCGAGGCCGAAGGGAACGCTATCCAGGACCTTTGCCACGGCGTCGGACGGAAGCTCCCCTGACTCGAGGGTGACCGTGATTACGTAGTCGAGCTCATCGAGAGGCTCCACCAGCGTCTCACCCGGACCGGTCTTCGTGACCTTCAGGTCGATCTTGTCGGGGCACTTCAACGGATCGGGCACCGGATCGGGGTTGAAGACGCCTTTGTAGATCGAACCGCACCACGACGGGGCATGCAGGACCTCGGAGGGAACCGCCTCCGTGATTTGTTCGTAGTTTCCCGTCGTCGAATTGCGCTTCATGTAGCAGCATGTGCCCGTGCTCGCGGATGAAGACGACGACTCGGAACTCGACGAGGACGACGAACTTTTCGGCGTGCACGAAGCGCACGTGTTCTGGGGCGACTCCTTCCAGGTAGCCGTGAAGAACGGATCAGTCGTCTCGCACTGGCTCTTCGGGACGGGTGCGCCGCACACGTGGGTCGGATCCGGGTCCTCGGGATCGGGACAACAGACGCCCACGGGATCCGTTTGGCAGGACGTCGCCTGCTTGCACGACGGATTACCGGCGAACCCGAAGGTGAAAAACTTAAGCAGCGTGTTGCCGTCATCGAAGATGCATTGGGGGATTTCCGCGCATTTCGCGGCGTCGGCGCCGGCCAACGAACATCCCGTGCACGCTTCGTAGTTGCACGAGGAATCGCAACCGTCGCCGGAGTTCGTGTTGTGGTCGTCGCACTGTTCCGGCCCGCCGACGTTACCGTCGCCGCAGGCGTACTCGATCTGGCAGTTGTCGTCGCAGCCGTCGCCGTCGGTCACGTTGCTATCGTCGCACTGCTCCCCCGCCGCGAGGTTTTTGTACCCGTCGCCGCATTTCGCTTCCGAACACCCCTGGTCGGCGCGGTCGCCGCCGTCGTAGTCGCAGAGCGAGGTGTCTTGAGGACCGTCGTCGCAATCCTCGTCGTCGAAGGGGTTATCGTCGTTCTGGACGATGTAGTCCCCGCAGTACGTGTTTTGACAGGTGATGGTGCAAGAATCGTCATCGCTGCCGTTCCCGTCGTCGCACTGTTCGCCGAGGGACGCCTGCGTGATGCCGTCGCCGCAGTATTCGCTGGGCAACGAGAAATCGCTGGATTCACTGCTGCTCGATGAACCGCATTGATTGGCATTGCACGCGCCGCTGCAACATTCGAAATCGAACATGCAGGTCACGTAATCCATGGAGCACGTGGCGGGCAAACAGAGCATCTGGCTCCCCGCGATCTTGCACGCGAGCGATGATGCCGCGCAGCACCCGCCGGGGTTGGAGACGCAACTGTCGCCGTAGCCCCAGCACGGCGAGGTCGACGAACTGGAGGAACCCGACGAGGGCGGGGACGACGGAGGGGTCGAAAGAGCGGTGGAAATATTCGTAGAAACGGAAAGATTCCCGACAAGCGCGAAATCCCGAAAACTCCTGGACCCGGGTTGCACGGTGAAAACCACCAACGCGATGGCGGCGGCGCTCAGGAAGCCAAGGGCGTAGCGCACGAGCATTCCGGGCCAGCATAGCACCCGCGGAGGCGCTACTTACAGCGCTTCGCGGCATCGGCTGGCCTAAACGTCAACGCTTCTTGCCGAACCGGCGGCGCATCCACGCTGCCCCCGCCGCCGCTCCGGCGGCCATGACGGCGACCGTGGTGGGACCCGAGTTGCTGAGGTTGTCCCCCGCCCCGCCGTGCAGCCGCGGATCGTTCTGGCCGTACGCCCCTCCGGACCCTTCGCCGCCCTCCGCGCCGAAGGGCATTTGGACCGTCATGTTGGCGGCGACCTCGATGCGCGTGGGCGCGTTGCCTTCGTAGCAGCCCGGCGTGCAGCCGTCGCCGAAGTTGTTGTTGCCGTCATCGCACTCCTCGTCGGCTTCCAGCATGCCGTTGCCGCAAATGTTGGGGATAAGCGCCATTTGGGCGTTCGTAAGGCACATGCCGATGGCGCAGCGGGTGCCGCCGGAACACTCGGCGTCGGCGCGGCAGGGGGTGCAGGAACCGCCCGAGCAAATCGCGCTGGCGCATTCCGAGGCGTGGCCGCAGGATTCGCCGAAGGCGAGGAGACACGCGCTCGTGCACTGGTCCTGTTCGATCAAGTTGCCGTCGTCGCACACTTCGCCCGCCTGCACCGTGCCGTCGCCGCACTGCAGGCCGCCGAAGAGGCAGTTGCCTTCGCTGCAGCGCAAACCCGAACCGCATTGCCCTTCGCTTTTGCACGGCAGGCACACGCTGTTTTGGCACAGGCGCGTCTGGCACTGCGCCGACGCGACGCACGCGTGCCCGATCGGGAACGAACACGTTGCTGTGCACCCGTCGGCGTCGTCGGCGTTGGCGTCGTCGCATACTTCGCCCGGTTCCACCGTGCCGTTGCCGCAGATCGGCAGCGCTTGGCGGCAATGGCCGTCGACGCAGAATCCGGCGTCGCACTGGAGGCTGTTGGTGCATTCGGTGCACTCCTCCCCCACGCACAGCAGGCCGTTGGGGCATTCGAGGTTCTGCGCGCAACGGGCGTGGCAATCGTTGGTGCAGTTGTCCGTGTCGATGTGGTTGCCGTCGTCGCACTGCTCGGTGAAGCCGTCCACGAGGCCGTCGCCGCAGAAACCGGGCGGCGGGCACTCGCCGTTCTGGGGACACGCTTGGCTATCGGGGCACATGGTTCCCGGGCGGCAGCGCACCTGGCAACGGTTGCTGCACTCATCGCGGTCGACGCGGTTGCCGTCGTCGCATCCTTCCCCGAGGTCGATGCGGCCGTTGCCGCACATGGGGCGGCACTGCTGGATTGTCTCGTCGCAGTCGCACGTGGAATCGTCCACGCAGTGGAACTGGCACGCGTTGGTGCAGGCGTCGTTGTCGATCAGGTTGCCGTCGTCGCAGGATTCGCCGGGGTCGATGTGGAGGTTGCCGCAGGTCGGGTAACAGATTTCCTGCGCCTTATCGCATCGGCCCGAGTCGCAATCGGGATCCTCGTTGCACGTCTGCTGGCACGCGTTGTTGCACTCGTTGTCGTTGTTGATGTCGCCGTCGTCACAGCGCTCCCACGGCTGGTTCACCTCGCCGTCGCCGCACTGCGCCGGCACGCACAATCCCGCTTCCTCGTCGCAGGTGCCGGGGCATTGGTCGTCTTTGACGCACTTCAACCGGCAGTTCTGGGTGCATCCCTGCGCGACGGTCGCCGGCGGATCGGAGCCGTCGCACTGCTCGCCGAGTTCGGGCTGGTAGACGCCGTCGCCGCAACGCGGGCAGTTCTGGCCCGTGCAGGGCGGGAGTCGGCACTGGTTGGTGCACGCGTCGTCGTTATCCAGGTTGCCGTCGTCGCACTCTTCGCCGAGGTCGGTATCGATGATGCTGTTGCCGCACACGGGCGGGCAAATGCCGTTCTCCGGGCAAATGTCGCCGTTCGGGCAAATGTCGCCGGGGTCGCAGGTCGTGGCGCAGAAGGCGCCCATGTCGACCATCTCGAGCGGGCATGCTTCGTCATCTTTGCCGGCGAGGAATTCCTGCGGTTCCACCGGGGTGATGATCGTGTTCTGCGCCAAAAGGAACCCGAGGATGCCTCCTCGCTTCGGACGAAGGGCGGAGAGGTCGTACCTCCAGCAACCCGGATCGAGGTTATCGGTGAACTGGTCGTGGTCGTTGTCGCCGTTGTCGAAGCAGCTGGAAATCGTGCACGAGAGCGCCTTGCAGTACCAATCCTTCAGGAGCTCCGGGGGCTGGATGCGGTTGTTTTGTCCTTCGTCGCACGCTTCGCCGATGTCCACGCGCTGGTCGCCGCAGGAGCCGGTGCATTCGTGCGTCCCTTCATCGCAGGGGCACACTCTGTCGTCGACGCAGTAACGCTTGCAGGTGTTCGTGCATAGGTCGTCATTCACCTGGTTGCCGTCGTCGCATTGTTCGCCGAGATCCGGTTCTGTGACGCCGTTGCCGCAGCGTGCGCAATCACTGAACACGTTGCACACGGGATCTGTCCCCTGGGGTCCGGGGAGGATCGTGCATGCCTGGTTCAC
>CAZIQM010000009.1:4536-14120 GCA_964541635.1 uncultured Candidatus Peribacteria bacterium | reverse complement strand
GGAGGACACCGGAACGAGGCCGCATTGGTTCTTGCCGACGCAGCCGAGGCGGTCGGCGGGCGGGCATTGCGACGACGACGTGCACACGGGATCTGTCCCCTGGGGTCCGGGGAGGATCGTGCATGCCTGGTTCACGCAGGTGAAGTGCTGGTCCGCGCACTCCGCATCCGTGCAGGAACCGGCCGGGGTCGCGACGCACTGCAGGAGTTGGGGGCTGCACTGTTCGTGGCAGTTGGGGTTGGATGGGGGGCACGGGGCGCAATCCGCGTTGGTGTCGCAGAATTCGGCGAACGGATCCGTCGTCGGGACGCAGGCGTTGTCCACGCAACCGGGATGGGTGGGGTTGCAGGTGGGATCCGCGGGATTGCACGGACAGTCCGCGGCGTTTTGGCAGACGGGGGCATCGGAGGACACCGGAACGAGGCCGCATTGGTTCTTGCCGACGCAGCCGAGGCGGTCGTTTTCGATGCGGGTGCAACGCAACGAACAGGTCGAACCGGACTCGCCGTTCTGATCGCCGTCATCGCATGCTTCGGTGACGTTGTTCACGGTATCGATGACGCCGTTGCCGCACAGCGTGCAGCGCCGCGTGCACTTGCCGGGTTGGCCGTTCAAGGAACCGTCGTCGCACTCTTCGGGTTGCGAACAGGTGATGACGGGCGGGATCTGCGTGCATCCGTCGATGGACGAACGGAAGAGGATCACGGACGCGCCGTCGCTGGACAGTGCGTGCGTCACCGACAGGTCCAAGCGGCCGTCGCCGTCGTAGTCGGCCGATTTCAGGTCGTAGTTGTAGTAGTAGCTGCTGTTCCACGTGAACGGCGGCCGGCCGGACGCCGGGGGCGACACGGTGACGACCCGTTCCGGCACGTCGTAGGAGAGGCCGTCGCCGGAACCCTTCATCATCCAAATGTTCTTCCCTTCGGTACCGAGGCCCGGCGTGAAGACGAGGTCGAGCTTGCCGTCGGCCGAAGGATCCGCGAAGGCGACGAACCGCGTGTGGAAGGGCGTGTTGATCACCGCGTTGCTCAGCGCTCCGCCGCGGCCGTCGCCGAGGACAACGACGATGGTATTGCCGTTTTCGCCGAGGGCGACGTCCTTTTTGCCGTCGCCGTTCGCGTCGCCGATCGACATGGAGAGTACGTTCGGGTTGGCGCCGCGCTCGAACATCGTGACGGGTTCCGAGAACGTGCCGTCGCCGTTGCTGAGGAACGTGCTGAGGCGGTAGCCGAACGAGCCACTCACCGTGGACGCCGTGGAGATCACAAGGTCTTGGTCGCCGTCGTTATCCATGTCGGCGAAGCGCATGGTGTCGTACCCCGTGCTGCCGCTGAGGAGCGTCGGGGGCGTCGCGAACGTCGTGGCGTTCGCGCCCTTGAACACGCTGTTTTCGTACGTGCCGCTCACCCTGAGCTTAAACCCGACGAGGCCGAGCTCGGGATCGCCGTCCTTGTTCACGTCGCCGTGCGAAAGGTAGAACGCGAAATAGTCGGGGATGGTGTGGGATTTCGTGAACGTGAGGTTGTCGTTGCGGTAGACCGCGATCCCCTGCGCATTGGCGTCGTAGACGACGACGTCACCGTCGCCGTCGTTGTCAGCGTCGACGATGTCGAGACCGCGCTGGCCGCCGCCGTCGTTCCACTGGAAGTTGGCGACGAACTTCTTGGCGGCGAAGGTGCCATTACCCTGGTTGATGTACGCTTCGATGATGCCGTTGTAGGAACCCTGGGCGCTCTTCGTCCCGTTGCCCATGTAGTACCCGACGACGATGTCGATCTTGCCGTCCTTGTTCAGGTCGCCGTTCGCGTGGCCGGTGGCGAAGACGTCGCCGGGCAAGTAGACCATCTTGATGTCGTTGGGGTTCGGGGGAGGGCAATCGAGGCCCCCGCCGTCGCTGACGCAGATCGGCGGATCGACCACGCCGTTGCCGCACAATTCCACACACACGCCACCCGCGCACTCGCCGGACGGGCAATCCGCGTCATCGTCGCAGGTGACCCTGCACAGCGGATCGCACTCGTCGCCGTCGAGGTTGTTTCCGTCGTCGCACTGCTCGCCGGGATCCATTTGGTCGTTGCCGCAGAAGCGCGGATCACAGATCGGTTCGTCGTCCATGGGGACGTCCTCGTTGCAGACTTCCCCGATCTGGACGATGCCGTCGTCGCACGTCGGCGACTCACACGAGTTCGAACACTGGTCGTCGTTCACCTGGTTGCCGTCGTCGCACTGCTCCCCCACCTCCTGCTTTCCGTTGCCGCACGCGGGACAGTACGTGGCCGTGATGCCCGCCGTGGCCTGGTCGGCCGTGGATTGCGCGATCACCGCTCGACCGGGCGCACCGGCGCTGCCGGACACCGCGATCATGACGACGTCGTCATCGTCACTGACGTAGATGCGCTGCGCGACGGACGATCCGCCGTGTGTTCCTTGGTGGAGATACACCCCCTTGCCGTCGCTGAGCCCGACCACGTAGGTGTCGTCGTTGATCCACGACACGGCGACCGCGTTCAAGGACGTGACGGACTCGACGTTGATGGGCCCGAATTGCTCGTTGCTCGACGTGATGGTGATTTCGCCCGCCTGGACGCGCCAGATCGTGTCCGCCCGGCTTCCGTACCCCAAGACGACGCGCGGCGTGCCGAAAGTCGAAGCGAGGTCGACCGACCGCACGTTGGCGCCGAGCGTGTGGCCGGCGCGGAAAGACAGACTGGTGGCGGTGACCTTCGCGCGGGCGTACGTGCCGCCGGACGCGTCGGCGAACGCCACGATGAAATCGTTCGCGCCGTAGCCGGCGACGTCGAAGGAAGCGCCCGTGGACCGCGGATCATACCGCTCCGGGACGACCGTGCGTTGGGTTTGCCACTGCACGTCCGTGCCGCTCACCTGGCCGACGATGGCCTGCAGCGGACTCGGCTCCGTGGCGGGCACGTCGGTCACGACGACGAACTTCGTCGGCGTCATGCGGTCGATCGCGTAGACGATGCGGTTTTCGTAGGCTTGGGGCACATCCGTGAATTCCTTCTGGACGCCCATGGCGACCTGGTCGCCGGTCAGCTGGCCGACGCGCGCGTAGCCCTTCGTGCCGCTGGTGTAGGCGATGACGAACTTCTCATCGTCGAGGACCGCGACATTGACGTGCTTGTACGGTCCGCCCGCGACTTGGGACAGGCGGCGGACGACGCCCGAGGCGTCGACGGAGTAGAGGTAGAGTTCGTTGCCGCCGACGCTCTTCAGGAAATGCTTGCCGTCGGGGAAAGCCGCGAGCCCTTCCTTGCGGAACGAGCCGGAAGAACCGGAGTCGATGCGGCTGGGAAGTTCGGGGAAAAACGGCCCCATCGCCTCGATGCACAAGTCCGCCCCCACCCCCACCTGCGCCAACCGCGAACCGGCCTGGTACACGCCCGCGGTCACCACGGCAGCAGCGAGCGTCAGCGTGGCGATCTGCCTGCGTGTGAGCTTCCCGAAGGAGGGTAGCATACTGCCTCGCATCCTAGCACGGGGGGCTCGGCCGATGCACGCGAAGCGGGTCCATCACGGCACTGCGCAGATTTCAAGTTCGCACTTGTCGGTGCACCCGTCGCCGCTCTCGGCGTTGCCGTCGTCGCACGTTTCGCCCAGGGTCTCTTCGAGCACGTTATTGCCGCAGCGCTGGATGAGGCATTCCACGCAGGCTTTGGGATCGGTCGACGCGCTCGCGCGGACCTCGATTTCCAGGGCGTCGATGCTGATCGCCTTCGTGGAACTGACCGACACGGGCGATTTGATGACGCCGTCCTGGGTCAGGCGCCTGCCGGAGGCGTGGAAGAGCGCGAGGGTCAGTTCGTGCTTCGCGTCGTCGCCGGTCACCACCGCGATAGCGGAGTTGAGGTCGCTGATCGGGATCGGGAGGTTGTTCATGGGACGGAGCGGCGTTTCCAGAACCATCCAATCTTTCTCGTTGCCGGTGAAATCGACGCCCACGCGGCCCGTGAGGAGGGAGGTTTCACCCTGTTCGGCGACGACGTCCCACAGGTGGAAGTACGTGATGGCGACGCCATTCGTCTGCGTGCGGATCCACGCGCGATCCGGCGACGCCAGGGCGACCGGGGCGTGGTCGATGGCCGTGTACTTCTTCTCGATCGTCGCGGGAACCGCTTTCCACTTGCCGTTGTCTTCGATGAACGACAACTTGCGGCCGTCGCGGTTGGGACGGAAGAGGAAGAGTTTCAGCTGGTCGGTGATGTCGCACTCCTCTCCCGCGTCGAGGCGGCCGTTATTGCAATCGTTCAGCGGATCCGCTTTCACGCCGCAGTTCGCCGGGCAGGTGGCGGTCGGCCATATCGTGCAGCGCGAACCGTCGGCGCAGCAGGAATACGCGAATTCCTTGCCGTCGCCCTTGAGCGATCCCCAGGTGGGGATGGCGCAATCGCACGACGGCTGCGGGAAACCTTGGCACTTCATCATTTTCTCGCCCTCGTCGCAGGTTTCGCCGGCGGCTTTGTCGACGATGCCGTCGCCGCAACGCGCGGGTTTGCAATCCTTCCGGCAACCGTAGGAGCTGAACGGCGACGTGCATTCGGCGCCTTCGCAATCCCTCACCGGGGCGCATCCGCCGTTGGGGTAGCACAAGCCGCTCGCGCAATCGGTATCGACCGTGCAGCTGCTGCAGTTGCCGCCGCTGCACGTTTGGCCGGCCTTGCAATCGCCGTTCGTGGCGCAGCCGCCCGGGCGGCACACGCCCAAGATGCACATCAACCCTTGCGCGCAATCCGTCGGACCGCCGCAGCTTTGGTCGACGCACTGGCCGTTGATGCACGGTTTCCCGCCGCACTGCGCCGCGTTCTCGCATTCCGCGCCCGGCGGCAGACCGTCGGTGTTGAACACGCCGTCGTCGCACATTTCGTCGTCCTCCGTGCCGGATTCAAGGTCGAGTCCTGCGTTGAAGGTAAATCCGTCGCCGCAGTAGAACGCCTGGCAGTTGCCGACATGGCACAGGGCCGGGTGGCCATCGACCGTGATGTTGCAGTAAGGCTTCAACGTGGTGCCCGGCTTATTGGCCTCCACCCAGTCGAAATTGGCGTAGGCCGGCCCGCAGTCGCACTGCTCGTCGAGCCCGAAATCGTCGGGCCAGACGTCGACCACTCCGTCGTTGCACTTGGCCAACATGCAGTTCTTGCGGCACGCGCCGGGCTTCGTATCGGAGTTCCTGTCCCCGTTGTCGCACTCCTCGCCGTAGTCGTGCACGCCGTTGCCGCATTTTTCCTTCTTGCACATCTCGTCGCATCCGTCGCCGCGGTCGATGTTCCCGTCGTCGCATTCCTCGTCGTCTTGCGTGTTCTCCTTGCCGTCGGCGCCCTTCGCTTGGACCGTGCCGTCGCCGCAGACTTCCTTCTTGCAGGTCGCGCCGCATCCGTCGCCGGCGACGGCGTTCCCGTCATCGCATTCCTCTCCCCCGTCGACCGGCGCGGCCTGGGCTTTCAGGACCGACGCGACGTTCGTCGACGACGTTTTCGCGCCGGGAACGGCCGCGATCACGCAGTTGCACGTGGAGTTGGCCGCCTGGATGTACCACCCGCCGATGCACGACGGCGTTTGGCTGACGTGGCCCTGCAAATCCCGGTAGCCGTTGCGGCAGTCCAGCTGCCCCGGGGCCGGGGTGCAGGAGCACGAAGTGCCTTGGATCCTTCGTCCGTTCACGTCGACGCAATACGGCTCTTTGCACGCGCGCGCGTCCGGGATCTGGGCGCAGGACGTGCCCGCGGTATTGCAGGTGTTGCCGCCTCCGCCCGGAGGGGTGTTGCAGGTGCAGGACGATCCCACGATCGGGTCGTTGACCGTGCGCATGCAGACGCCGTTCTGGCAGGCGGTCGCGCCTGGCACGTTCACGCAGGTCGATTGCCCGAGATCGCACGAATCGCCGCCCGTTCCGGGATCGCGATTGCTCGGCTGGCCGTCCGCGCCGTGCCCCTGTACCACGCCGTCGCCGCAGCGCGCCGCGGGACAGGACGTCATTCCCTCGCACGGAACGTACGGATATCCGGGCTGGCCTTCGGCCGGGGGCGCGAGCTCGCACTTGTTGTTGATGCAACGGGGAACGAGGCACTTCTTCACGCACAAGTTGCTGTCGGGATCCTTCCAGCACAGCGGTTCGCCGGTGGACGAACCGTCGGGGTTTTGCCCCATCTTGCAGCGGATGTCCCCGCCACAATCCTTGTCGGCCGCACACCCGACGGGGCACATCGGCGGCGGATCTATCGTGCCCGGATCCACGCAACGGTAACACCGTCCGCCGTCCCTCACGGGCTGCCCGTAGGCACACAACGTTCCGGAGTCGCTCCACTCGACGGTTTGCCCGTCGGGACACGTCGCCGCGCCGACACCCCCGGCGACGCCGCAACTGTAATTCGCGGGGCACGTGCCGTAATCGGTGCAGGAATAACACTTCCCGTCAGCGCCGTTCGGCAGCTTGCAATTCTCGTTGCCGGGGGACCACCCGAAGAGCATCCCGGCTTTTTCGCATTGTTCGCGCGCTCCTCCCACCACGGTGCTGCCGCAGGAAGGATGGGTAGCGGGACACGGACTGGCGTTTTGGGCGAAAGCGACGGCCACGAAGCCCGCGGCGACGATTGCCGCGGCCATCGGGACGACCAGCCGCATATATAAAGGAAGAGCGACGGCGATGGCCGCTGCCCGGCGCGCCGATCCTGGACGCCGATTGATCATGTTACGGGAGGAGCCTGAAACTGCCCGGGACCTGCTGCGCCATCAAGCGCGAGAGGAAATCGTTCGTCGGGAGCGACCCCTGGGGGCTCGGCATGGCGTTGCAGCCACACTGGCCCGTCGCGGGATCCTTGCCGCAGCAACCCGTCGTGCAAAGGGTCGCGGAGCAGAAGCTGACGCAGTCGATCGGCACGGCCGCGCAAATGTCCGGGATGCAACGGTAGCACTTGCCCGTTCCCGTGGTACCGCAGGAACCGCCCGAAGCCATTTCGACGTGGTGGAATGCCGGGCACGGTTGGTTATCGATACCGACGATCGGATCGTTCTCCTGGCAAAGCGGGAACGCCGCATCGCATCCCTGCGCGGGGGGATTGCCGGCGTCGCCTCCCGCGTTCGCTCCCCCGTCGCCGGGATCCGGCTCCACGCACTGGTCCACGCACTGGCCGTTGACGCACGCTCCTTCCGGACAGTCCGAGTTTTTCGTGCAGTTGATTTCGCAGTCGTTGCCGCAGGCGTCGCCGTCGATCTGGTTACCGTCGTCGCATTGTTCCACGGGCCCGTCGGGCTGGTTGTCGCCGCCCGAGCAACAAACGTTCGTGTCATCCGCGCCGCACACGCCGCCCGCGCTGCCGCCCGAATCATCGCACGCGGCGCGCGTGACGCACGATGCGTCTGTCGGGCACGTGCCCGCGGTGTTGTCGTTCATGCATTCGTCGAACGCCGCGTTCGGCAGCCATCCGCATCCGCCGCCCGGCTTCTTGCCGCAGGTTCCCATGGCGTAGCACGCCGCCTTCGGATCGACGCCGCACCACGGAGACTGGGTGACCTCGCCGAGCGGTACGCATTGCGAACCGTTGCAGCCCGCCTGGACGCACTGGGTCAAGTCCGCGCCGCACTTCGTGAAGTCGTTGGAGCACTGGGGGAACTGGCACGTCACCGGATCGCGGTCGACCCAGAAGATCCTGCCATCGTCACCGCAACACTTCTTGATGTCCGTGGGACACACGACGGGAGGATCGACGACGATCTGCGCCGCCAAACGCGTGGGTTCGGCCCGGCCGAGCGGCCCGCCGCCTTCGCAGGGGTTCCGCGAGAAACGCACGGGACAATCGGCATTCAGCACATCTCCCTGGCAGAAACATCCCTGGGGCAAGCCGCCGCCGTTTTCCTGCAGGCATTGCTGCAATTCGGGCGTCATCTCCCAGCTGCAACTACCGTTCGAGTTTTGGCAGTGGGCGCCTTGGTAGCACTGGTCACTCGGCTGGAACATGCCGAAGTCATCGGGGACCAAGCCCTCGGGCATGCACAACTGGTTGGACGTGCCGGTCACGCTGCAGCCCTGGTCGACCTCCGTGGGTTGCTCGAGATCGATGCGTCCGTTGCCGCACTGGTTGGGCGGGATGCACGCGATGCACGGTACCTTGTCGGTCAGGCTGCACTCCTCCCCGGTCGCTTTGCAGAAAGCATTGCCGCCGTTTTCGCATTCGTTGGGCAAACTCGGTTCTTGCGAACTGCACAGACCAACGACCGGCGGCACGCACTTGATGCACGGCAGCTGGTTATCGGGCTTGCACACCTTGCCGCCGTCCGCTTTGCAGGCGGCGATCGCGGCGGGGTTGTCGCATTCGTTGCCGCGGCACGCGCCGCCGTTGAACTTGCAAGCGTTGCTGCACGCATCGTCATCGACCTGGTTGCCGTCGTCGCAATCCTCGCCGGGATCGACGTGCTTGTCGCCACACACGGCCGGGGGAGGCGGACACGGCTGCAGGTTTTCCTGCCACAGCGGCGGCATGGGACCGTTCGGGCACTTACAGAACCACTGTCCGGCCGGACCGCACATCCACTGCTGGTTCGGAGCAGCGCCGTTGCTGCACGACCATATGGCATTGAGCGGAACCGGGACGACCACGCCGTTGACGCATTGCTGTTGGGCGGTCGCCTGCAGACATTGCCTGCGCACGACTTGGGACGCGCAGGTGTCTTTGTCGAGACCGCCGAACGGCGCGCACCCGACGGGATCACCGACCATCATGTTGCATCCGGGTATCGGCGGGCACTGGGGAAATTGACCTGCGGGCGCTCCTCCCACGCCCTGCGCGAGAAGATTCGCACCCTGGCTATCGCTCGACATGACCTGCGTGCAGGTTCCTTGGGAGCCATAGGTGTTGATGCAGAGAACGGATCCGTTGCTATTCCCCGCGCATTCACCGCCCGTGCTGCACGTTTCGCCGACGGATTTCGATCCGTCTCCCGGCCCCGCCAATTGGCACGGGTTACTCTCGCTTTCCTTGCCTTTCATGTAGGGCGCATTCAAATCGCACAGGACGACCTGACCGTTGACGGTTTTTTCATGGCAACCGCCGTCGGCTGCATCCGCCACGGCATCCTCGATCCATTCGGTACCGCCGTGCAGGAGGCCCTTCTCCGGTCGCCCGTTCGAACATTCCGGCAACTTGCAGTTCGCTTTGCACCCGCCGTTCTGATAATCGACATTTCCGTTCGCGGGCCCGGCGTCGCATTCTTCATCGTCGCTGGCCGCGTACGCCTCGCCGTACCTGTCCGCCTCGGGCGTCAGGAAGCCGTCCGGACCGGCGGGCTGGGTGATGCCGTCGCCGCACGTGGCGGGCACGGTGCAATCGTTCTTGCACTCGTCGTAATCGTCGTCGTTGCCGTCATCGCACTGCTCCATGTCGTCCGCGTTGCCGGTGATGCCGTCGGGACCGGGGGAATACGTCTCCGGAATCCCGTCGCCGCAACGCGCGGAGGACGAGGAATCGGAGGAATCCGACGAGTCGCTATAAGAGGAAGTCGACGAGGGGTGCGACGACGTGGTCGGCAAGGAGCTGCCGCCGGTTGTGCCGCCGTCGGTGCCGCCGGCGCTGGAA
>CAZIQM010000009.1:0-4436 GCA_964541635.1 uncultured Candidatus Peribacteria bacterium | reverse complement strand
GTCGGCAAGGAGCTGCCGCCGGTTGTGCCGCCGTCGGTGCCGCCGGCGCTGGAACTGGAAGAGCTCGTGCAGGTCGTACTGCCCGGAATGATGTACTGTACGTACGCAGAACATATGCCGGAGTTGTCGTTGTATGGGTTATCGCGGACGGCGAAACCGATCTTCACGACCCCGGGGTCCGATACCGCTCCTGTTTGCAATGACATGGCTCGAGGCACGCCGATCTGATGCCCCGAAGCATCGTAGAAATACGCGTAGGACTCGTAGCACGGGATGAACGCTTGGGCACACTTGATGCCGGATGCCACATCCACGTTCGTCCCGGCATCACACGCCGCCTGCTCCCCTTCGTCGGCGCATTTCCCGCCGGCGCTGCCGTTGCACTTCGAGCAATCGCGCGGGCACCACGACCCCATCGACGGGGTGACGTTCGTGATGTAAGCGCCAGCCGGCAACAGCACAAAGTCCGTCGGTTGCGAACCGAATACGTTCACGCTGGCCGTTTGCGAATACACGCCCGTCTGACAAGTCAGGCTGGCCGTCTGAGTCGGGCGCACCGTGCCAGCTTCGGGCATCGTATACGAGACCAGACCAAGCCCCGCCGCCAGGAGGGCGGCGATCGTGATTCGTCCGGCGGTGACTCGCACGGCCATGCTGGTCGCAAAGCTTACAGCAGCCGTTTTCCGGGCGCATGCGCGGTTCGCTTGCGGGTGACGCGAAAGTTTGACCTCTTAGCAGTCGACAGCTTCGTGCCGCGCGGGCATGAGCACGCGCGCGCCGGGCAACGTTTTCCTCGCGCGTTCCGCGAAGGGCATCATCTGCGTCGTCTCGCCGTGGACCAACACGAGCGTCGAAACGTCGGAGAGCGACGCGACGAACGCGTCCAAATCATTTTTATCGGCGTGGCCGGAATACGCGTCGATATAGACCACTTCGGCCTTTTTGGGCACGAGTTCGTCGAAGATCTTCACCTCGCGGATCGCGGGATCGACGATCTTGGACCCGAGCGTGTCCTTCGCCATGAACCCGACCGCGAGCACCGTGTTGCGGGCATCGTGGAGTTCGTTCTTCAGGTGGTGGCGGATGCGCCCCGCCTCGCACATGCCCGACCCCGCCATGATGACCATCGGTCCGGGGCTGCCGTTGAGGTTTTTGCTCTCTTCGGCCGACTCCGTGTAGCGCACGAGCGAGAAATGGAACGGATTGTGCGCGCGGGCGAGGAAGTCGCGGAACATCTCCGCGTCGAAACACTCCGGATGCTTCTGGAACACCTCGGTGACCTTCGAGGCCAACGGCGAATCGATGATGATCGGCACGGCCGGGATCTCCTTCGCGTCCCACAGCAAGTGCATGTCGTAGACCAGCTGCTGCGTGCGCTCGAGCGAAAAGGCCGGGATGAGGATTTTGCCTCCCCGTTGCGCCGTTTTGACGATGACGTCGCGCAGTTTATCCTTCGATTTCGTGATGTCGCCGTGCAGGCGGTCGCCGTAGGTGGATTCGCAGATGAGCACCTCGACCGGGGGCATCGCGGCGGGATCGCGGATGATGGGAAGCGTCGAGCGGCCGAGGTCGCCGGTGAACCCGAGGCGGCGCGTCTTCCCGTTCTCCTCCGCTTCGATGACGATCATCGCGGCGCCGAGGACGTGGCCGGCTTCGATGAACTTCGCGCGGATGCCCTGGCACACCTCGAACCACTCGTTGTAGTTCTTGCCCTGGAACAGGTCCATGCAGGCGGCGGCGTCGCGCTGGGTGTAGAGCGGGCCGTCGCACTGGATCATCGATTTATTGAGGTACTTGCAGAAAAACTCCTCGTCCTTCTCCTGGATGTAGCCGCCGTCGGCGAGCATGACCTCGGCCAAATCGCGCGTGGCGTACGTGCAGTGGATGGGCCCGCGGTATCCCCTCTTCCACAGCACCGGCACGCGGCCGACGTGGTCCATGTGCGCGTGGCTGAGGATCATCGCGTCGATGTCCTTCGACGGATCGAACGCGAACGTCGCGTTCTTCTCAGCGGTCTCTTTGCGGTGGCCTTGGAAGAGCCCGCAATCGAGGAGGATGCGTTTGCCGGCGATGCGCACTTCGTGACAGGAACCCGTCACTTCGAGCGCCGCTCCATGGGGGATGATCTGCATGTGTGTGTATCCTTAGTATAGCGCAAAAAAGCCCCTTCGGGGAGGCGCTTTAGGCCTCGCCGAGGTACGAGTCGCGCAGGGTCTGCGTGTTGCGATCGAAAGAGCCCGGAATGACTATTCCGGCCCCGTTGCCATCGACGAGGGTGGCGTCCAAGCCGAGGCCCGCCGCTCCTTCCGCGGCTGCGAAACGGTCACGGTGGCGCTGCATGAACCGGAGGTAGTCGGGGCCTTCGGAAGCGTTTTCGACCATCAATCGTTCAATGGCCGCGACGCGGAGGGTAAGCGCATGACGGATCGACGCATGCACGCGTGCGAACTCAGCGTCGTTGCCTTGCACGACGGCAAGCGCAGCGTCCATGTTGGCATAGGAGACGTCCCCGCCATCGAGACGAGCCAGGCGATCATCGAGAGTCGTTTCGTGCATTGCAGAAACTATAAGCCTATCGATTTGAGCAACGCAACCTTCTCATTGGTGGTCAAAGGGCGCAGTTTCCCGGGCTTCAGTGAGGAATCGGTCAGCGTGGTGATGCGGATGCGCTTGAGCTTCACGACCTCGGATCCCACTTTCGAGCACATGCGGCGGATCTGGCGGTTGCGCCCCTCGGTGATCGAAATCCGGAACGCGTTCGCCGCCGTGCGCTCGATCGTGGCCGGCTTCGTCTTGGACCCGTCGATCATGAGGCCGCCGCGGATCTTCGCGAGCGAGCTGTCGTGGATCGCGTCTTTCGTCTGCACCTCGTACTCTTTTTCATGATCGAATTTGGGGTGCGTGAGGCGATACGCGAGAGGACCGTCGTTCGTGAGGATAAGGAGGCCTTCGCTGTCTTTATCGAGGCGTCCGACGGGGTAGAGTTTTCCCTGTAAATTCGGCGGCAGAAGATCGCGGACGTTCGGCGCCGTCTGCACGGGCGGACGTCGCGAGGGCTTGCCACCACGATGGCCTTTCACGGCCTCAGAAGGGGTTTTCGGCACGTCATGGGGCACGTTACTGGTCTCGATGCCCACGGGCTTGTACATGACGTAATAGAGCATCTCCGCGCGATCCGACATCACCTTGCCGTCGACTTCGATGGTATCGACTTCGGGATCCGCTTTTTGGCCAAGAATGGCCTTCTTGCCGTTCACCGTCACGAGGCCCGCGAGGATGTACTCCTCCGCCTTGCGCCGGCTGGCGATGCCACGGGCCGACAGGATTTTTTGGAGGCGTTCTTGCACGGGCACAGTGTAGCGCGGGCACGCGAAAAAGCCCGCACGCGCGGGCTTCGATTGCCTCTCGTTACTCGGGAATGGCCTCCACCTTACCGGCGAGACGATCGACGGTGTCATCGATCGCGAGGGACGTGGCCGTCAGGCCTTGCCGGGCCAGGAGACGGGAAACCGCGGCCCTCACGTCCCCGCTGCGTGCCTCCGCGAGGATGGCATCGGGCGATACGTGGAACAGGAGTTCCGTCGAGGTATCGATCAGCTCTGGAGCCGATCCTTCGGCACCGTTGGCGCCGGATAATGTGGTGGGTGACATAGGATCGATCGTTCTCCTCGCCCAAAATAATGTCAACGGTCCGGGATGCCAGATAAACCTGACATCCTGCGAACCCACGTCACGGATGGATGGCGACGGGTACCCAAAAAAGCCCCGTCGGGGCTGACTGCGAAGTCGATCGCTTTGTCCTGGCATCGGCCTACTCTCGCGGACCGTACGGACCACTACCATCGGCGCTGAAGGGCTTAACTGCTGAGTTCGGTATGGGATCAGGTGTGACCCCTTCGCTCGAGACACCAGGACAAAAGTATCGACATGTGTGAATGAAAAGCGTGGCGGAACTCCACTTCCAGCATAAGCAAAGGCTTATGCAGGGGATGGGCATGTTCCGCCCGCCTGTGACGCATAAACAGTACAGAAACAGATGTGAAAATGTTCGATCGCCCGTTCGTATCGCTCGGCTAAACGCATTACTGCGCGTACACCTGCGACCGATCAACCCGGTAGTCTTCCGGGGGGCTAATGGAGAAACGCAATCTTAGAGGTGGCTTCCCGCTTAGATGCCTTCAGCGGTTATCCATTCCGAACATAGCTACCCTGCAATGCCGCTGACGCGACAACAGGTACACCAGAGGTTCGTCCACTCCGGTCCTCTCGTACTAGGAGCAGCTTCTCTCACGTTGCTAAATGACCACGGAGGATAGAGGCCAAACTGTCTCACGACGTTCTGAACCCAGCTCGCGTACCGCTTTAACCGGCGAACAGCCGGACCCTTGGGAGCTTCTTCACCCCCAGGATGCGATGAGCCGACATCGAGGTGCCAA
>CAZIQM010000008.1:0-28632 GCA_964541635.1 uncultured Candidatus Peribacteria bacterium | reverse complement strand
TCCCGTGGTGCCACCTTCGTTTGTCGAGCTTCCGGGATCGATCGGCAGCGTAACGTTCGAGGAATGATCGAGGAGGGTATTATCCGCAATCGTGAGGTAGGTGGCCGAAATGGTGCTGTCGCTCGTCAGGTCGATCGTTGCGGCAGTGTCGGGATCGTCGGAGACGATGGAGAGGATATCGTCCCCATCATGGCCAGTGAGCGTAAGGCTTGAGATGATTGTCGTGGTTGTACCTCCTTCAAATGTCAGGGTGCAGTTTCCGTCTCCGTCTGACAGCGATTTTGTGAGATGTGAAAACGCAAGGCCACCTTCGAGGGATTGGTCACAACCATTGAGCGTCAGCTCATAGCCATAGCTACCACCTCCACTCATGATGTTGCCAGCAACGACCGGGTGCATATTGTTCATGTACCCAGTGAATGTTCCGCCGTTAAACTCCATATTTCCGGCAATATCGATCGTGGTGTCATATAGTTCGCTGGCATAGAATGTGCCACTCGTTATGACAAAATCATCCCCAATTGCCACCGATGACGCACGATATGGATCGAATGTACCTCCTTGAATTATAAGGTCTCCTCCAATGGTGATGGGAGTACTGTTGCCGCCAGACACATGACCTGAGGTGATAATCAAGTTGCCGATTATATTTGCGAGTGATCCAACATCGCCCGAAAAATTGGTTTCCACCGTGTAACAGTTGGTAGTAATGGCTCCAAACAGTGATCCGGATGGCGAGGTGAGCACGCACATGCCGGAATTCGTATCCGTCGGAAACGTCGATGTACCATCGCTGAGTACCAGCGTGCCGTCGTTTTCGAACGTGCCGTCGACCGAGAGGTCGTTGCCGTCGAGCGTGAGGCGTCCGCCTGCTTCGATCGTGAGGTCGTCGACGGTTACATCTCCCGAGAGGATAGGGTCCGTGGCGACGTCGCCGATCGTCACATCGTCTCCGCTACTAGGAACGATATGTGGCAACCAGTTACTGGCGGTATTCCATGCACTATCCGTCGCGCCAGTCCATTCGATGGGCGTATCGAACCATCCGTAGGTATTGCCACTTGCTCCCTCCGTTGACGACGCAGGATCGATAAGCGGGTCCGGGCGAGCGCCGCTCTCGAGAATGTAGTTGTCAGAGATAGTAAGGAAGTCGCCGTTGAAGGTCGCAGAGTCGAGATTGAACGTTGCCGCTTCTCCTGGGTTGGAGGAAACAATGGTCAATCTGACGCTACCATTGCTGTCCCCATCGAGCGTTAACGCATCCGTGACGGTTTGGGTTGTTCCTGCTTCAATTGTGAGTGTGCAGGGGGAGGAAACTGCTTTCGAGAGATGAGAGAAGGTAGTCGAGCCATTCAGAGATTGATTACATCCGCCCAGGTTAACGTTTGTTACGGTGAAATCTCCTCCAGAATGAGTAAAGTCGCCGTCAATGCCCAGGCTGTTAAGCGTGATCGTTCCGCTTGTATGGGAAAAATCGCCCTCCACGTCGAACGAGGCACTGCCCGCATCTGCAATCGTTCCACCCGCAACCGTCATGTTGCCCGTCACGGTAAAAGCAGAATCGTTTTCACAGTCGAAGGTGCCGTCGTTCAGCTCAAGTGATCCGGCGATAGTCTCACCTCCGTTTTCCGTATCGATCGTGATCGTTCCACCGTTTTGTACGATATCGCCGTTGAACTCGTAGTGGCGCGATGATGTTTGCCCCGTGCGGAATGAACCGGCCGTGCCCACCGTGATGTTTCCGAAATGTGAGCCGGCGCGAAAGTTTTCGTCACTGTAGTCGAACGTTCCTTCAATGAGGGTATCGCCCAATACGTCGATGTAGCCATATGAGTTCTCTGCATTTTGAAGCAGTGTGCCCCCTGCGTCGATGGTTAGGTTTCCTTGCACGACTGTGTCGTACGCAGCAGTGACAGTACCCGTACTGAGGATGCGCGCATGGAAGCAGTCGGTGATGCTCCGCGAAACTGTGCCGCCGTATGAACATGTCCCCGAGTTACTATCCGGAGTCCCGAACGATACGGTTTCGCTGCCATCGAACGTGATTATGCCTTCGTGCGAGAGGGTTCCCGTGACGGTAAGGTTGAATCCGTTGAGTTCGAGCTCGCCGTCTTCTTCGATAGTCAGGTCGTGGATCGTGCGACTCTGGTCAAGGGAGGGATGGGTGTTGCCTGTATCCGCTTCGGATGGAATAACAACGTCATCTCCTGTATTTGGGACAATCCCCGGCGACCAGTTCCCGGTACTTTGCCATTGACCATTTGCAGAGTCTCCTGTCCATTCGATGGCGCGTGAAAACCAGCCGTAGGTACTTCCAGCGGTCCCTTCGGCCGAGTTCGCGGGGTTGATGGTCGTTCCAATACTCCCACCATCACGCAAAATATTACTGTCACTGACCGTGATGTAATCGCCTTCAAATGTTGCGATGCCTCGTAGGTCGATATTTCTACGTGTTCCGGGGGTAGTTGATGTGATAACGAGCCGATCGGTACTGTCATAGCCGTCGAGCGTCAGAGTGCCGCCATCGACGAAGAGGGTTGCGCTCAGGTTGATGTTGCATGGCCCTGCGCCGTCCGTGACGGTTTTCGTAACGTTTGCGAAGGAGAGTTGCGTACTCGTGGATTGATCGCAGCCGTCGAGAATGAGCGTTGCATCCGTGAACTGGGTGTCGTTGGTGATGCTGATATCGCCGCCGACTGTGATTGTGTCGTCCGTGATGGAGAACGTGGATGATGTGCTCGTGAAATCTCCATCGACGTCGACATTGTGACTATTGACGTTCAGTGCCGTGGATACGGTAAAGTTCCCCGCGACATGCAGGTCGCCCCCCCCAAGGGAGTATGGCGTTACTCCGGCATTGATGATGAGGTGATGATAGTCCGTCGTTCCGAAATCGGGCAGATTTCGTGCTGTAAACGAATTGTAATCATCTTGCTGGAATTCCCATGTTCCTGAGTCAATGTCTTGCGTCAGGTCGAATGTTGGTGTGAAGCTTTTCACAATCACCGTTCCGTTGTTCTCGAATGCATTCGTGACTGTCAGATCGTTCGAGACGGTCACGCTCGCACCCGCTTCAATCGTCAAACTATGCACGGTAACGTCACCGTTGCTAATAATGGGTTGATCTCCGCCACTCGGAATAATAACGTCATCCGTCGCGTCCGGTACCACGCCTCCAACCCAGTTTCCACCCGTGTGCCAATCATAGCCGGTTGCACCACTCCAGGTGATGCTCGCGGCGTAGGCTCTCAGCGGAGGGAGCAATCCGAGGGCAATTGTTGCGATAAGAATGTGAGCGGTGTGTGTTTTTGGCATACGATAATTATAGCAAATATGAATAATTTTTACAATGATTCGATCTCGTTTTACGCAGTGACCGGACTACGCATCAACTGGGCCTTCCTTCGTAGTTCGTCGAGCGATTGGATGCGGCCGAAATCGATCATTTTCAGGAGGATCGCGGCGGTTTGCAGGACGTCCGGCAATGCGCGGTGGCGACCTTCTGGTAGCGGCATATTGAACCGTTCGCTAAGGACATCGAGGCTGTGGCGGAACGCCTGCGGGTACAGGCTCTGGCTAAGACGCATGCTGCAGAAACACTCAGGTAGTTCCACGTAGCCCCAGCAGAATTCCTTCTCGCATTCGAGGAAGCCCATGTCGAACTGCGCGTTGTGGGCGACGAGGATCGATCCCTGTACGAACGCGAGGAATTCCGGCAACACGCCCATGATGGTCGGTGCTGCGTTTACGTCTTGGTCGCTGATGCCGTTGATTTGCCGCGCTTCGGGCGGGATTGGGCGTTCCGGGTTTACGAAACTCTCGAACGTTTTGTCTGTGATTTTCCCGCCCTCGATGCGCACGCCCGCGATTTCTACGATACGGTGCCCCTTCCGGGGGTCGAGCCCGGTTGTTTCGATGTCGAAGACGGTGAGAGCGGGGAGCGCCATCGGTCACGATCCTAGGGCGTCGGACCGCGCGGCGATAGCGATTCTTCTTGACCCGGCTCCGCTCCGCTACGCCGGCCTCATGTGGTGCCGCTATACTGTTTCAGTGAAGCGAAAAAACGGGATTCCGCTGGCGACCGTGCTCTCGAAACTGGATCGCTTGTACGATCCGCCACGGACGTTTTTGGAATTCCGCACGCCGCTCGATTTGCTCGTCGCGGTCATTTTGTCGGCCCAATGCACCGATGCGATGGTGAACCGCATCACGAAGGAAACGCTCTACGTAAAGTACAAAACCTGCGCCGATTACCTCGCCGTTCCGCGGGGGGAGCTGGAGCGCGACATCCGCCGCAGCGGGCACTTTCGCAGCAAGGCGAAATACATCCAGGAGACGTGCCAAATCCTCATCGAGAAACATGGCGGCGACGTGCCGCGGACCATGGAAGAATTGGTGGAGCTGCGGGGCGTCGGGCGCAAGACGGCCTCGGTCGTGCTCAGCGCCGCGTTCGGCATCAACGCCGGCATCGCGGTCGACACGCACGTGCAACGCCTCGCGCAGCGCATCGGCCTCTCGGCGCACCACGACCCGAAGAAGATTGAGTTGGACCTCATGGCGGCAGCCCCGCAAAAGCGATGGCGCGACGTGACCGTACTGCTCATCAGCCATGGCCGCGCGGTGTGTACCGCGCGGGGGAGGAAGTGCGGGGCGTGCGTGTACAAGGACGACTGTCCGTCGTCGCTGACAAGGGGAAAGACAGATCTAGCGAAATGAACGATCCGGTTGGCATTTGACAAAATAATTAAATATAATATTATTACTTTGCTTACCCCGGAATTTCCCGAGGATAGCATGTCGCACTTGTATAAGGAGTTTCCCCATGCGACGCTCTCTGATCATTGTTATCGCAATCATTTGTTCCTTTGTGACCATCGTCGCCTCATTGCCGACAGCGAAGGCACCTCCCGCTTCCGTGCAACGTCCGCCCATCACGGACGCCATCACGCCGCTCACGCCCCAAGAACGGGCAGAGTGGGAAATCGTGAAGGCGGAAGTACTCGCGAATAATCCTGATGCCGTGAAGCAACCGCCTGTCATGGGCACGCCGAACCTGGAGGTCTTGGCTCATCAAGAACTTTACGCGAGGTACCTGCAACGGTATGGCGTCCCGGCGCCGGGCTGCATGTCCACGCGCTGGATGCTCTACAAATTGCGATGACAGATCTCTTCGAAACAGGCTCCCGGTTCATCCGGGAGCCTGTTTTCAGTTGCATCGATGCATCGCCTTGTCACCCGTTTCGCTTTGTAGCACCGGGTGCGGCAGTATCGCAGTCGGCCCTGTATGATCCCAGATGTTTCCTCCTTTTTTCTTATGCGCGTCGCACGTTTTCTCCTTCCGCTTACCCTGTCCCTGACGCTCGTCGGTTGCGATGCGTGGATGCAATCGAAGCCCGTCGATGGCGCGACGATGGAGAAAGACGATGCCATGATGGAAGGCGACGCCATGATGCGAAAAGATGACGTCGTCGCGGATGGCGATGGCATGATGAAGAATGACGCGATGATGGACGCAGAAGGTGAAGTGATGAGAGCCGATGGGGAAGCCATGATGAAAAAGGAAGGCCAGCCGATGATGGCCAAAGGTTCGTACGCCGCATATACGCCTGCCGTTCTCGCGAACGGTGAAGTGAAAGTGTTATTTTTCCATGTCGCATGGTGCCCCATGTGCGAGAAGGCCGATGCTAGGCTGAATGCATGGTACGCGGCGAATGCGTACGGTCGTTCCGCGTACAAAGTGGATTACGATAACTCGAACGATTTGAAGGCGAAGTACGGCGTCACGTACCAGCACACGTTCGTCCTCGTGGATGGCCAAGGCAACGCGTTGCAGGTTATCCAGGGTCCGACGGATGTCCAGATTCAGGAACTTCTCGGCGCGTAATTTCCGCCCCTTCCATGCACACGATCTTCCTCGCGCTCACCCTGTTCGGGTCCGGCATGCTGACGATTTTACTTCCGTGCATCCTGCCGCTGGTGCCGATCGTCCTCGGGGTGAGCGTCGCGGGAGCGAGTAGGCTCCGCCCTCTCGCGGTGGTCGCCGGCATGGTCGTGTCGTTCGTCGCGTTCACGTTCGCGCTGCACTTTTTCCTGAGTTCGTTGCCGTCCGTGGCGGAAGCGTTTCGCATCGCGACCTTTGCCGTACTGCTGCTCTTCGGCGTCGGATTCCTCACGGGAAACCGTTTGTTGAGGCAAGTTGGCTGCGTGGGGGCGGCGCTCTTCTTTCTCGAGTACGGCGTGATCGGTGTGGTGATTGCGGCGGTTCCCGCGTTCGCCGTCATGGAGGCCGGAGGGTGGATCGCCACGCGCATCCAGCAAATCGGGACCGATGCCCAGCAGGCCGTTCGCGGGACGTTCGGAGCCGATTCCCCGCTGACGGCGTTCGTCATCGGCCTGACCCTTGGCCTCGTCTGGGTGCCGTGCGCGGGCCCCGCCCTCGGGTTCGCGTTCGCGTTGGTGCGTGAAGAACCCGGCCTGCGTGCCGCGATGCTCCTCACGTCGTACGCTCTTGGAACCGCGGTGCCGCTCCTGCTTGTCGGTTATGGCGGCCAGTGGGCCGTGCGGTCGGTCCGGGTGCTCAACCGGTACACGGGTCTCGTGAAGCGCGTCGCGGGCGTGCTGCTCATCGTCACAGCCGTGTTGCTGCAATTGCGGACGTTCGAGAAGATCCAAATTTGGCTGATCGACAACACGCCCTTCAGCGATCTTGGCACGCGCGTCGAGGAATTCTTCATCGGCGACGCCTTCGAGCCAGCGGATTCTTCCGGCGCAGTCCTTCCTTCTAGTGATATGACGCTCCCCAAGATTATTCGCGCCCCCGAGTGGGCGACGATCGCGGAAGGTCCGTGGCATGGTTCGCCTCCGTTCAGCGCAAGCGATTTAAAAGGAAAAGTTGTCCTCGTCGATTTCTGGACCTACAGCTGCATCAACTGCATCCGCACGCTGCCGTACATCGAGGGGTATTGGGAGAAGTATGGTTCGACGCGGCTCATCACAGGCGAGAATGCTTTTGTATTGATCGGGGTTCATACGCCGGAGTTCGCGTTCGAGGGTGTGCCCGAGAACGTGGCCGACGCCATCAAACGCCACGGCCTGACGTACCCCGTGGTGCAGGATAACGACTACGCGATCTGGCAGAGTTTCGCGAACCGCTACTGGCCGGCGAAGTACCTCATCGATGCCGACGGGTACGTGCGCTACACGCACTTCGGCGAAGGGGGTTACGAGGAAACCGACGAAGCGATCGCGGGTCTCCTCTCGGAGATCGGCATCGATACCTCGGGCATGCCCGTCACCGTCGACAGCGAGTCGCCGCGTTTCGGTGACCAGACTCCCGAGACGTACCTCGGCGCGCGCAGCTGGCCCGCGCTCCAGAACCAACAGGGTGATCCTGATGACGCGGTGGTGACGTACATCGCGCCCGCCACGCTGCCGCTGCACCGCTACGCGCTCGCGGGCGATTGGCAGTTGGACGCCAGCGGCGAGCGGCAGGTGCTTCGGAGCGATGACGGCGAAATCCGCATGCACTGGAAGGGGAGCCAGATCCACCTGGTACTTGGCCTCGAGGATGGCGCGGCCCCCGCAACCGTGGAAGTATGGACCGATGGCGTGATGACGAAGACGCTCACCATCGACCGCGACGACCTCTTCACGCTCTCGGACACCGCCTACGGCGAACACGACCTGGTCCTGAAGATCTCGGGCAAAGGCGCGGAGGCCTATGCGTTTACGTTCGGGTCCTGATCACGCCTTCGCCTCGTCTTTTTTGGCCTGCTGGCGGCGGAGCCTGTTCATGAGCTTCACCATCAGGAACAGCGCCCAGGCGACGATGAAGAACTCGAGGATGACGTTGATGAAGTTGCCGTAGGCGAGGACCGGCACGCCCTTCGCCTTGGCGTCTGCCAGGCTGGCGACCTCGGTGCCCGATAGGTTCACGAAGAGGTCGGCGAAGTTCACGGCGCCCATGAGCGCGCCGATGGGCGGCATCAAGACATCGTTGACCAAGCTGTTCACGATCTTCTGGAACGCCGCGCCGATGACCACGCCGATCGCGAGGTCCATCACGTTGCCCTTCACGGCGAATTCCTTGAATTCGGAGTAGATGCTCATGACCCCGTATTCTCCTTATGCACGCCAAAAAGTCAAGATCGCGGCCGTTCCGTGGCCGTCAGAACAGGTCGCCGAAACGCATCCGCATCTCCTGCTGCAGCGTCATGATCTTCGTCTCGTTGCCCTCCAGGGTGGCCTGAAAAAGAGCGTCGTTCATCTCTTCGAACGAGCGGTCCTGGCGGTGTCCAATGGTGGGGTCGCGGTCGATCATGGGGGTGTTTGTGTATTCCTCCAATGATACCAGAAAACGCGTCCAGCGACAACGCACCGCGCGGCTGCTAGCATCCGTCGCATGAAGCAATACCACGACCTCCTTCGGCACATCATGGAGCACGGATACGACAAGTCCGATCGGACGGGTGTTGGTACGCGTAGCGTGTTCGGTCACCAGTTCCGCGTGGATCTCTCGAAGGGATTTCCGCTGCTCACGACGAAGAAGATGGGCGTGAAGGCGATCGTCCACGAGCTCCTGTGGTTCATCGCCGGCGACACGAACATCAAGTATTTGGCGGATAACGACGTGCACATTTGGGACGAGTGGCCGTTCCAGGATTACCTCATCGCCAACGGCCTCACGGAGAAATTCCCCATGTACTCCGACGCCTGGATGGAGGAGAAGAAAGCGTTCATCCAGAAGCTGAAGGACGATGCCGGATTCGCGAAGCAATGGGGCGACCTGGGCCCCGTGTACGGCAAGCAATGGCGCCGCTGGGAGGGGCCGGACGGCACGGTCTACGACCAGCTCGGCGAAGCCGTGGAGACGATCAAGAAGAAGCCCGATTCGCGCCGCATCATCGTCTCGGCCTGGAACGCGGCCGATATCGCCAGCCACAAGAAAACCGCCCCGCCGCTCTGCCATTCGCTCTTCCAGTTCTACGTGGCCGACGGGAAGCTCTCGTGCCAGCTCTACCAGCGCAGCGCCGACACGTTCCTCGGCGTGCCGTTCAACATCGCCAGCTACAGCCTCCTCACGTGCATGATCGCGCAGGTCACGGGCCTCGAACCGGGCGAATTCATCCACACGTTCGGCGACGTGCACGTGTACAACAACCACTTCGACCAGGTGAAGGAGCAGCTCTCGCGCGAGCCGAAGCCGCTGCCGACCTTGAAGTTGAACCCGGCCGTGAAGCGCCTCGAGGACTTCCGCTTCGAAGACGTCGCGTTCGAGAACTACGACCCGTATCCGGCCATCAAGGCGCCCATCGCCGTCTGACATGATCATCTCCGTCATCGTCGCCGCAGACGAGAACAACGCCATCGGCAAGGACAACGCCATGCCCTGGCGGTTGCCGGACGAGTGGCGGTACTTCCGCGACACGACCATGGGCAAGCCCGTGATCATGGGCAGGAAGACCTGGGAATCGCTTCCGGAGGGCCGTAGGCCCCTTCCCGGCCGGCGGAACATCGTGGTGACCCGCCAGCCGTCCTACGACGCTCCCGGGGCCGACGTCGTGCCCGGCGTCGACGAAGCCGTAAGGCTCGCGAGCCTTTCCAGCGACGAGGCATTCATCATCGGCGGGGCACAGCTCTACGGCTACGGCCTCGAAATCGCCGATAGGTTGTACCTGACGCGCGTCCATACCGAGATCGACGGCGCCGACGCGTTCTTCCCGCAGGTCGACTTCCTCGATTGGCGGGAGACGGACAGGATCGAGCATCCCGCGGATGAAAGGCACCCCTTCGCGTTCACGCAGATGGTCTTCGAACGCTTGGGCGGGAAGAAAAAGTGAGGATTTTCCGGAAAATCGTGCAGTCGTTTTTCCGCATTTATATGCCGTTTTTGTCATGTCCGTCCGCGATTCCGGAGTGGCCCTAGACCATTGACACGGGAGGGTTTTGCGCAAACGCTTTTCGCGCATGGACACCCCCACCCTCCATCACCGGCCGGAAGGAATCGACCACCTTCGCGAGGCGCAACTGCGCGCGGCGCGCTCCGCCGAAACAGTCGGATCGTTCGTCGCGGGATTCCGCGCGGAGGCGCGCGGGTTGATCGACGACGGGCGCGTGGACGATGGCGAAGCGGACGAGCGCCTGGAGACCCTGGAAGCCGCCGCGAAGGGCAATGAACGCCTGCGGCTCGCCGACTTGGACGCGAACGTCCTCGGCCGGGCGCAGGTAGGCGGAGGCGACGGCGGCATCGAGCTTAGCCGCGAGGTCTTCGCCAACGCGGAGGACGCGGCAGACGTGGAACGCGCGCAGCACGTGGCGGCCCACGAAGGGGCGCACGCGGAGCAGGCGCGCTTGCACGGCACGCTGGTCGTGGACGGCGAGGAAATCGACCACCTGCTCCTGCTGGAAGGGCACGCCGAGCTCACGGGGAACGACGCCGTGGGGAAGGGGATGCGCGAACACCGCGAGGGGCAGCCGGAAGAGACGTATGCCGAGGGCCAGCGCCTCGCCGTGGAGATCATCGCCCGCGTCGGACGGGCGGAGTTCGAATCGGTCCTGAAGGGCGACGGCGACGTCACGCGCTTGCAAGACCCCTTGGAAACGCCCGAGGAAGAGCGCGCGGTCGCGGCCTGACGACGCACGAAAAAGGCGCCTCGCGGGCGCCTTTTTCCGTTGGGAGCGAATGATGCTTACGACTGTTTCTGCATGCCCGGGAAGAGGCTCGGGGAGCCGGAGAGGCCGGTGGCCGCGATCTTGCCCGTGATCCAGCGCGAGACGACCATGCCCGTGAACATCGAGATGAGGACGCCGATGCCGAGGGTGATGGCGAAGCCGCGGACGATCGAGGTGCCGATCATGAAGAGCAGCACGCACGTGATGATCGTGGAGATGTTGCTGTCGCGCACGCTGGGCCACGCCTTCTCGAAGCCGATGTCGATGGCGCTCTTGAGGCTCTTGCCCTTGCGCAGTTCTTCCTTCACGCGCTCGAAGACGAGCACGTTCGTGTCCACGGCCATGCCGATCGAGAGGATGAGGCCGGCCGCGCCCGCGAGCGTGAGGACCATGTACTGGCCCGAGAACAGGAAGAGCGGGAGCTTGAACATGGCGAGGAAGATGACCGCGTAGAACGACAGGGCGAACGCCGCCACCACGCCGAAGGCGCGGTAGAAGAAGATCATGTAGAGCATGACGATCACGATGCCGATGAGGCCCGCTTGGACGGACGTCGCGAGGGCCTGGGCGCCGAGCGTCGGTTCGACCGTGCGCTGGCCCACCAAGTGGATCGGGGCCGGGATGGCGCCCGTGTTGAGGTCCTGGGCCAACTGCTGGGCCTTCTGGATGGCTTGGGGCTGGTTCGGGAGCGTGATGATGGCGACGCCGCCCGCGATCTCGGATTCCACGCGGGGATCGGTGACCATCTGGCCGCCGACGAAGATCGCGATGCGCTTGCCGATGTTGTTCTTCGTCAGTTCCTGGAACATCGTGCCGCCTTCGTCGTCGAACGAAATCTGGACGACCGGGAGGTTCGAGCTCGGATCCATGATCGCCGTGGCCGAGCGGAAATGCTTGCCGTCGAGGGTCGTGTCCTTCCAGCCCGTGGGCTCGAGCGAGAAGAAGAGCACGCGGAGCGCGATGGCGTCTTCCATGCGCTTCACGCGGCCCGCTTGCAGGTCGGCAAGGATGCCGTCGGCGCGATCGCCGGCGTCGGCGCCCGTGACGACGAGGTCGTCGTACGTGACGAGGTCCGGCGTCATCGACGCGGCGCTGTTCACCTTGATGATGTGGTAACCGAAGGGCGTTTCGATCGGGCCGAGGATCTGGCCGGCCTTGGCCGGGAACGCTGCTTCCGCGAACGACGGCGCGAGTTGCTCGCGGCCGACGAGGCCGAGGCGGCCGCCTTGGGCCTTCGTGAGGGCGTCGTTGTCGGTGCGGGCCAGCGCGTCGAAGTCGCCGCCGGCGTCGATCTGCGCGCGGAGTTCCTGCGCGTGCTTGAAGGCGTCGTCCTTCGTGCGCGTCACGGCCGGGACGGCCGATTGGGCGCCTTTGTAGGCCACGAGGATGTGGCTGACGTCGATCTGTTCCTTGCCGGGGGTCATCTGGCGCAGGAAGAGGACGTGGGCCGTGCCGTCATCGAGCTTGGACACCGCGAGTTCGCCCTGCTTCATGCTGCGCAACGTGCCGGCGAGGCGCACCGGGAACTTCTCGTCGATGGCGCCGTCGCGGACCGTGGAGGTCGTCAGGCCTTGCTGCTGTTTCGTGAGTTCGGCGAACGCCACGGAAGCTTCGTTGAGGGTGCGACCCGTCTGCGTGCGCGGGCCGAGCGCCTGCACGAGGAAAATGCCCTTCGCTTCGCGCGCGATCGGCTGGCCGTTTTCGTCGGCGCCGGCCGCCGGCAGGCTGCCCTCGAATTGGGCCACGCCGCGTTCCGGCGAGAGGTTCCACGCGGCCGCGAGGCCCGTGGGCAGGTCGTCCTTGAAGAACGTCTTGCTGTCGCTGTAGGCCATGCCCAGCTCGTCGCCCATGTCCTGGCCGACGCTCTGGAGCGTGCCCGAGCCGTTGCGGATGTCCGTGTACGCGCCCGCGGCGGCCGCCCGGACGGTGCGCTCGAATTCGGGCGTCGCGTCGGTCTGCTCCTCCTTGAATTCCAACTGGATGGTCTTGCCGACGGTATCGATGCACACCTGCGTGTCGATGATGCCCGGGCATTCCACGAGCAGGTGTTTCTCGTCGCCGACGTACGACGGGGTGATCGTCGCTTCGCTGACGCCGAGCGAGTTGATGCGCTTCTCGAGGACCGTGCGGATCGCTTCCACGACGTTCTCGCCCTGTTCCGTGAGCACGCGCTCCTGGGAACGAAGGGCGTTCAGCGTCGCCTGGGAGGCGTGTTCCGCCTCGGCTTTCGCGATGTCCGCGCGGACGGTGGCGAGCTGCGATTTGATTTCGTCCTCCGAAATGCGGAAATCGAGCTGGGTGCCGCCCGCCAGGTCGAGACCGAAGTGGAACGGCGGATTCAGCCAACCCGGCAACGAGTGTTTCCACTGCGAGGGGAGGGCGACGAAGAGGAGTGCTGCGGCCGCGACGGCGGTGACGACGGGCCAGGTGGAAGAACGGTGGGCCATGGGATCAGAGGGGAGTGACGGTAACGTGGATGCCGACGTTCACGTCGTCGGCGAAAATGTTGGCGAGCTCGGCATCGGGGATGCCGTCGATCACGAGGGGATTGGGCAGCTCGGCGCTTTTGACGGTGAGGGCGCTCACCAGCCGGCCGCGGACGAACAGGCCGAGGTCCTTGCCGACGTTCTTCTTGAAGAGGTCGCGCATCTTGGCGAGGCCGTCGTCCGTGAAGCGGATTTGCACCGAGGCGCCCACGCCGTTGTCCGCCGCTTTCGCCAGCACCATGCGGATGTCGTCGCCGGTCACGCCCGTTTTCGCGAACGAGCCGTAACCTTCGACGGCCACGTCGCCCGAACCCGTCGTCGCGACCATGATGTCGAGGTCGAAGGGCGCGGTCATTTCCGCGGTCAGTTCGTCGAGGGCGCCCTTGTCGGACGCCGTGATCTCCAGGTTCGCGCCTTCGGCGTCCTGGACCACGTGCTGGCCGAAGAGTTCCGCGCCGAGACGGTCGAGGCGCCGTTGCATGACGCGTACCGTGGCGGTCGTGAGCATGGAGACGTCCCCCGGGTCCTGCGTATCGAACGTCAGGCGGTAGGAGGTCGTTGCCGGACCCCCGCAACCGGCGAGAATCGCGGCGGAAAGGCCGTAAATGACGAACATGCGCGCTTTCATTGCCCGGGGAGTGTAGGCGAAGGTTGCCACCCGGGCAATTTGAATGCGGGCTACCTTGAACTCTTCTTTATCTCGGCAAAATGAGGGTGGTGTCCGCCCGCAGCATTTTGCCCGAGAGATCGACCCCACGGAGCGAACATCCGTTGTCGATGATGCAGTTCTCGAGCACGCAATCCTCGATGAAGCAGTCGTCGAAGACCACCGTGTTCGTGAGCGTGCTGCGGACGACGTCCGTTCCTTTGCCGAGGACCACGCTGCCCGTGCGCTTGCTGTCCTCGAACCGCGAATGGTCGCCGTGCACTTCGGCGTCTCCCACGAGCAGCATCGTCGCCTGCAAATACGCTTCGAACGAACCGATGTCGAACCACGGCTCCGTGAACGTGAAGGCGTCCACCGGATGGTCGCGGCGGCGGAATTCCTCGAAGATGCCCCCGACGTTGTCGGCGTGTTCCTTGGAGTATTCGACGAGGATCGGCAGCACCGACGCGGGCAACACGCTGCAGCCCGTCGAGATGAACGTCGACTTCGGCTCCTTCGGCTTCTCCTCGAACGCTTCCACGGTGTGCCCGTCCTTGCCGAGGATGACCGTGCCGAACTTCTTGGCGTGCTCGAGGTCGCCGATGTCGTAGGCGGCGAGCAACGGGGTTCCGGGGCGGTAGGCCGCCAGGAACTTCGCCATGTCGAAACCCAGGTAGTTGTCGCCCGTGAGGAGCAGCACGTCCTCCGCGATCTTCTCGCGCTCGATCCAATCGCCCACGGCGCGCAGGGCGCCGAGCTTCGTGTCGTCGTGCAGCGCCGATTCGATGTACACGGTCACCGGGCGTCCCACCTCCTTCTGCCACGCGTCGAAATGCTCTTCGAACGCCGCGTTCGTGCTCACCGTGACGTGGAACTCCTTGGGGAGTTTGTCGACGATGTGGCTGAGGATGGGTTTGCCGACGAGCGGGAGCAGCGGCTTCGCGCGGTGCTCCGTGAGCGGCCACAAGCGTGTGGCGAATCCGCCGGCGAGGATGAGTGTGCGCACGGCCAGAGGATATGTCATTGGAAGAACCACTGCCAGAGCGGCGCGCGCGGACGGACCGCGGTCACCGAGCGTCCTTCGAGCGTTTCGATGCGTTCGTCGCGTTCGACGATGCCGAGGACCGACGGCAGCATCATGTAGGTGATGCCGCGTTTGCGGCAGGCCGAGAGCAGGTTGAGCGATTGCTCGAGGTCGCTGCACTGGATGAGGTGCGTGATGCCGTGGGTCCCGATGGTCTCCTCGAGTTTGTTGAGTTTGCCGAGCACGGGCACGCCCTCGATCGCCGCGTCTTTGGTTCCTTTGCCGTCGAGCACGGCGACGGGCTTGAGGGGACTCTTCTTTTCCTGGAGCGCCTTGATCAGCGCCGCCGACTCGCGCGTCGCGCCCACGATGAGCGCGGGGTAGGTCGGGCGCGCGCCGCGCATGGCGTTACGCACCACGAAGCCGAAGGCGAGATGCCACAGCCACGTGAGGCCGATCGACAGGAGCAGCGCCGTGCCGAGCAGTTGGCGGCTGAAGAACGCGCCGAAGAGGAAGTAGTACGTGAGGCTGAAGAGCGCCGCCCCGCCGATGCCGGCGAAGACGACGTAGGCGAAGGTCTTGGCGCTGCGTTGGCTGCGCAGCAACGCGAACGTCCGCGTGCCGATGAGCATGGCGAGCCAGGCGGGCGCAACGAGCAGTACCGCCCAGATGAACCTGCCGAAGGGGAAATCGGTGGAGAAGATGAAGCCGACCTTCAGGAAGTATGCCAAGGCGTAACAGCCGACGAAGACGGCGAGATCGGTCAGGAGCCAGACGGCCAAAAGGATGCTTCTGCGCATGCGCCCAGCCTACCTCAGCGGGACGCGAGGGTCAGCGGGAGTTTGGTGACGTCCCAGGGCACCTCGCCCGTCCAAGCCGCCGTGCCGTTGCCGACCGCGTTCTCGGGCAGGGGAAGGTTCGCTTCCATCCAGAACAATTTCGCGGCGATGGCGTCGTTCGTTTTGGCCCGCTCGCGGAGCGTCCCGCGTTGCAGGACGTAGGCCGCGAAGGTCTCCGCGAATTCCTCGAACGGATCGCTCTTCGCGTAGCCCGAGACGAAGTCGGCGTCCTTGCCCGCTTTGCGCGACGACGACGTCTTCCAGCTGACGTTCCAAAACGCCACGACCGGGCTGTCGCCGTAGAACGGGTTCGGGCCGTCGGCGAAGGAGCTGAGGCCTCCGGCGCTCGTACCCTGCATGTTGCCGTGGATCACGTGCCCGCACTCGTGCACGACGAGCGCGGCGAATTCGGCGTCGGGGACGCTGCCGTCGATGATGATCGTCGTCTTGCCGCCGAGGCCGCGCCGCGTCGCTCCTTTGTAGAGCACGGCGAACGTCTGCAGGTTGTCGCGGCATCCGGCGGGGAGCGCGTTGAGCACTGCCGTGGCGATCTTCTTGTGGTTCTCCGTGATGCCGATCTGGTCCACGACCGGGAGGATCGCCGGGGGAGCGGGCGGGAGGGCGAGCGCGGCCGCGATGACGGGGGCGCTGCGCCGGAGTTTCGCTTTCGACGGGATCGCGACCGTCTTCGCCGCGCGCGCAGGAGCCGACTGCGCGGCCGTGTGCGCGGTTGCGGCGGGCGCGTCCTTTGCTACAATCATCGCCGCCTCGTCGTTTTCCGACGACCGGGGCGCGGTCCACGGCAAGGAAACGATGCCCAGGAGCAGCGCGAGTAGCCCAATGGAAACGGCATTTCGGCGCATAAATCGTGGTCCGCTGGATAAAAGGATATATTATTAACAGATTATAGTTTATATGTCAACTGTGGATGTTCCCCTCCACGCGGGGCAGGAACACGACGTCACCATCGAAAAACTGACCCACGGCGGTTCCGGTTTCGCGACGCTCAACGGCATCTCGGTGTTCGTGACGGGCGCGGTGCCGGGGCAGCAGGTCACGGTCGCGCTGACGAAGGTGAAGGACCGCTACGCGGAAGCGCGCATCGTGAAGATCCTCCGCAAATCGAAGGACGAGATCCCTGCGCGGTGCCCGCACTTCGGCACGTGCGGCGGATGCCAGTGGCAGCAGCTGCCCTACGACAAGCAGCTCACGTACAAGGAAGGCATCGTCCGCGAAACGCTCGAGCACCTCACGCCCGTCGACGACGCCGTGCGCAAGCAGCTCCCGGGACGCGTCTTGAAGATCATCCCGAGCCCGCAGGTGTTCAACTACCGCAACAAGCTGGAGATGAGCTTCGGCTACACGTCTATGCGCGTGGAAGAGTCGAACGGGAAGCGGAAGTACATCGACGAAGGCCCGACCATCGGGTTCCACCAGCCCAACGAATGGTCGACGGTGCTGCCGATCACCGAGTGCCACCTCTACGACGAGTCGCTCTCGATGCTCCTCATGGACGTGCGCCGCTTCATGGAGCAGACGCGCCTCCCGGTCTATAACCCGAAAACGCACAAGGGGCTGCTGCGCAACTTGCTCCTGCGCCGCGGCATGCATACGGGAGAGCACATGATCGCGTTCATGGTGAACGCGAAGAAGAAAGAGCTCGAACCGCTGTTCCAGCACTTCATGCGCTTCGGCGGGCGTCCCGGCTTGGCATCGCTCCTCGTCATCGAATCAACCGGCCTCAACGACAAGCCCGAGAACCCGCCGGTGTACCCGTTGGTGGGCAAGCCGACCATCAAGGAGCGCCTCTTCGACCTGGAGTTCGACATCTCGCCGTTCTCGTTCTTCCAGACCAACACGCTCGCGGCCGAAAAGCTCTACCACGCGATTTCCCAAGGCGCGGAGATCAGCCAGAAGGACACCGTCCTCGACGCGTACTGCGGCATGGGCACGATCGGCCAGTACCTCGCGCGGTTCGCGCAGAAGGTCGTGGGCATCGAGAGCCACCCGACCGCGGTCGAAGACGCGCTCGCTTCCGCGGGCAAGAACCGCATCGGCAACATCAGCTTCTACAAGGGGCGCGCAGAACAGGTGCTCAAGGACCAGCTCAAGCCCGGCGGCAAGTACGCCTTCGACGTCATCGTGGTGGACCCGCCGCGCGCGGGCCTCCACCCGGCGGCGCTCGAGGCGGTCATCGGCCACGCGCCGAGGACGATCGTCTACGTTTCGTGCAACACCGCGACCTTCGCCCGCGACCTCGGATCCCTGCTCAAGGCGGGCTACGACGTCCGCACAGTGCAGCCGGTCGACATGTTCCCGCACACGGCGCACATCGAGACCGTGTCCGTCCTCCAGAAGCGCTGACTATGAACCGACGAGATGCCGATCGCGCCCTCGACGGGCAATCTCTCGACGAGCCCCGCAAGCTCTCGATCGTGTCGGCGAAATCGCTGGACGAAGACGGGTTGATGCGCGTCCACATGCTGGCGGGCCACGCGCGCGAGGCGTTCGCCGCCGCGTGCATGCGCGAGGATTTGAAGAATCGCGTGCGCCCGTCGCTCATCGCGGCCGCGGACGTGCCGGATTGGTTCGGCGAATCGCCGAGCGTCCGGCGGATCGTCGGACTCCTGCGCGGCAGCCTGAAACGCATCGGTTCCGACGAGTATCCCTACTGGTCCATCGAGGAGGTGCACCTGGATCCGACCGTGCGGGTCGAAACGGTGAAGGCCTTCCTGGTTCGGCAATTGCAACACCGTGTCAGGCGCCGGAAAGGGGTCGAAGGCGCGCGGGTGGTTGTTCCCGCCGCCGACACCGACGAGAGTGTATGGTATATGCAGCGGGGTTTCCGTGACGGTCCCGCCTTCGACGAGAGCGGCTCGCTCATCTGGTCGTCCTCGCCACGCTATCGCTAATGCAACACATCACCCTTCTCTGCATCGGCGCGGTGAAAGAAGCCTTCGCGAAAGAAGGCTGCGCATTTTACCTCGAGAGGCTTCAACGCGCGACGAAGCTGGAGGTCGTCGAGCTTCCGGCGAGCAAGGAGAAGGATCCCGAGAAGCAGCAACGCGACGAATCGGCGCGGCTCATCGACAGCGCCAACAAGATCGGCGGCGCGCTTTTCGTGCTCGACGAGACCGGGAAGGGGATGACGAGCGAGCAGTTCTCGCAATTGATCGGCGCGGCGAAGGACACGGGCACCCACTTGGTGTTCCTCCTCGGCGGGGCGTACGGATTGGTCGACGACGTGAAGCACGCGGGCAAGCGCATCAAGCTTTCGGACATGACGCTCCCGCACGAACTGTGCCGGGTCGTGTTCCTGGAGCAGCTCTACCGGGCGACTGAAATCGCCAAAGGAAGCGGGTATCATCACGCGTGATGGACGCCGTCCTCATCCTCGTGCTCGCGAGCCTGCCGTTTTTCGCCAAGGCGGGGACGCTCTGGTTCGGTTTCACGGGTTACCTCGCCCAGTCGGCATACAAGGTGTTCCAGCTCGCCATCCCGCTCGGGTGGCGCTTCGTCCGACGCAAGCGTGGGTATTCGGTCGCGGCGGCGATCCCGACGCAACGCCGTTTCCCGTTTTTGCGGTGGTTGAACCTGGGCGTGTTCCTCGCCTTCGTGTTCGCGGGTTCCGCCATCGCGGCGATCCTCTTCCTTGGTCCGTCGTTCGGCCTGCATCGCGAGGCGTTGCGGGCAGCGTTCGACCAGCGGTTCGACGTCTCACCCGCCGCTGCGATCGCGGTCGTCCTGTTCCTGTCGTCGGCCAACGCCGCGCTCGAAGAACTCCATTTCCGCGTGTGGCTCGACCGCGAACTCACGAAGCGCATGGGGAGCGTCCTCGGTGTCGCCATCTCGGCGCTCGCGTTCGGATCGATGCACGCGTTCATCCTGGTCGGGCTCCCCGGCATCCGCACCGAAGCCATCGTCGCCATGGGCGCGGGGCTCACGCTCGCGGGCATCTGCTGGAGCATGCTCCTGCGTCGCCCGGGCGGCGCGTACGCCGCGTGGCTCAGCCACGGCCTGACCGATGCGTTGTTGCTTACGTGGGGATTGTTCTGGCTCGGATATCTCTGAGCGCCGTATAATCGGATCCATGGGTCACCAGATCGACAGCATCGCGCGACTCCTTGGTAACGCCTACGCCCACGTGCAGGACGGCATCGACCGCGCGATCGAATGGGGGTTCAAGAAAATGGAGGAGCAAGCCGCCGCCCCGAAGAAAAAGACGAAACCGAAGGGCGTAGCCGGGAACGCCGCCGCCTTCGCGCGCGGGTTCTTCAGCGTCCTCGGCGAGGCGGGCGGGGCGTACTTCAAGACGTATTCGGAGCTGAAGAAGAAGCGATGAGCATGATGTTCGTCGACCATTCCCACTTGGCAGATGGCGTTCCACGGAGCGGATGGGTGAAACGCGGCATCCCTAATCCGGAATCGGTCGGGGAACACATGCGTGAGTGCGCCCGCATCGGCCTCGAACTCGGCGCGGAGCTCGGGGTGGATCCGGAGAAGCTTTCGTCGATGCTCGCGATCCACGACGTGGCGGAATCCGATCCGTCGGTTGGTGATATCGTTCCCGAGATCGAAGGAATCATCTCCGGCGACGGCGTGCCTCGAGCCGAGAAATTCGAGCGCGAACGCATCGCCATGCGGAAGATCTGCGCCGATCTGCCTGACAGAGACGAGGTGTTGGCCTTGTGGGAAGAATTCGAAGCGGGAGAGACGCCACTTTCGGTCGTCGCCAAACAAATCGACGTTTTCCAAATGGTCCTACTCGCGTTCCGTTACCACCGCGAGCACGGCATGCCGATCGACGATTTCCTGGCGGATGCGAAACGTCGGATCACCCATCCCGTTCTTCTGCGGAAGCTGGCGGAAATGGCCTAATTCCGGCGCAAGAGGTCGTTTCCTTGTTCCAAAGGAGGGCTTTGCTATACTCCGCGGGCTTCGGAAACGAGGCGCTTTCACAACAGCGGCCCCATCGTCTATCGGCTAGGACACTTGGTTCTCATCCAGGAAAGCGGGGTTCGATTCCCCGTGGGGCTGCCAAAGCAGAATCATCACCAACAGAAACCTTCTTTAGCTCTAACAGAACAGGAAGTTCGAGGGTTCGAAATAAATTCGGCGTTTCCAGCCGCACTCCCGCAGGGAATACCAACCGCTGAATGAGCCTTTTTCGCATGGGTACGGCATTTTCCCACGTGTTCGAAATGGAAAGTAAGAAGCTGCGCGCAAATTTAAGCAGGTCGCGCATGTTTTCTTCCGAGATCAGCAGTCGCTCCCGTGCCACATCCACGTTCGAAATTTCTTCATCGACCTTGGAAAGGTGTCTATCGTATGTCTCCTTTCCGATTTTGTTGCTGATGTACTTATCTTCAATGTGCTCCCTCTTTTCCTTGAGCTTGGCGAGCTGATGATCGAGCTTCCGATTTTCCTCGACCTGGCGCAGCCATTTTTCCCGCCAGACACGGATGATATTTTTCTCAACGAAATCCGTAGCTTCTTTCGTGAATTGAATATGGCGCAATGCCTCCAAAAACGCATCCTCAATATCCTTCCTTTTTAGATTCTTTGAACGACATTTTGCCTTCCTGCAATGATAATACGCATACTGCTGTCCTCCCTTTCCCCGTGACGAGCTGCCAGTGATCGGCGTATTACATTTTTCACAACGAAGAATCGTCGTGAGCGGAAACGCGGGGTTGTACTTTTCACGGAGCGCCGCTTTCTTCTTCATCCGTTTCTGAACCTTATTCCAAAGCGATATGGGAATGATCGGGGGATGGAGTCCGTCTTTCAATTGGTCGGGGAAATTCTTATTGCGCAGTTTTCCGATGTAGACGGGATTATTCAGCCAATTGTCGATGGTCTGCTGGCTGAAATGCTTGCCTTGTTTAGATCGCATTCCAAGGGCGTTGAGCTTCTGTGCGATGTCTACCAGCGGATATGCGTCTGCACGCAGCTCAAAGGCTTTCAGGACCGCCTTAGCCTCTTCTTTTTCAGGAACAAGAGTCGGCACGTTTGCTGCATTCCTATGCATTCGATATCCATAAGGGGGCTGACACGTCCATCCTCCCCGGAGAATCACCTCCTTTGTGCCCGCCTGTGTCCGCTGGAGAATTTTTGCCCGTTCAAATTGCGCGAAGGAGCTGAAAATATTTTCCGATAAGGCCGCTTCGGCCGTACCTTCGGAAATAGACGGTTGGTTTACCGAATAAAGCTCGATCCCAAGGGCGCGAAATTGCGACCGTAGCGTTTGATGTACAAAAGTATCGCGCGAGAAACGATCGATGTCCTTCACGATCACATACTGAATCCTTGCCCTATGTTTTGTGCAGAACATGATCATCTTCATCATCTCTGGCCGATCTATTTTCGCCCCGCTTTCATCCTCAATAAATTCACCGAGCACTTTGCACTCCAATCTGCGCGCCGCTTCCCTCGTTACCTTGATCTGATGCGGCAACGAATTATTTTCGGATTGCTCATCGGTGGAGACGCGGCAATACAGAACGGCACAGTTTTTCATTGTCCCATCTTATCACTTACTTTGATTTCTTTAAATTATCAAATAAGGGTAATTCCTGCACCAAGCCTTCTTGTTCGACATAGAGATCGATAACTGTTTTCATAACGTCATCAAGCCATATCTGGCGCTCAATCGATGACCACTGAAGCCTCTTCAGCACGTAGCGCTGTTTCCGGGACTTCTTTCGCCGTTGCAGGACGGTTTTGGGACGCATAAAAACGCCCCCGGCGAGAGCCGTAGGCGATACCAAAACTCTAACCCCCTAGGGATTATCGTCAATGGAATTGTTTTTGGTACCTATTGGCTCTTTTAAAAATTTGACATATGTAAGTTACAAGTTGGGGACAACTTGTGCGGACTTGTGACCACTTTTTTCGGGCATCACCTATCTTGCAAGGGGCGTGTGTCGCCTTGGATACGATTGTATATCCAAAAAATACTGTTTTACCCTTTGCAATACAGGTTATGCCCACCCCCGCGTAGTTGGAGCACTTACAGCCCCCATCATTTCACGCATTGAAAGCTTAAGACATTCTTCGGCTGATCCTTAATAATCATGCCGCAGGTTCTATTCCTTATGGGGGTCAGCGTGCTCGTGGGGCTGTTGCAATTTGCGATGCCATATCCCTGCAGGCATTGCACCCACATGACGTTGTTTTGTGGGTTCGCATCGACGTATTCCTCCGGCCATCCGAAATCTACCGATACGAATGCATCTGCTTCGCGCGGATCGTCTTCGGATAGTCCATCTATCGTAAACGTATAGTCTTCGGAATCGGCTCCTCCCGTTTGTTCAACGGTCACTGCATATGTATTCGGTGATTCATCCTCACTGTTAGGCATTCCGCTGTTTGCAAGCGACTCCATGGAACGTAATGCCCATATGATTCCTAAAATGCCAAAAATACATATGAACAAAGTCGAGTAAAACCAGAAGGCGCGGCGGTAGCTTGCTTCGGTGAATGTGGCCATAGGGAGGAATGTGGAAGGCTACAAATCCAAGAAGGGACACCCGTTCTCGGCTGACCCAACAATCCATGGACTTTCATCCGCAGAACGTTGACCGAGGCACGGATGCCCCTTTTCACGTTCGTTGGATGAAATCGGGCATAGCAGCCCGAAGGATTGATGGGTCTCTCCGATCATATCAAAAGCAAACACATCTCGACACTCAAAGAGGTGGGCATTTTTAATGGATGACGCGTTGAAACCATGCTTTAGGGTGTTTGAATCTCGTTCCCTATTGGAAGACCGCAGCCATCACCGATCGATCAAATGAAGATGGGCTATCCTCCAAATCTTCCTGCATCAAAGCGGCAACTTGCTCCATGTATGGAATCAAAGTGTTCCAACTCGTTCGTACTAGGTCTGCCAATACTGCGATTCAGCGCTTGCGCTCTTTCGTCGTACCGGGACAATGGAGCGGTGCGGTTCAAGAAGGGATACCTCCTGGCGGCAATCCTGGGCGGCGTCGCGTGCGCCGTGGGCCACTGGGCGTGGATCAATCTCCCGCCGTGCCACCGCCAGTACGATCTCCTCGCGCCGAACCGTCGGTGCAACGACGCCCTCGAATTCGGCGAGTGGGATTACGAACCCATGCGCGAACAGTTATCCGACCAGGTGACGGCGTGGCGCGCCGCGGGGACGGTCTCGGAAATGTCCGTGTACTTCCGCGACCTGACGAACGGGCCGCGCTTCCGCATCGGCGAGTACGCGGGGTTCCAGCCCGCCAGCCTGTCGAAGGTGCCCGTGATGATCGCGCTGCTCCACGAAGCGGATCTTGACCCCGCGGTCCTCGAGAAGACGCTCTCGTTCAGCGGATCGCTCAACGTGAACGACAACGTCGACGAGCCGGACGAAACGATCCGCCCGAACACGGAGTACACGGTGAGGGAATTGATCGAAAAGATGATCGTCTACAGCGACAACTATTCGTACAAAGTGCTCGTGAAGGACATGAACGAAAGCCCGCCGGTGTTGGCGTACCTCACGTTCCGCGACCTCAACGTGCAGCGCATGATGACCGCGCCGAACGCCGACGTCGTCTCGATCCTTCCCTACGGCGACCTGTTCGCCGTGCTGTACAACACGGGCTACCTCACGCGCGCGTCGTCGCAGTACGCCCTCGGGCTGCTATCGCGATCGACATTCGCGGAAGGCCTCGTAGCGGGCGTCCCGAAGGGTACGGTCGTCGCGCACAAATTCGGCCGCCGGGTCCTCGACGGCGCCGACGACCAGCTCCACGACTGCGGCATCGTCTACCACCCCGCGGCGACCTACGTGTTGTGCGTCATGACGAGCTCCTCCGACTACCAGGCGCAGAAACGGGCCATCGCCGAGGTGTCGCGCGTCGTGTACGACGGCGTCTCGGAGCAGCACGCGGGCGCGAGGTGAGAGCGGAGTTCAGGCCTTCCCGCCCATGTAGACGCCGATTTTCTTGGCGGCGACGTACACCGGGTCGTCCGCTTTGACGACCTTCAGTTCGCCCGTCGCCTCCGCGATCGGCACGGTCGCCATCGCGTTGCCGCGGAGCGAGACCATGCAGCCGAACTTGCCGTCTTTCACGGCTTCGATGGCCGCCACGCCGTAGGCGCGCGAGATGATGTGGTCCTCCGCGTTGGGTCCGCCGCCGCGCTGGATGTGCCCGAGCACGACCGCGCGCATTTCGAATTCGTCGTCGTTGGACGCGGCTTTTACCGCCGCCATCACGCGCTCGGCCGCTCCGCCGAGCTGCGCCTCCGAGGTCGACGTGCCGCTCGTTTTGGTGGCGAGGGAGCCGCCGATCTTGGCGCCTTCCGCCACGACGATGACCGCGGAGAGTTTGCCGATCTTCACGCGCGAGCGCAGGAATTTCACCAGTTCTTCCGTTTCGAAAGCGAATTCCGGCAAGAGGATGCCGTTCGCGCCGCCCGCGACGCCGCCGTAGAGCGCGATCCATCCCGCGTGGCGGCCCATGGTCTCCACGAAGATCACGCGGTCGTGGCTTGCGGCCGTGGTGTGCAGGCGGCCCAGCTCCTCGCGCACGATTTCGACCGCCGACGAGAAGCCGAAGGTGCGGTCCGTGCCGCGCAGGTCGTTGTCGATCGTCTTCGGCACGCCGACCACTTTCACGCCGGTGAGTTCCATGAGTTGCAGCGCGCCCGTGAGCGTGCCGTCGCCGCCGATGACGATGAGCGCGTCGATGTCGTTCGCTTCCATGTTCTTCGCGACGCTCTTCAGCGTCTCCTCCGGCACGCGCGACACGCCGCCTTCGCCGACTTTCGCCGCGAAACGGCCGCGGTTCGTGGTGCGCAGCATCGTGCCGCCCTCGTGGCTGATGCCCCGTACGTCCGCGAGCGTCAGGGGGCGCAGCATCGGGGGGTCGAGGATGCCTTCCCAGCCTTTCTGGATGCCGACGAATTCGAATCCCATCGGGATGCCGGCGCGCACGATGGAGGAAATGACCGCGTTCAGGCCGGCGCAGTCGCCGCCGCCGGTGAGGATGCCGATGCGCTTCACGTCGTTCTTCGCCATGGGAAAATGGGGGATCGGAAGTCCCCACTCTAGCGGCGGTCAGCGGGCGGTTCCAGGGTTTCAATGAGCCGTTCCGATAGTCCACGACGTGCTACGATGGGTCCCCATGTCGGAAACCTCCCGCATCGAATCGGCCGAAACGCCCCGCAGGATCCTCGTCGCGGGCGTCGTCGTGCGCGACGGGCGCGTGCTCGTGATGAAGAACATCAAATCCGGCGACGTGCGCATCGAGGTGTCCGGTGGCAAGTGGGAAGAGGGCGAAACGCAGGAAGAGGGCGTCGCCCGCGAAATGCTCGAGGAAGAGGGCGTCGTCGTGCGGGTGCTGCGCAGGATGGGCGTCTACCAAACCGACAGGACGAAAGAGGGCGTCTTCGACGTGCACATGCACGTGTGCGAGATCGTCGACGGCGAACCGCGCGTGTGCGAACCGGCGAAGTGCGGGGGCGTCCTGTGGCTGACGCCGGACGAACTCGACACCTTGCCCGACATCACGGTCAGCTTGCGCGCGGCGGTGCCGGATATCCGGAAGCTGCTCGAGGCTTAAAGCCGCGTTCCGTCCATCGCCTGGCCCGGGACGGGCAGTTGGTCGATGGCGGAGTCCGAAGGCGAGCTCAAGCGGACGAAGAACAGCACGAGGCCGGCGAGCATCATCATCACGGCGACCGTGATGACGAGCGTCGCGACGGATTCCTGCGGATGCACGTCGTGGTGCCGGAAGTCGTAGAGGGTTCGGTGGAGGGTGGTCTGCATGGGGGAGGGGGGAGGGACTGCATGCGTAGACGGACGATCCGGCGGCTCGTGACGATTCCGCGTCGTACATGAGTACATTTTTTATACGGAGGGGGCCCCGAAGGGCCCCGTCATCCGATCACTGGTTCATCGCGTCGGGCGTCGGCTGCCCGGTCGGGATCCCCGCGTTGATGTTGATCGCCCCGTTGGCGGGCGCGGCGTTCTGGAACGGCAGCACGCGGAAGAAGAAGAGCGCGATGCCGGCGACGACGACGAGCGCCACGATCGTGACGATGATCGCCATCGCGGACGAATCGGATCCGGCGTCGGAATGGTGGATGTCACGTTCGATGATGGTGGCCATGGGAAAGAGGGGGAAGGGATACGTCCCCGTAGACGCATCGACCCCGCCGCTCTGTCCGGCTTTCACCGGGGCTTTCAGGATTGCCCGTCGCCCGCGTCGTCCGGCCGTCCGAAGATTTCGGAGAGCAGCCGCAGCGTTTCTTCTTCGATGCCGATCCGCCGTCCCCATTCCAGCGCGTCCCGGTCCCGCAGCGACGACACGTAATCGAGGACGGCTTGTACGCGCACCTTGTTCGGATCGGCGTGCTCGGAGAACTGTTCGAGTTCCAGCACGGCCTCGTTCGGGAAGCTATGCAGGTAGCAGCAGAGGGGATTGATAAGGGTGTGCACCGCCGCCCGGTACGGCACCTTCGCCGCGCTCCGGTACATGTTCGCGTACATGAATCTCTTCGTCTCGCCCATGTGCTCGGCGATGCCCGGCGAGAAACGCACGATCGATTCCTTCGCCGCGAGGACGTCCTGCAGCGACTCGATGCCCAGCCGGTCGATCTGCCGCCGGGTTTCGTCGGTGAGGTCCTTCGTCAGCAGGTAAATGAGTTCCGAGCGCACCTCGCGTTTCGACTCGTCGGAAATCGAGAGCGCCTTCGCGAAGAGCGGCGACCGCGAGAGCGTTTCGCGGTCCAGCATCCCGTGCGCGAGCGCGTCCTGGGCGTCGCCGGAGAAGTACTCGATCGCGTCGACGACGTTCACGACCTGCGCTTCCAGGAACGAATAGGGCAGCGGTTCGGTCCCGGGCCATCCGAACCAATCGCCGTGCTTGTCGAACACGCGGAGCGTCTCGAGGTTGAAGTTCATCCCGCGTTTCTGGCCGCGCGCGGCGAGCGTCGTGACGATGCGGAGGAGCTGCGCGTTATGCTCGAAATCCAGCCCGTGCATGTTCGCCCAGCGCTTCAGGGCGTCTTCGCCTTCGTGGCCGAACGGCGGGTGGCCGACGTCGTGGAAGAGGCCTCCGACGCGCACGAGGTCTTCGTTCAGGCCGAGGCTGCGGGCCACCCCTTCGGCCAGGTACGCCACTTCGTGCGAGTGCGTGCCGCGGTTCGACACGTGCTCGACGACCGTGGAGGGGTAGACCTGCGCCTTCCCGAACAGCCGCCGGATTTCGTCCGAGTGGATCGCGCGCCCGACGTCGACGAAAAAGCGCGTCCGGTCGTCTTCGAACTTGCGGGTCTCCGGATGCAGGCGGCCGTACCCCACGGCGTTCATCACCGCGTAGGGCGCCAGGCGGGCGTCCGCCTCCACCGAGGCTTCGTAGGGTTCTTGGGGTGCCATCGGACGGTCGAACGCGTGGCGCATCGGGCCGTCGATGCTACCCGCCCGGAGCATTTTACTCCACCCAGAGCAGCAAGCTCTTCAAGTAGTCCGTTTCCGTGTGGTTGACGTTCACCGGATGGTCGAATGCCTGGCGGTGCCTGTGGAGGATGCGTGCGAACCGATTGGCCTGCCGCGCCGCGTGGAAGACGATCATCTGGAACATCTGCGGGTCCACCTGGTAGCTGCAGGAGCACGTGAGCAGGAGTCCGCCCGTGCTCGGGAGGAGCTGCATCGCCATGCGGTTGAGGTCGATGTACGCCTTCCTCGCCTGGTCCACGTCGTCGCTGCGTTTCGCGAACGCCGGGGGATCGAGGATGATGAAATCGTACCCGCGCGGCGGAGGCACCCTGCGAAGGAACGCGAACGCGTCTTCGTCGTAGGTCGAGAGCTTGCCCGCATCGATCCCGTTGCGTTCCACGTTGCCGCGCGCGAGCGAGAGCGCCGCCGAGTCGTAATCCACCGCGTCGGACGAGAGCGCGCCGCCGGCGAGCGCCGCGGTGGAGAAGCCGCCCACGTAGCTGCAGACGTCG
>CAZIQM010000007.1:30656-31399 GCA_964541635.1 uncultured Candidatus Peribacteria bacterium | reverse complement strand
GACGGTCCTGCCCGAAACGGAGGATCTCATCGTCACGGGCGCTTCGTTCCCGCGGTTCAACACCCTCGTGTTCCTCCTCACGGGCAACCTGGTGATGGAGTGGAACAACAACACGCCGGTCGCCATGAAGACCGACGACACGGCGGGTTGGGTCAGCGGCATCGCGGCCGAAACGTACCTTCGCTACCTCTACGTCCTCGCGCCCGACCGTTCGGCCGCCGGCGACAAGAAGCAGATCTACAAGTACGAGCGCCTGCAGAACCGCTACGGTCCCCCGGCGCCGTACAACGTGAACGGCGACCTGACCGACGCGATCGACATCGCGATCGACGGCAACGTGTACGTCCTCAAGCGCGGCGGCGGGCTGGTGAAGCTCTTCCGCGGCGAGACGATGCCCTTCCAGATCCGCCAGGCGCCCGAGAACCTGCTCGTGAACGCCACGAAAATCTACAAAGTGCCGGACGGCAACTTCTACCTGCTCGATCCCGTGGAGGGCCGCGTGATCATCCTCGGCGACGGCGGCGTCTCCGGCGAGGCCACGTACCTGCGCCAATACGTCCTGGAAATCGACCAGCTCGGCGAATTGCAGGATCTCTACGTCGATCCCGACCAGTCGCACCTCTACGTCATGGACGAGAAGCGCGTCTACATCATCGACCTCAACCAGCAGGGCGAGCGCCAGGGAACGCCGTCGTCGCAGCCGTCCGCGTGACGCCATGAAGGTCCTCGTCTTCGGAACCTTC
>CAZIQM010000007.1:0-30646 GCA_964541635.1 uncultured Candidatus Peribacteria bacterium | reverse complement strand
GGGCAAGAGCGGGAAGGTGTTCGTCGTCGTCGCGCGCGACCGCAACGTGCAGCAGATCAAGGGGCGGTTCCCGGTGCACGACGAAGACGAGCGCATGTCGCTCATACGCTCGGCGTTCCCGACCGCGACCGTGGTGCTCGGGTCGACGCACGATTTCCTCGAGCCCGTCCGCGCCATCGATCCCGATCTCATCCTCCTCGGCTACGACCAACGCCTCCCCCCGGGCATGAAGGAGGGGGACCTCCCCTACGAGATCGAGCGCCTCCCCGCGTTCCATCCGGAGAAGTACAAGACGTCGATCCTGCGGGGACTGGGAAAAGAGGGATAATCCATCCATCTGCTTCGAAAGGCCGGGTTCCCCACCCGGCTTTTTCATAGGAACACTATTTTGACCAATTATCAAAAATAGTATATAATACTTGGAAATGCACACACAGATCCTCCGCCGCGTCGCTTCCCTGCCGGTCATCCGGGAGGTGCTCGGTGCCGCGGGCGGATGCGGCGTCGCGCTCGCGGTCTACGCCGTCTTCGAGTTCGTCCGCGGCATCGTCGGAGGCGGTTCGATCGACGTCCTCGCCCCGGTGCACGCGTCCGCCGCCGCGTTGGCGGCCCACGGCACGGTTTCGCTCGGTCTTTCCGCGACGATCGCCCTGGCGGGCGGTTGCGCTTTCCTCCACCGCCGCGCCATGTCCGACAGTTCGGCAGGCTCACTGTGACAACGCCCCTCCCACATAAACACATGATGTCCGAAATCGATTGAATAACGGCGTGATAGACTGGTGACCGTGATGTTGTTCATCGCGGTCGTCATCGGCGTGTGCATGGGGAGTTTCGGGAACGTGCTCATCGAGCGCCTGCCCGCCGGCGAGTCGATCCTCGGTCGCTCGCGCTGCGACGGTTGCCGCCGATCGCTGTCGCCCGTCGAATTGGTCCCCCTGGCCAGTTGGCTGTTTTTGCGCGGCACATGCCGTTCCTGCGGCGCGCGGATCCCGGCGCGCGTCCCGCTCGTCGAAGCGTGGTGCGGACTCCTCGCCGCCGCCGCGTACCTCCAGGCCGACGGCGACCTCCTGCGTGCCGCGTGTTTCTTCCTCGCGCTCTGGGCGCTCGCGCTCATCGCCGTCGTCGACCTCCGCACGAAGACGATTCCCGACGCGCTCACGTTCACGGTGTTCGTCGCGGGGCTCGCGTCGCGGTGGCTGGCCGACGGAACGGTTCCCACGTACGCGCCGCTCCTCCTGGCGGGGTTCTTCCTGTTCCAGTGGGTCGTCAGCCGCGGACGGTGGGTCGGCATGGGCGACGTGCTCCTCGCGGCGGCGATCGGCGTGCTCGTCGGCACGGCGCACCTCGCGCTGTGGACGCTCCTCCTCGCCTACGGGTTCGGCGCGAGCGTCACGATCGTGCTGCTCCTCGCGAAACGGCTCCGGCGGGGCGATATGGTGCCGTTCGGGCCCTTCTTGGTCATCGGGGCGTACGTGGCGCTCTTCATGGGCGACATGCTGGCGCCGGTGCCGACGCTGTTTTGATCCTTTTGTCATGCCTCGATACATTCGACGCTCTGGCGTCGAACACTCGGCATGACAAACAATCGATTGAGCGAGTGTCAGGCCGAGTGATTTCGCGCGGCGCGAAATTGTACCGAGGCCGACACTAGTCCGCCTGCATTTGGGCGCGCTTCTTCGACTCGCGGTCCTTGATCTTCGCGCGCTTGTCGAACTTCTTCCGGCCCCGCCCCAGCGCGATCGTCACCTTGATGTGCCGTCCGGCCTTCACTTCGATCGGGATGATCGCCATGCCTTTCTCGTCCGACGCGGTCTTGAGCCGGTCGATTTCCTTCGCGCTCAGAAGCAGCAATCGGTCGCGCGTCGTGTCGTCGGGATCCACGCCGGACGCGAACGGGTACGGACGGATCGTCATCTTCTTGAGCATGGGCTTCCCGCCGTGGAACGACAGGTACGCGCCCGACAAATCGGCCAAGTGCGTGCGGCACGCTTTCACCTCCCACCCCAAAAGCTGGATTCCGGCCTCGAAGGTCTCGAGGATCTCGTAATCGAACCTTGCCCGCCTGTTCTGTGCGACGGTTTTCACGAAAAGCAGCCTATAGGGCTTTCTTTGGCCTTTCCAGGTGTGTTGACAAATATCTATAAAGAAGTATTCTGAGGGTATCACCAAGGCCTGACTTTGGAGCTTCCGCTCCAGCGGTCACGAGTTATCTCGCTTCTGCCCGGTGGTAACACTCCGGACTCATCCAACCACAAGTCGGCTGCGTCCGGTTTTTTTGTGCGTTCAGTGGAGCGCGCTGGCCACTTCTTTGCTCGTGGGGAACGCGTCCGTCATGAGCGTGTTCACGACGCCCAAGTATCCCAACTCCCCCATGCGCATGCCAAGTTTGTCGACGTAGGAGTTGTAGGCCGCCGCAAGCACGTCGTTCAATTCGTGCTGGGCGCGCTTGTCGAGCATGTCCATGTACAAACTCTCGAGGATGATTTTGCGGCGCAGCAGTTGGGCGCGGCGCTCCGACGTCGGTTCTTGTTCGCGCTCCATCGGTTCGATGAATCCCCTGCGCATGATGTCCTTTGGATGCGCGTCCAGGATCTTCGGATCGCCCGTTTCCTTCACGAGGTCTTCGTTCGCCCGCTCGATGTCGTCGATGTTCAAATGTTCCTTCCAGTGCGCGTACACCATGCCTATGAGCTCGGACCAGAGGTTCGTTTCGGTAATGCTGGAGTTTTCGATTCGGCGGATGATCGCTTGGCGTAAATCGAGCAATGGCGTCTGAATGTGCGTGTCGTCGAAATCCATCAGAAGCGGTTGTATGTCGCGCAAAAGCGTGAGCAGCTTCCCGCGTTCCATCTGGGCCAGCGTCGCGACGACGGATTGTTCGTCTTTCTGCAAATCGATGACCTTTTTCCATCCCTGTTGCAGCCCTCCTCCTTCGGTCGGAAGATGCGTGGCCACGTTGCGCGCGCGGTGGTTACCCGCGAGGGGATGCATATCCAGTAGCGAGATCGTTTTTTCGTTCGCGCACATCCTCAAGTGCGCGACGAACGCATCGGTCACAGTTTCGATCGGCTTGCGCTGCGCATGGAGCTGTCCGCCGAAGTGCCCCACCATGCGGAAGGCGATGTCCGTCGCGACGAACGCTTTGTTTCCCGAACCGAACGACGCAGGAAGCGACAACGATCGGCGCAATTCGGCGACCACCTTGCCCCGCGTGTCTTCCGTAAAGTGTTCGACGCCGACGGGCACTTGCGTGAAATCGACGTGGGTCCAGTTCGTATAGCGAGGGAAGCTGCGGACCAGGCACGCGTCGTAGACCGCGTGGTCGTTGGCCACGGCGGCGTTGAATACCCGCATGTCTGGAGCTTTGCTCATCGGCCGGACAGACTAGGAATTCGTGCGTTAAAGGTCAATGCAAAACAACATGCCAGAAGCGTCAATAACCCCTCTCCTCCCCCTTCCGTAGAGTCGCCGCGTGTCCCTCCTGCCCCCGCACATCACCCGCGCCATCGAGGAGTTCCAGAAGCTCCCCGGCATCGGCATGAAGAGCGCGGAGAGGCTGGTGTTCCACCTGCTCCGCTCCACGCGCGCATCGCCCGAGGCGCTCGGCGCGGCGCTCTCGAATTTGAAGACGGAATTGCAGTACTGCCGCCAGTGCCAGATGGTCACGACGAAGGAGCGCTGCGACATCTGCGAAGACGCCGCGCGCGACGCGACGACGATTTTGGTGGTGGAGGAACCGCTCGAGGTGATCGCGTTCGAGCGCACGCAGTACAAGGGCGTCTACCACGTGCTGCACGGCGTGCTCTCGCCCATCGACGGCATGGGCCCCGAGCAGTTGAAGGTGAAGGAGTTGGTCGACCGTTGCCGCGCCGGCGGCATCCGCGAAGTCATCGTCGCGACCGATCCGGACGTGGAAGGCGAAGCGACGGCGAGCTACCTGCGCGAACAGTTGAAGGGCCACGTGCCGCAGATCACGCGCTTGGCGCATGGATTGCCAATGGGCGCTGATATTGAATTTGCAGATCAAGTTACACTGAAAGGAGCTCTCGATGGTCGTCGTAGCCTTTAATGATGCTCGTTGTCATCCCGAGCGCAGCCGAGGGGTCGCGGACCAGGTGACGCTGAAGGGGGCGCTGGACGGAAGACGGCAGCTGTAAGTCATAATCACGTATATTGACATAATATATAAATAGTTTATTGTATTCACAATCCCCGTGCATGTATGTGCCCGGGTGCGGTCGAAAGACCGAACGATGCCCGACGCTGCATCCATTGCCCAGCGTCACGTTCTTTTTCTCACGGAGGTGCCGTATGGCACACGTAGTTGTTGGTATGTTCGATGTCGTCTCGGGCCCCTCGAAGTTCGACCTCATGCTCTCAACGTTTGAGCGCAAAGTTGTCCAATTCCAACTTCGACAGCGGGGAACGAGCCACGCGCCCGTACTTAACATGATCGTGCTGGGCACGACGCAAGAAGATGGGTCGTGCGAAAACTGGAATCTCACGGGGTACGTCACCGATGGCCCCATGAAGTCCACTCGCTTCAGCGGTTTCTATACCACGAAAAACCGCCGCGGATCCTTCGAACTTCGCAACGCCAACTAAGGCGAAACGAGTTCTGCGCGCCGGCGATACCGGCTCGAACAACCGTTCCCGTGAGGGAATCAATATGCCGCGTCGGCCCCATCTGGGGTCGGCGCGGTTTGCATATATGGCCTCTATTGACCCCGTCTTGTGAAAATCGGGGTTTTGTGCTACACTAAAGAGAAACATCCACATCCACATGACAGCCGAAACCCCCTCCGGCAAGAAGAAGATCCTCATCGTCGAAGACGAGAAGCCGCTCGCCCACGCCCTCGAATTGAAGATGACCCACGAAGGCTACGAAACGACCGTGGCCTCGACGGGCCGCGAAGGGTTGGAGAAGGCGTCGACCGGCGACTACGACCTCATCCTGCTCGACCTCATCCTCCCGGAAGTCGACGGTTTCGCGATCCTCGAAGGACTCAAGAGCAAGAAGCTCAAACCCGTGGTCGTGGTGCTCAGCAACCTCGGCCAGGACGAAGACCGCAAGAAGGCCGAGGAATTCGGCGTGAAGAACTACCTCGTGAAATCCAACGTCCCGCTCGCCGACATCGTGAAGGTCGTGAAGTCCTCGATCTAACCCCCATCCCGCCATGGCCCTCAACGACGCAGCGCTGAAGAAACTCCTCCTCGACCAGAGCTACGTCTCCGAGGAAGACATCAAGCGCGCGGAAGACATGGCGAAGTCGCACGGCTCCACGCTGCGCGACGCCCTCACCGAGCTCGAACTGCTCAGCCAGGACCTCTACGAGTCCGCCGTGGCCGAGTATTACAAGCTCCCCTACTACGACGTCGGGCAGAAACCGCCGTCGCCGGAGTTCGTCGAAATGCTGCCGGAAGACATCGCCCGCACGTACAGCTGCGTGGTGGTCGCGAAGGACGACGCCAGCGTGACGGTCGCCACGAGCGACCCGACGAACGAAAAAATGGAGGAGGCGGTCCGGATGAACCTCGGCCAGAAGACGTCGGAATTCCCGGAGGGCGAGGACCAGCGCCAGTCCAACCGCAAGACCGCGACCGCGGCGCCGCGTTTCTCGTTCGGCAAGAAAAAGGCCGAAGAGCGCGTCGCGTTCGCCGGGAAGGTGAACTTCGTCTACGCCAGCAACAAGGCGATCGAGTCGTTCTTCGTCCACTACCGCAAGCCGCTCGCCACGCGCTTCCAGCAGATCATCGAGCAGAACCGCAAGGTCGCCCCGGAAATCCTCGAAGAGATTTTCCAGGACGCGATCGCCCTGCGCGCGTCGGACATCCACTTCGAACCGCAGGACAAGGAGGTCATGGTCCGCTTCCGCGTCGACGGCGTGCTGCACGAAGCCGGGCGCATCCCGAAGGAATACTACGAAGGCGTGGTGAACCGCATGAAGATCGCGGCGAACCTGCACATCGACGAACACCACGCAGCGCAGGACGGCGCCATCCGCTACGACACGGGCAAAGGCATGATGGACATCCGCGTCTCGATCGTCCCGGTCGTCGACGGCGAGAAGATCGTGCTCCGCTTGCTCTCCGAGTACGTCCGCTCCCTCACGCTCGCCGATCTCGGCTGCAGCGAGGAAAATCGCAAGGTCCTCGAACAGGCCAGCCGTAAGCCGTTCGGCATGATCCTCACCACGGGCCCCACGGGCTCGGGTAAATCGACGACGCTCTACGCGCTCCTCAAGCTGCGCAACCACCCCGACGTGAACATCTCCACGATCGAGGATCCGGTCGAATACAAAGTGCAGGGCATCAACCATATCCAGGTGAACCCCGAGACGAACCTGACGTTCGCCAACGGCCTGCGCGCCCTCATGCGCCAGGACCCGAACATCATCCTCGTCGGCGAAATCCGCGACGGCGAGACGGCGAGCATCGCCGTGAACGCCGCGCTCACGGGCCACCTCCTCTTCTCGACCCTCCACGCCAACGACGCGTGCACGTCCGTGCCGCGCCTCCTCGAGATGGGGGTCGAGCCGTTCCTGCTCGCCAGCACGCTCGAGGTCGTGATCGCGCAGCGCCTCCTCCGCAAGATCTGCCCGCACTGCCGCTATAGCTACACGGTGTCGAAATCCGAGATCCCGGACCTCTTCCCGAACGCCGAGAAGTTCTTCGACGAATCCGGCGACGTCCTCCTGTACAAGGGCAAGGGGTGCGAGTCGTGCGGCGGCATCGGGTTCCAGGGCCGCCTCGCGGTCCACGAACTCCTCGTCATCACGCCGGACATCGAAGCGCTCATCGTCGCCCGTAAATCGTCCGCCGAGATCGAGCTGCAGGCCCGCAAGAACGGCATGAAGTCGCTCTTCGAGGACGGCTTCGTGAAGGTGCGCGCGGGCGTCACCACGCTCGAGGAACTCCTCCGCGTCGCCAACCCGCCGCCCGCGCCCGCGGGCAAGGGCGCTTCCGCGCCGCAGCCCCCGGCCGGCAAAGAAGCCGATGAAGCCAAGGAATCCAAAGCCCCGCCCGCCGCCCATGAACGCAAAAAAGAGTAACGGCATCGGCGCCAAGCTCGGGTCGCTCTTCGGCCGCGCGCCGGAGAAGCACGTGACGCCGCATATCTACGTGTCGACGGAAAGCGACGTGAAGAAGCGCAAGGCGACGGCCAAGGAGCGCGCCGCCCGCGAAAAGGAAAAGGTCGCGAAGCACCCCGTCGCGGCGCCACCCGCGGCGGTCGTTCCGGCCAAAGGCGCCGGCAAGCTCCAGAAAATTCCGGAGCGCGAGGCCGAGGGTCCTTCGGCCCTCGACGAGGCGGCCCTCGCGGACGAAGAGGGATTCATGCAGAAGGTGAAAACCGCGAAGCGCGACGTCGCCCCTCGGAAGGGCATCGGGCTGTGGACCATGGTCCGCGACCGTTTCACGCGCGACGTTCCGCCGACGACAGCGCCCTCGACCGAGACGGTCGAACCGCTCGACCTGCGGCGCGATCCGTTTTTGTCGCACGCTTCCGCGGCGCCCTCGACGCCGATGGTGCGCGTGGAAGCGGCGGAGCCCGCCCCGCGACCCCGCGAAGAAGCGCCTCCTTCGGCGCTCGACGAAGCCGTTTCCGGCGCCAACGACGCCGACGCGAGGAAGGCCGAGATCGCGAAGGCGATGGAGGATAACAAGGACATCGTCGATGCCCGCAAGCAGGCGGAGCCCGTTCCCGCCCCCGCTGCTCCCGCCCCCAAACCCGCGAAGAAGAAACTTTACATGGCGCAGTTCCAGACGCCGAAGGGCTTCAAGGCCTTCCTGACGTCGATCAATTACATCGGCATGGGCAAGGAGAGGATGGCGTTCATCCAGAACATGGCGACCATGCTCAACGCGGGCCTGCCGCTGACCGATTCGCTCAAGACGCTCGTCCTCGAAACCCGCAACAGGTCGATGCGCAAACTCATCCAGCGCATCGTCGACCAGGTCGAGAACGGCTCGCCGCTGTGGCGCGCCATGGAATCGCAAAGCTTCTTCTCGCTCCACGCGCTGGCGCTCGTCCGCATCGGCGAAGAGGCGGGTAACCTTTCCGAGAACATGGGCTACCTGGCAGAGCAGGACGAAAAGGACCACGCGCTCCGCTCGAAGGTGAAGATGGCCATGATCTACCCGACGATCGTCATGTGCATCATGTTCGTGATCGTGGTCGGTCTCGGCATGTTCGTGCTCCCGAACCTCGTGGGCGTCCTCTTCTCGCTCAACGTGAAGCTGCCGCTCGTCACCCGCATCGTCATCTGGTGCAGCGACGCGTTCGTGGCCTACGGTCCGGTCGGCGTGCCGTCGTTCATCGCGGGTTTCATCACGCTCGCCATCCTCTCGAAATACACTGCGCTCGGGCACGTCACCCAGTGGGTGATGTTCCGCATCCCGGGCATCGGCAAACTGGCCAGGGAAGCCACGATCGCGCGTTTCGGCGTTATCCTCGGCGGCCTGCTCAAAGCAGGCGTTCCCGTGGTCGAGGCGCTCGAGTCGCTCGTCCAGGTGACCCCGATCATGTCGTACAAGAAGCTCTACGCGCAGCTCCTGGCGCGCGTCGCCATCGGCGATTCGTTCCAGAAGTGTTTCGCCACGATCAAGGGAAGCCAGAAGCTTTTGCCCGCGTCGGTGCAGCAGCTCGTGATCACCGGGGAAAAATCCGGCTCGCTCGCCGACATCATGCTCAAGGTCGCCGACATCTACGACAAGAAGGCGTCCGAGACGGCCGAAAAACTCCCGATCATCCTCGAGCCGATGCTCCTCCTCTTCATCGGCGGACTCGTCGGAAGCATCGCCTTCGCCATCATCGTCCCGATCTACTCGATCGTCGGGAACGTCGGCAACACGTAAGCCCTGGCAGCGGGAATACGCCCGGGGTACGCTGGTGCCCATGACGTTGCGCCGCGGGTTCTCCCTGCTCGAAGTGATCCTCGTCGTCAGCCTCGTCGGCGCCATGGCCGGCGTCGGCATCCCGCTGTATCGCGATTACCAGATCCGCAACGACCTCAACCTCGCCACCGAACAAATCACGCAGGGCCTGGCCCGCGCCCGCCTGCGTTCCCAGTCCGCCGAGAAAGACGACGCCTGGGGCTTTTACGCGCCCGCCGGCATCCTCTACAAAGGCGCCTCCTACGAGACGCGCGACTCGCAGTACGACGAAACGTACCCGATGCCTTCGACCATCACGTTCGAAGGCCTCTACGACGTGAACTACAGCAAGATCGTCGGCACGCCCAGCGCCGTCGGCAACATCACCCTCACGACGATCAACGACGAAACGCGCAACGTGCTCATCGAGGTGAAGACCGAAAGCATCGCCGTCGTCACGGAAGACCGCTTCACCATTTGCCACCATCCGGGCAATAACCAGCAGACGCTCTCGATCCCCGACAACGCCTGGCCGGGCCACCAGGGCCATGGCGACGCGTTCGGCGCGTGCGTGACGCCCAGCAGTTCGTCTTCTTCGTCTTCCTCGTCTTCCTCGTCATCCTCGGCGTCGAGCGCTCCTGCGAGTTCCTCCGCGCCGTCTTCCAGCTCCTCGAGCGCGGTTTCCAGCAGCTCGTCCTCGGTGTTCTGCACCAACTACGTGCAAATCGACAGCGACGGCACCATCCAAATCCTGAACACGCTCAGCGTGACCTTCAAGTCCTACGGCGCGCAGTTCGGCTACGGCAACGGCGGGCCGAACGTGCCCGTGTACGTCTCGTACCGGAAGAAGAACAGCGGCAGCTGGACCAACCTCTTCAGCGGCAACGCCATCAACGGCACGGGCGGCCCCGAAGAGACCGTGTCCGGTTTCTCCTCGGCGAATAACAAGAACCGCCTGTACGTCCAGTTCCACGCGTCGTTCAGTTCGCGCGGGTGGCTGTCGTACGAGAATTACGGTTACAGCAACGGGCAGCCCGAAGTGCTCTTCCTCCGCGACGGCGACACGCCGCCGACCATCGCCGCCAGCAACGGCCAGCAGTCGATTTCCGCGCTCATTTCGACCCTGGTCGACAACACGGGCAAGATCGACATCGGCGCGCACGACGTGCTCATGATGGTCGATTTCAACCGCGAGAGCTGTAACAGCTGCAGCAACTACTACTGCAGCAACTGCAGCGGCGTCGACTACCAGGACGGCGTCGTCCTCGTGCGGTTCAACACGCCGAGCTGTTGACCTGCTACCATTGCCTCCCGTGAAGCCCCATCTTCGCGGATCGGCTCGCCCCGGCTTCCTCCTCGTGGAGGCGCTGATCGGCATCGCCGTGTTCGTGCTGTTCGCGGGGGCCATCGGCGGCACGCTGCTCTACGGCCAGGAGAACACGATCATGGCCGGAGACCGTTCGCGCGCCACCGCGGCGTCGCTCCGGGCACTCGAGGCGGCGCGCGCCGTCCGCGATTCGTCGTTCGCCTCGCTCGCCGCGGGGACTTACGGCGTGAAGGTCGGCCCGACCGGTGTGTGGACGCTCGTCGCGAACTCGCCCCAAACCGCGACCGGCAGCTACACCACGACGCTCACGCTCACCGCCAGCGGCGGGACGTGGATGAACGCCGCCGCGCGCACGGTGTGGAAACACGGGTACACGCGCAGCGGGGCGGTGCTCGTGTCGACCACCATCACCAACTGGCGCACGACGACGAGCCTCGGCGACTGGCGCACGCCCACGGTCGAGGGCACGTTCGCCCCCGGCGGCAACGTCCTCTTCGGGCGCACGGCGATCGCGGGCAGCACCCTCTTCGTCACCGCCGGCAACTCCGTCGGCCTCTACGTCCTCAACATCGCGAACACCGCGTCGCCGACGCAGTTGGCCACGTCGTTCACGCTCGGCGCGGCCGCCTACGACGTCGCCGTGCGCGGCGACCGCCTATACGTCGTGACGGCCGATTCGAACGCGGAGCTGCAGGTTTACAACATCGCGAACCCGAACGCGCCGACGCTCGTCACGTCGGTGAACCTGCAGGGTTCGGGTCGGGCAAGGAGCCTCGCGATCACCGATCAGCTGCTCCTCGTCGGGGCCACGGCCAGCGGCGTCGGCGCGGAGAACGAGCTCTACGCCTACGACATCAGCGGCACGGGATCGTCGATGTCGCTCGTCGACTCCGAAGACGACGCCGGCGACATCCTCGCCATCGCCACGAGCGGCACGGGCGTGTACGTGGCGTCCACGCAAGACAGCTACGAACTCCGCGCGTTCCGCGTCTACGATTCAGGTTCGCTCGCGCTGTCGTCGGTTCCCGGATACAACCTCAGCGACCGCACGCTCGACGGCCAGACGATAGCGCTCGTCGGCACGTCGGCCATCCTCGGCACGCTGAAGGGCTCGGTGCAGGAGGCGGTCGTGTTCGACCTGCGCTCCAAAGTGCCCAGCGTGTCCTCCAGCGGGCCGTGGTACCACGAGGGCAGCGGCAGCATCGTCGGGGCGTCGATGGATCGCTCGCGGTGCTACGGGTTCCTCGCCGCCGACTCCGGCCGCAAGGCGCTCCAGGTCATGCTCCTGCGCGACACGTCGTCGCTCACCGAACTCGCGACGTACAACTCGTCGTCCGGCAAGGGGCGCAGCGTGCGCTACGATCCCGTCCGCGACCGCGTGATCCTCTCGACCGAACAAGCGGTCCTCATCTTCAAGGGCGCGACCTCCACCGGCACCTGCCCATGACCATCTTCCGCTCCCGCGACGGCTACGCGTTCCTCATCACGGTCCTCGTGATCGGGGTCATGGCCGTGGCCACCGCGACGTCGCTCATGCTGCTCGGCTGGGCGGCGGAACAGAACGGTCTCCTCATCGAGCGTTCGGGCCAAGCGGAGGAGTACGCGAAGGCGTGCCTCGAGCGCACGTTCCGCAGGCTGCGGCTCGAGCCGACGTACGCGGGAAACGAAACGATCACCTTTCCCAAGGGGTCCTGCGTCGTCCGTCCCGTCGTCGGCGACGGCGTGAACGACCGGCGCGTGTGCGTCGAAGGGCGCAGCGGCAACGTGGTGCGCCGGTTCCAAGCCGACATCGCAGAGCTCTTCCCGGCCATCCGCACGTCCTCGTTCGCGGAAGTCGTCGCGTTCACCTCGTGCCCGTGATCGCCGCGCTCCACCGCCATCGGCCGGGCGCCACGCTCGTCGAACTCCTCATCTTCCTCGCCATCATGTCGATGATCGTGGGCGTGACGTTGCCCATGATGTTCACCGCGGCGGAGAACCGCCTCCTCCAGCAGACGGTGTCCGTCGTCGAGCAGAACGGCACGCAGGCGCTGCAGAACGCCGGCCTCAAGATCCGTAACGCGGAGACGATCGCGTATCCCTCGGCGGGGCAAACCGCCGCCTACCTGGTCCTGCAGACGGGATCGGGGGGCACGAACCCGACGATCATCGGCACGCTCAGCGGCAGCGTCGTCATCATCCAGCGCAGCACCAAGGAAACCGTCACCACGGAACAGGTGGGCGTCGACGAATTCCGCGTGCGCAATACGTCGACTTCCACGAGCGCGCAGAGCGCGGCGTTGTCGTTCCTCGTCACGCGTACCATCCGCCTGCAATCGCCGCGCAGTTACTCGCAACGGTTCGACGCGACGTTCGGCTTGTTGCCCGACAATGTCCAAACCGGCTCGTGCAATTGCCCGCCCGTCTCGTGCGCGTCGAACGTCGTGACGTGGTACGTGTGCGACACCGGCGTGTGCCAGGAGGCGTCGACAGCGCTCGAATGCTCGTGAAGCCCGCTGCGTAAGGGCTCACGTTCCGGCTCCCAGTCAAGGTGAATCGGCCTATTGGCGGTCGAACTTGGTATAATCCCGTACCGTCAGGAGCGCATCGCGTTCCGTTTCTATTCCCTCCTCCTCCCCGTATGCGTTCGTCCCACAAGGGCTTCACGCTCATCGAACTCCTCCTCGTGATCGGTATCATCGCGATCCTGGCCTCGATCGTCATCGTCGCCATCAACCCGACCAAGCAGCTTGGCGATGCGCGCAACGCGCAGCGCAAGTCTGACGTGAACACGATCCTCTCGGCCGTGTACCAGTACGCCATCGACAACGACGGCAACCTCCCGAGCGGCATCACGACGACCCGCCACGAAATCTGCGCCACGAGCGCCACGGACTGCGACACCGCGATCGACCTCGACGTCCTCACGGGCGCCTACCTCGTCCGCATCCCCCGCGACCCGCAGGTCCAGTCGGCCACGGGCACGAACTACTACATCGTCGAAGGCGCGAACGGCCGCATCACGGTCGACGCCCCCGGCGCGGAGCAGGGTGCTTCGATCAGCGTCGAGAAATAATCGTCCAACTCGAACTCGGAAACGGCCCCCTCAACCGGGGCCGTTTTTCGTTCCCGGCCACATTTGCTACGATGGTCGCCGTGCTCCTGCGCGGCGCGAAACACGGCTTCACCCTCATCGACCCCTCGGCTGCGCTCGGGGTGACACGTCGTGGTTTCACGCTGATCGAATTACTCTTGGTTCTCGGAATAATCTCGCTGCTTGTGAGCATCACCATCGCGGCCCTCAGCCCGAACAGGCAGTTGGCCACCTCCCGCAACGCCAAGCGCCAGGCCGACGTGAATTCCATCCTGAGCGCCGTGTACCAGTACCTGGTGGACGTCGAACGCTTGCCGTCGACCATTCCCTCCGGAAGCGCGCGGGAAATTTGCGCGACGGATTCCGCCGATTGCGACGACGCCATCAGCCTCGACGTCCTCACCGGCGCGTACATCGTGCGCATCCCCGCGGATCCCCAGCTCGCGGACACCGCGACGGGCACGAACTACTGGATCGTGCGCGATTGGAGCGGCCGCATCACGGTCTCGGCCCCCGGCGCGGAAGAGGGCCAAAACATCAGTATTACGCGCTGAAGCGGACTCCCGAAAAGGGCTGTTTTGTGCTATAATCAGAGGAATAGCCACACCCACATCCGCCTCCGGAACGACAGCGGTCCGACGCTCCATCGTCGGGCGCCTCGTCATGCAGGCCTGCCTCCTCACGACCTTCGTCATCGTCGTGCTCTCGACGGTGTCCTTCGTGATTTCCGAATCGATCCTCCAGGACGTCGTGCGCACGACCGGCATCCCCGCGGAAGCCGCCGCGCGCGCCACCGGGCCGGGCCTCGGACTGCTCCGCGATTCGTTCGCGTTCATCGGCGTATTGCTCGTAGGCTTCGCCGCCGCGACCGCGTTCCTGCTCGCGCGCCAAGTGACCAATCCGCTCCGCGATCTCGCGGCGAAGGTGTCCGCGCTGCGTCCGGGCGCCGTGCCGCGCCCCACGGTGGATACCGGCGACGAAGTCGAAACCCTCGACGGCGCGTTCGTCGCCATGGCCGGGCGTTTGGCCGAGGTCCATGAGCACCAGGAAGAGGAAATCGCCTCGCGCACGGCGGATCTCCGCAGGCAGTACCAATTGGACCGGGTGATCCTCGACAGCATCCACCTCGGCGTCGTGACGGTGGACCGTTCGGGGCTCGTCGCCCTCGCCAACCCGGCGGCCGCCACGATTTTGGGCCGCGAAGACGCCGTCGGGAAAGGCATCGCGGACGTCCTGCTCATCCGCGCCCACGGCGGCACGGCGATCGAGGGGACGCATCCGGTCATGCAATGCCTCGAGAGCGGCGCCGCGTTCCGCACCGCGCCGTCCACGCACTGGTCGATCGAGCGCGCGGACAAGAGCCTGCTCCCGGTGTCGCTGTCCGTCGTCCCCCTGCGCGACGGCGAGAAGTCGTTCGGCGCGCTCGTGATGTTCCAGAACGTCAGCGAAGAGCGCCACATCGATTACCTGAAGTCCGAATTCATCACGCTGGCGAGCCACCAATTGCGCACGCCCTTGTCCGCCATCCGTTGGTACGCGGAGCTCCTGGACGATTCCTCCGCTTCCCTCGGAGAGACGGAAAAGGGCTACGTGCAGGAAATCGACCGCTCCGTCCGCCGCATGATCACGCTCCTCGGGGCGCTGTTGCACGCCGCGCGCATCGAAGACGAAACGGTGAACCCGTCCCTGGCCGACACGAACCTCGTCAGCTTGGTGCAGGAGGCCATCCGCGACGGGAAGGAGGTCCTGGACACGGTTTCCATCGACGTGCGCGCGGACCTTCCGCCGCAATCGGTCGTGGTCCGCACGGATCCCGTCCTCCTCCGCGTGGTGATGCAGAACTTGCTGTCGAACGCCGCGAAGTACTCGCCGAAGGGATCGACCATCGAAGTGAAGCTGTGGGTCGAGGGCGGCACCGCGAACATCTCGGTCCGGGACCGCGGCATGGGCATCCCGAAGGCTGACCAGGAACGCATCTTCGAGAAATTCTTCCGCGCCCAAAACGTCCGCCAGATCGACACCGACGGCAACGGACTCGGCTTGTACATCAGCAAATCGATCGTCGACCGTTTGCACGGCGCGCTGTCGTTCGTCAGCGCGGAAGGCACGGGCACGACCTTCACGGTCGCGCTGCCGGTCAAGGCGGCCTGACATCCGGCACCCTCGACGGGGATCGCCGACGGGGGTATAGCGTCGAAGACCTCCCCCCGTTTTTCCGATGCAAACGCTCCGCCGATGGTTCCTCGAGGGTTCCGCGAAAAATTACGCGCTGGTCGCGCTCCTCCTTTTCTCGGGGTGGATCCTTTCGAGGTTCACCGACCAGCTCCTGCACGGGTTCGGCCACGGCGGCGAAACCCTGCTCGTCTTCTTCGAGGTCGTGGTGATCCTGGTGTTCGGGTTCCTCGCCTACGAATGCGCGAAACCGACGGTCATCCCGTCGTTCGTGCTCGCCATCTTCATCGGGATGCTGCAGCGGGGGTCGCTCGCGCCGCTTGTCTCGGATCCCGCGCTGCTGACCGTCCTCACGACCACCGGCGCGGCGTTCATCCTCTTCGGCGGCGGGCTCGATACGCCGTTCGGGCGATTCCGCCAGATCGTCGGCCCCATCCTGTCGGTCGCGTTCCTGGGCACGCTGGCCACGGCCTTCCTGCTGTCCGCGTCGTTCCATTACGTGTCCGCGTGGCAGGGGTATTCGGTCTCCGTCGGCGCCATCGTGCTGCTCGGCGCGGCGTTGGCCTCCACTGATCCCGCGGCCATCATCCCCAGCTTGAAATCGCTCGTGTTTCCCAAGCCGCGCGTGAAAGACATCGCCATCAGCGAGAGCGCGATCAACGACGTGGTGGGCGCCGTGCTGACGATCACGTTCCTGGGCGTCCTCGCGGGCGCCGCCGCCCCGGCGTCCATCGCCGAGGTGTACGGCCACTTGTTCACCGTCGAGATCGGCATGGACGTCCTACTCGAGGTCGTGGTCGGCTGCTTGGTGGGCGGCGTCGGTTTCGCCATCCTCCACGCGTGGAGCCGTTGGAAAGCGGCGCTCGGCGAAGGCGGCGAAGCGGACGCGGCGTTGTTCATGGCCGTCCCGCTGCTCACGTACCTCGTCGCCGTCCTCCTCCACGGCAACGGCTTCCTCGCGGTGTTCGTCGCGGGCCTGCTGTTCCAGCTCGAGGAGCACATCTCGCACGTCGAGCATTTCTTCGTCCACACCATCGAAGGCCTCATGAAGCCCCTCATCTTCATGCTCCTCGGCGCCACGGTCGACGTGTCGCAGCTGCTGTCCGTCGCCCCGCTCGGCATCGCGATGGGCTTCCTCTTCATGTTCGCCATTCGTCCCCTCGCGGTGTTTGCGACGCTCGCGCCGTTCATGCCCGGCAAGCACAAACTCCGCCTCAACGAGCTCCTGTTCCTCTCCTTCGTCCGCGAAACGGGCGTCATCCCCGCGGTGCTCCTCATGGGCCTCGGCGCGTCCGGCATCCCGGGGACCGACACGGTCGTGCTCGTCGGGTTGTGGATCATTTTGCTCACGCTCATCGTCCAGCCCCCGCTGACGCCCCTCGTGGCCAAGGCCTTGGGCATCGCGAAGGACGCGTCCGCGTTCCCGAAGCGCCACGCGAAGGGGCCGATCGCGGTGCTGTGTTCGCGCGGCAAATCGTTCGTCGGCCGCATGCCGGCTGTCGTCGAATGGGCCGACATGCACGGCGTCGCCAACGTCACGCTGCTCCACTGCCCCGAAGAGAAGCACTCCCCCGAGTACGTGGCAGGAACGGCCGTCCAGGCGCAATCGCTCTTCACGAAAATGAACGCCGTGCGCGTCGAGGAAGGCGCGTCGGAGATCCATTTCGAGTTCCTCGGGCGCCCGGGCCTCCTGCAGGACAACATCCAGGAGCTCGTGAAGGAGGACGAAGTCGCGATCGTCTTCGTGGGCGACAAGATGCTCGACTACCGCCTCGCGGACGTAAAGCGGTTGCGCGTGCCGTTCGTGTTCGTGCCGTGATCGCAAAAAACAGCCGGCCCGAATGGGCCGGCTGCGGGTTGGAGGAATGAAACGGGGCAGGCTCGCGCACGATCTTCGCGTTGAACGCGCGGATCGCTTGCGTGATGTTTCCGTCTTTGAACGCATCGGGAATCCGTGTGTATTCCGGATCGAGCCCGACGCAGACATGTGCTCCTTCTGCCCAGCGGGCCTCGAGGAGCTTCCGAAAATTTCGAGTCATTGGTTCATTCCTCCGATGATGGAAAAAGATCCATCCGTTCTCCCCCTATCCACCGTGGACGGGAGCGAGCGATGGTAGCAGGGCATTACCCCCGATAAAACGGTCTTTCTCTCAGATCCGCACCCACTCCTTCGGGAGCAGGTCGTCCATGTTCCAATCGAGCGCCTCGCCCTCGAACCATTCCGCGGGCGTGACGACGATTTTTCCCGGATGTTCGTTGAGCCACGCCCCCCACCAACCGTAGGAGGAATTGGCGATGATGTTGTGCGCGCATCGCGTCATGAGGAACATGTCGACGTACGCCTCCTGTCCGGCGTCATGGTCGACGATGACGACGTCTTTGTCTCCGAAGACGCCTTTGCACCATTCCGGGTCGTCCGACATCACGAAGAACGTCGGGTTTTCGACGTGCGCGCGGATATGGTCCATCGCTTTCCCGTAGTATCCGTCGTCATAGATATCCCGGAAGCGCGCGTCGTGCAGGTAATCGCTTCGACGGACGTGCACCGAAACGGCCGTGCACGCGGCCATGCGGTCGAGGAGCGTTTTCGCTCGGGGCGTGGCGGGCGGGCGGAAGCGGAACGCCCGCACGACGTCGGACCGGATGGACTCGAAATACCGTGGCGATTGCCAGCCGCCGAAGTACAGCAGGGGCCTGTCGATCTGATTCAGCCGTTCGAATGGAACCATGGCGACGTCGAGGCACGTCAGCCGCGCGCCGTACGCGCGTATCCAGAACGCCCGGAGACGGTCGAGGAGCGTGCATCGGATGCCGAACGTGCGTTGCAAGAGATACGTCCTCCTCGTGTCCGGTCCTTGCTGTTGGGCGAACCACCAACGGTCGATGACGAACGTCAACGATGGGAATTTTTTCCTGATGGCCAGGAAGAACGCGTACTGGAACATTTGGTTCCCGAGGCCGGCGGTGGTCGCGATCGACCGCGTGTTTTTCCCGGCGACGTCGAACAAGCGGCAGATCCACTTCGCTGTCCATCGGGGCTCCTTCAGCGTTACCGTTGGGGACGTTATGGAGCTCATGGATGAAATTCTTATTGGAGCCACCTCGGAGAATCGAACTCCGGAACCTCATTACAAGTGAGGTGCTCTACCAACTGAGCTAAGGTGGCGTGCGGGCGCGTCTATCGTAAGGAACACTACTGAACCGAGCGAGGGTTGTTTTTGTGTCGCCATCGCAAGCGACGGCGACCAACTGAGCTAAGGTGGCATGCTGGTACGTTGGCTTCCAGTATAGCGAAAATCGCCTCTTTCTTGAAGAGAAAGGCGTTTCATGCGATAATAAGGGTCCTGCTCTTTGGATGACCGCCCACGGCCCAGCCGTCGGGAGGAACGTCCGGGCTTCATTGGAACGCCATGCGGCTAACGGCCGTCCTATCGTCACATATCCGGTAAAGGCGGTAGAGGACCAGTGCCACAGAGACGAACCCCGTCCACCACTCCCCTGGAGTGACCAATGGGGATGAAACGCCTCGGGAACCGAGGACGCGCTCACGCGCGTTGGCAAACTCATGGTGAAGCAAGGAGGATTTGGGTCCGCGGAACCGATGATGGTTCCGTCATCCCGCGTACCCCTCCGCATGCCGCGCAAGCGGCTCAGGCTCGCGAGCGATCGCGGCCGCAGAGAGATGGTCATCTCGGGGCGGTTACCGCCCTAGACAGAACCCGGCGTACAGGAGGGCAGGATCAAGGAAGCACGAAAGTGCTTTTTTGATGTCTCCTGGTAGGATTTTCGCCATGCACCTGCTCCGCGCGACCGTCCTTCTCCCGCTTCTCGCGTTCGCCGTTCCCGCGCACGCGCAGTTCATCGAGGCGTCGAGCGGCGCGCTGCAGGACGATGCCCCTCCCCCCGTCGTCGAAACGGTCGTGCCCCAAGCGCCCGCGCGCCAACCGAAGCAGGAATGGGTCGACGTCGCGCGCGTGCTCAACGCGCTGCGCATCACCGACAACCTCGCCGACCTCCGCGCCGTCACGGTCGACCGCACGGGGAAGGAGTACGGTTTCTATTTCGTGTCCCAACAGAAGGGCCTCTTCACGGTCTACCGCAACGGCCGCGTGATGCAGCAGGGCGAGATCGAATCGCTCTACGACATCCAAGAACCGACGGTCTTCCGCATGACCGCCAGCGGCCAGTTGCTCTACGCGCTGCACGGAACGGACCTCTACGTCGACCAGAAGCAGGTTTCCAACGACGCGTTTTCGTTCTCCAAGGGCGTCGACAGCGTCCATGACGAAGGCGGCGTCCTCACCTTCCCCGAAGGGGGCACCGTCATCCGCTACGACATCGCGAAGGACAAGCGCTCCATCCTCTACAAACACGTGGGGTCCATCGAATACCTCCGCCGCGACGGCGGGTACGTCGCCTACGCGCTGCGGGAGAAGGGTTTCGTCCGCATGTACAAGAACGGCCGGCGCGTGAGCACGAAACCGGTCGAGAACCCCGAGAACTTCGCCATCGGCAAACAGGGCGAAGTCTACTTCTTCACCAAGGCGGCCCGCGGCTATTCGCTCTTCCGCGACACACGGTCGTTCGTGACCGGCAAAGGCGACGGGGCGTACGTCGCGGTGGATGCGGACGGCCACGTCTGGCACATGTCGTACGTCCGCCTCGACCGCCGCACCGTGGTCAGCCTGCAGAAAGACCGCGGCGGCGTGAACCTCCTGCCGCCGGGCGTGACCAACGTCGAGCTCTTCCTCACGCTCGTCGACGGCGGGTACGCGGCGCGGGCGTCGTTCGCGGACGATCCGTCGGCGTTCTTCCTCGTCCGCGACGGAAAGGTCCTCGGCGAACCGTTCCTCTTCGAGTACCCGTACAACGACACGCACGGCATCGCTCCGTGGATCGATTCGCTCGTGCTCCGCGCCTTCGTGGACGGCCGCTGGAAGATCCTCTCCGACGGCGAGACGGTCGACCATGCCAGCCTCAAACGCGCGTGGTCCTACAAGATCAACGGCGACGTCCTGACCGTCTACGCCACGAAGTGAGGACCCCGTCCCCGCCTTTCCCCGCGGCGTATCGGGGTATACTGTTCCCGACCCCATGAAACGCTCGGAAATCCTCTTCGGCGTCGCGCGCGTTCCCCTCGACGCGCTCTGCGCCGCGCTGGCGTTCCTCTTGGCGTACCAGCTGCGTTTCAACAACGTGAATCTCCTCCCGTGGATCGACATCAAGGACGCCGCGGCGACCCTTCCGCCCTCGGAGCACTACTTCTCGAACTTCGTGTTCCCCGGCGCGGTCGCCTTCGTCGTCATCGCGGGCATCCTCAAGCTCTACGCCCTGCAAGTCACGCGCGGCGCGTGGAGCGAGGTCGGCCGCATCGTGCTCGCATCCCTCGTGTGGATGGTCGCGGTCATGGGGTGGTACTTCCTCGTGCGCCAGGAGCTCTTCTTCTCCCGCCTCCTCCTCGTGTACGCCGTCGCGCTCCTCATGGTCTTCACGTGCGCCGCGCGCGGGCTCCTCCTCCTGCTCCAGCGCGAACTCCTCGCGCTCGGCATCGGCGTGCGCAGCGTCGTCACCTACGGCAAACACCCGCCGTCGGATCCCGCGGTCCGCACGCTCCAGGCGGACGGGCGCTACCGCTACCTCGGCCACGTGCGCGACATGGCCGCCCTGCAGTCCGCGTACCCCAACCGCATCGACCTCGTCCTCCAGACCGATCCCGATCCCGAGAGCGAAGCCACCCTCACGCTCATCGAGCACTGCCGCAGCACGCACGTCGGCTACGGCTTCTTCCCGCCCGTGTTCGCCGACGTGCCGCACCTGCTCGTGATCGAGCGCATGGGACTCCTCCCCATGCTGCGGTTCCGTCCCACGCCGCTCGACGGATGGGGCCGGGTGATCAAGCGCCTCTTCGACGTCGCCGCGAGCATCGCCTTCCTCGTCGTGCTCTCGCCGCTCCTGCTCGTCATCGCGATCGTCGTGGTGGTCGACAGCGGTTTCCCGGTGTTCTACGTGAGCAAGCGCGTCGGGGAGCTGGGCGAAAAGCCCGTCCCGGTCCTGAAATTCCGCTCGATGGTGAAGGACGCCGACAAGCGTTTGGACGAAGTCATGGCCATGAACCACCGCGCCGACGGGCCGCTCTTCAAAGCAAAGCACGATCCGCGGATCACGCGCGTCGGCGGGTTTTTGCGGAAGTGGTCGCTCGACGAACTCCCGCAATTCTTCAACGTCCTCGCGGGCCACATGTCGATGGTCGGCCCGCGCCCGCACCTCCCCAGCGAGGTTTCCCGTTACACCAGCTACCAGCGCCGCGTGTTCGCAGTCCGCCCGGGCATGACGGGCCTCGCCCAGGTGTCGGGCCGGTCGGACCTCACGTTCGACCGCGAGGTGGCGCTCGACCTCCAATACATCGAGGAATGGTCCATCCTGCTCGATCTCTGGATCGTCTGGCGCACGTTCATGGTCGTCGCCTCCCGGCGCGCGGCCGATTGAGGAACCCCTCGTCCCGCGGGTACACTCTGTCCCGTGACGTTCTCCATGGAAAAGGTCATCGCCGGCGTGTGCGGACTCATGCTGCTCATCGTGGTCGCCCAAGCGGTCACGGAGCCGGCCATTCCGGTGGCTCCCCCGCCGAAGCCGGCGTCGGAGTGCGTCGGGTCGCCGATCAACGTCACGTACGCGTACGCGGGTTGGAGCAAGCCCCACGCCTGCGCCATCCAGTGCACCGACGACAAGCCCCGTTACGTGCTCTACACCGACGGCCAGGCGACGCAGTGCGAAACGCCCCCGGGGTGCAACGACTGGGGCGAGGACAAGGGCGTCACGTGCGTCCCGCCGCTCGCGAGCACCGGCAACTGATCACAGCGGCAGCGCCTGCTGCGGACCGTCGGGCTTTTTCTTCGGCGCGCGCTTCTTCGGTTCGGGTTTCTCGGGTTCGGGTTTCTCGCCGAGCTTCTTCGTGACGAACGGCGCGGCGGGAGCGGAGGCGAACGATCCGAGGTAATTTTGCACCGTCGTGCCGTACGATTTCTCCTTCATGCGTTGGTCGAGCACCCGCACGTCTGCGCCCTCGGTCGCGTGGCGCGAGAACGCGCGCATCAGGCGGAACAGGCGGTGGAGCAGGCGCGTGAGTGCGTACTGCTCGAAGCCGTTGCGGAACATGTCCTTGCGCTTGGCGAACACGAGCTGGCCCGGATGGTCGAACGGCAACGAGTCGAGCACGAGGTGGTCCGCGGTGCCCTCGGGCAGGTCGATGCCTTCGTACATCCACGGCGTGAGGAGCCAGATCGCCGTGCCTTCCGCGGCGAGGAAATCGCTCTCCATGCGCCCCTGCCCTCCCGAGAGGCCTTGGCAGATGAGCGTGACGTCGCGCGCCTCGAGCGCCTCGGTGTGCTGGATGAAGGCGTTCTCGATGATGCGTTTGCTGCCCACGAGGGCGATCGTCTTGCCCTCCGGCGGGTTGCGCAGCAGGTCGTTCAAGCCCGTGTCCGGGAACGCGACGGGGAACGTGCGCGACGCCGCGCCGAGGTCCGCCATCGCGCGGGGGTAGCCTTCCGGCAACACGGCGGGGAGCGCCCCTTTCAGGCCCGGCGGCACGAGCAACACCGTGGCGAACCGGTCGAACAGCAGTTTTTTCAACAGCAGGTCGACGCGCTCCGGCGAGCTCGTCAGCGAGACGCTGCCGCTTTGCGCGCGGGTTTCGATCCACGAGAGCATCGGGATGTCCGTCGGCGGCGTGAGGAACTGCTTCAATTCCGACAGCAGGTGCCGCGCGCGCGGCGCGAGGCCGCTTCCCGACAGCGCTTCGTCCAGGAGCGCGAGGATGCCCTTCGTTTCGGGCCGCGAAAGGTCCTTCGCGTTCACCGTGTATTGGTCCATGCCGCCTTTGCAGACCTCGGCCCACAGCGCGGCGTTGTCGACGATGCGCGTGAGCGTCGCGTCCCCCTGGGCGGCGGCGCGAAGGTCGTCGAGGGCCACCCAGGCGCCCAGGGCTTTCGTCGCCGTGTCCTCGAGCATCGAGGCATCGTCCACGATCACGCGGTCCCCGTCCTTCATCACGCCGTCTTCCCGCGCGAACGACAGCAATTGCCGGTGGTCGATGAGCCTCGCCGCGTTGCCTTCCAATTGCGCGCGGTACGCCGGGTGCTCCGCCGTGGCCGCCAGTTTCCCGTTCCACGTGTCTCGCTCCCCCGCGTGCAACGCCAGGTCCGCGCGGACGGCGGGGTTGAACCACGACAGCTTCAGGACGAGCGTGGCTTCTTCGGGCAGCAGCGTTTTCTGCGCGCGCAGGGTCGCCGCCGCGTCGCGGTCGAGCAGCAGCGACGGCGGATAGACGATCGAGACGCCCGCCGGCACTTCGCTGCGCTTCAGCGCGCTGTCGAGGTTTTTCACGGCGATCCACGTGCGCGCGCCTTCGGCGGCGGCGCCGGCGATGAGCGACGGCAGGAACGACGCGTCGAGCGGTTCCTCGGCCAGCGTCACGGTCCCGGGGACCGACGCCGGCACGGACACGGGCGCAGCGGCCTTGCTGGGCGTGCGTTTGCGCGCGTTCTCCAGCCATTCGCCCTTCCCTCCCTCCGCCGGCAACGCCTCGAAGAACATCCGGTACCCGTCGCTCGACCGCGCCATGACCTCCTTTGCTTCGGCGATGTTCGCCGCGGGCAATTGGCACAGGCGTTCCCACACCGCCCCGAGCAGCGCGGCCGTGGCGCGGACGTCGCCGAGCGCGCGGTGTTGCGGCTCGTGCGGCAAATCGAGCGCCGCGCTCAGGTACTGCAGCGAGAAACTCTTCAACTCCGGGAACGCCAACGCCGCGAGCAGCGACGTGTCGATCCACGGGCGGTGCGTCAGGTCGATGCCTTCCCCCTTGAGCATCCCGAGGTCGAACGCCAGGTTCTGGCCGACGAGCAACGTGTCCTCGCCGAGCGTCTTCGTGAACGCGTCGGCGACCTCCGCGATCCGCGGTTTCCCCTGGAGCATCTCCGGTTTGATGTGCGTCAGGACCTGGACGTGCGGCGGGAGCTCGTCCGGGGGGTTCGTGAGCGATTCGAACGTCGCCGCGATTGCCCCTCCTTCGTACCGTTCACCGGCCAATTCGGCCACGTGGTGCACCCGGGGGACGAACCCGGTCGTTTCGGTATCCAGCACGGCGAAGGGCATGGGCGGGAACTTCACGTCCGCAGCATACCCCAGCGCCGAAGCGGCCGCCCGCCGTTTCCTACGTCGAATGGCCTTGACATAGATAGGTAGGCTACCTATCATATTACCGCATGGACGAACTCACGACCGACGAAGAGTACTTCTTCCTCGCCCTCATCGAGGCGGCCGAACGCACGAGGTCCTTCGTGGACGACGTGCAATCGCGGCTCGGGCTCACCGCCGGCGAGTACGCGCTCCTGCGCGTGGTCGAGCGCCACCAGGACATCACCGCGGCCGAAGCGGGCAAGCGGCTCCGCATCAAAGGACCCTCCGTCGCCGAGGTGGTGGCGCGCCTCGAACGGCGCGGACTGCTGCGCCGGACGGCCGACGCCGCCGACGCGCGGCGCCGCAAGTTGCGCCTCAGCCCGGCCGGACGTCAACTCGTTCGAAGCGGCCGCAAAGCTACGATGGACGCGATCCGTTCCCTTCGGATCCCAAAAAACACCTTCGCGTCGATGACGCGTTCCCTCCGATCGTTCCTCTCTTCCCTCCCCCCGTATGGCCACCGGTAAATTCACGTTGACCCCGGATCTCGCGCGCCGTTTGCACAGCGCCGCCGGGTTCTTGCTCGCGGCAGGCATCATCCTCCTGGTGTCCTGCATCCCGCTCTTCTTCCTCGGACTCGCGTTCGCGGGCGACGGCGGCCTCCTCCTGCTCCTGCCGTTGGTCATCCCCGTCCTCCTCACTGCCGGTTTCGGCAAATTGCGCGGCGTGACGGGCGAGATCCTCCAAAGCGTCGAAGGCACCGCGCCCGAGCGCCCCGCTCCGGCACCCCGCGCCGAACGGATCGCCGATTTCCCGTTGCCCCCGGCGTCCGAGGTCTTCCGCGAGCGGACGGTTTCCCCCGCCCGCAGCGTCGTCGAGCCCCCGGCCGCCGCCTACGCGCGCCAGATGTCGAACCCCGCGGTGTCCAAACCCGCGCCCAAGAAGAAAGCCGCTCCCGCCACGCCCGCCATCGACTGGGAAGAGTGGGTGGGCCAGAAGCTCCTCCAGAAGGCGGGCATCGCCATCGTGCTCATCGGCATGCTCGTGCTGTTGCAGCAGGCGTTCGAAAACCGCTGGATCGACGAGCTCGGCCGCGTGTTCCTGGCCCTCGTGGGTGCCGCCGCGCTCCTCGGGGCGGGCGAATACTTCCAGAAGAAATATCCCCAATGGAGCCAGAGCTTCTCCGGCGGCGGCCTCTTCCTCGCCTACCTCTCCGTGTGGGTGGCGCACGTCCTCTACGCGCCCCAGCTCCTGGCCAACTACGGCTTCGAGGTCCCCGCGGGACTGGCGTTCGTCCTCTATTCCGCCATCACGGCCGTGGGCGTGCTCCTCTCCATCCGCTACAACGCCCAGACGATCGCGTGGTTCTCGATCGCCGGCGGCTACCTGACGCCGCTCTTGGTCGTCGCGGCGCAGCCCGATCCTTATGTCTTCAGCGGCTACCTCGCGGTGTTGGCCGTCGGCCTGCTCGCGCTCTCCGCGTTCCGCCACTGGCAGGGCATCGCCCTCACGTCGTTCGCGCTCACGCAGTTCTACCTCGCGTCGGGCGTGTACGGACCCGCGGGCGTCACGAACGACGTCCAGGCCGCCATCGCGGTCGGGTTCTTCGTCTTGTTCGCCGCGCTCCCGCTCATCAAGCACTTCCGGCTCAAGGAGCATTCCTCGCCCGAAGACCTGCTGGTCATCGTCGGCAACGCCGTGGCCACGTTCCTCGCCGTCCAAGACGCCCTCGGCGGTTGGCAGAGCGAGTACGTCGCCATCCTGTGCATCGCCATGGCCGCCTTCACGGTTGCCTGCGCCGCGCTGGCGCTCCGCACGCGCAAGGATGACCAGATCCTCGGCGACACGTACCTCCTCGGTTCGATCATCCTCATCGCCTTGGCGCTCTACCACCAGCTCGGTTGGGAATGGCTCGCCATCGGCTGGGCGCCCTTCGGCGTGCTCGTGGCCTACGTCGCCGTGAACACCAAGCGCACGACCGCCTGGGTCGCTTCTGGGGTGCTCCTCGCGGGCGCGGGCGCGTCGCTCGTCACGCAGCTCCCGATGTTCGTCGAAGACGCCTGGAGGCCCTTCCTGAGCAACTGGGCGCTCAAGAGCTACGTCTTCTTCGCGTCGCTCGTCGCGCTGCTCCCCGCCGTCCGCAAAGCGCCGAAGGAATTCACGGAAGGCGTGAACCTCGAAGCGTCGGTGCACGGCCTCATCGCGCTGCTTGTCTTCACGATCATCACGTTCGAAACCACGGCCCTCCACTTCGTCAGTTCCGTGCCGCTGTCGCTCGCGTACCTCGTGTTCGCGGTGGTCGCGGTCGGCGTGTTCGTCGCCACGCGGCAAATCGTGTGGTTCGCGACGGCGCTCATCATGCAGCTCATCGTCTTCATCTTCACGTTCCTCCGCGGCGACGGCCTCGGCATGGACGTCATCAGCATCGCCAACCACCCGATGGCGCTCGACTACGGTGACTTCCCGCTCCTGCACCCGTGGGCGCTCGTGTCCGTCGTGTCGACGCTGTCGCTCGTCGGGCTCCTCGCCCTCACGCAACGCGGCCCCGAGCATCCCATGCTCCCCCGCGTCCAGATCCGCCACTTGCTGCTCGGCATGATCGTCGCGCAGGTGTGGTTGCACGTCTCGGTCGAGATCCAGCACGTCGCGTCGTACCTCGATTGGTCCGTCTTCACCTACCACCGCGTGCTCTCCGGCTGGTGGATCCTCGCGGGCGCCGTCGTGGCGCACGTCGCGTGGACGCCCCGCTGGCGCGAGGTCGCCGTGTTCATGCTCGCCCTGCCCTACGGCAAGGACGTGCTGCGCATCCTGGCCGACAACGCCACCCTGGTCGATACCGTCGCCTGGACCCTCATCGCCATCGGCGTCGCCTCCTACGGCGCGTACAAGAAGAAGCAGGAACTGCTCATGGCGGGCGTCGTCGCCCTCATCGGGCTCGAAGCCGCCGACGTCATGCGGCATCCCTCGAGCGACATGGGGTGGTTCCGCCTCGTCTGGTGGCCGCTCATCGCCGCCGTCGCGGCCCGCGCCGCCTCGACCCGCACGCTGCGCGTCGCCGTGGTGGTCCTCTTCGCCCTGCCCTTCGGGCGCGACATGCTGCGCGTCCTCGCCCACGATTCGCGCACCGTCGACACGATCGGCTGGACGCTCATCGCCCTCGTGTTCGCTTCCTACGGCGTCTATGCCAAGAAGCGCGAATTCCTCACGGCCGGCGTGGTCGGCCTGCTCATCACGGGCGTGCTCGACATGGGCACCAACCTCGCGTCGAACGACGAAGGCCTCTTCCGCTCGGTCTGGTGGGCCTTCACGGGCTTGCTCTCGATGGTCGCCGGCTTCGCCTTCCGCGCGAAGCTCCTGCGCCAGGCGTCCATCGCCATCTTCGGCGCGACCGTCGCCAAGCTCCTCCTCATCGACTTCTCGGTCCTCGAAACGCCGGTCCGCATCGTCGCCTCTATCGCGACGGGCTTGCTGCTCATCGGCGCCAGCTACCTTTACCAACGCTACGGCACCCTTCCCAACGAGCGGAAGTGACCGCGGTTCCTCCCTCCCCCATGCGCATCGTCGCCGCCCTCGCCCTCTTCCTGGCAGTTCCCTCGGCATCCGCCGAAACCTTCGCGACGCAGCGGACGGTGTTGCCGCCGTCGCTCTCGCAACCCGCCACGGTGGGTATCGAGCTCACGCCCGAGATCCAGCAGGAGAACGGCTACCGCATCGTCACGAGCACGGGCTTCGCGATTCCCTTCCGCGCCGACGGCATCGCGCGCGACCTGATGCCCCGGGCGGCCATCGCCGTCTCTCCCCCGGCGGCGGACACGTGGCCCAAGACCAACGTCTCGATGATCCGCGGCGAAGGCGTGTTCCAGCCGGTGACGGCGCCGCAGCAGTATTTCCGCTTCACCTTCCCCGAAGCGGTCCGTCCCGTGGAGGTCGAAATCGACCTGACGAGCGGCAGCGTCGACGCGCTCGAGGTGCGCGGCGGCATGTCGACGGACGACATGCACCGCCTCTACGCCGGGCAGGCGTACGGCACGCGCGCGCAGCTCTCGGGCGAGAGGGTGAAAGTGATCGAGGTCACGATGACGACGAAGGGCGTGGTGAAGATCGACGCGATCCGCGTGAACGATTCGCCGCGCTTCCTGTTCTTCCGCGCGGTCCCCGGCAAGACGTACACGCTGCTTTCAGGCGGCCAGGAAGGGGCGGTCGCGTCGTTCCCCGGGTACGGGGCGCTGAGTTTCGCGGGCGATCCCGGTCGCCTGGCGCGTCTCGGCCAGCCTTCGCCCGTGAAGGTCCAGGACGACCACGACGGTGTTCCCGCCGAGGCCGACAATTGCCCCGACACGTGGAACTGGCGCCAGGAAGACAGCGACAAGGACGGCGCCGGCGACGTATGCGATCCGTGCCCCACCGTGCAGAACGGCGAGGATGCGAACGGCAACGGCCAGTGCGACGCCTTCGAGGATCCTGACATGGACGGCGTCATCCACATGCGCGACAACTGTCCCGCGGTCCTGAATCGCCTGCAGGAAGACACGGACGCCGACGGTATCGGCGACGCGTGCGACACGGTCGATAACCGCTTCTCCTCGAACAAGCCGTGGCTCCTGTGGGCAGGCATCGCGCTCATCACCGTCGCCCTCATGGGCGTGGCCACGGTCGCGATGACGAAGAAGCAGTGAGAATCAGCCGCAGTGGATGCACGAGTAGCCTTGCATCTCGTCCACGTACGACCGCAGGGGCGCGAGCGTGCCGACGGGGATCCGCGTCGCGGACTGCTCCCATGCGGTGCAGCCCTCGTCCGTGCACTGGAAGCCCGCGTCACGCAGGGCGCTTTCGAGCTTCGTGCCCGGCGCCGCCTTCAAGCGCAGGTCGATCCCCCAGCCGAACGTCTGGTCCTGCCCGTACAGCTGCTTCAGGCGGGCGTCGCCGCAGTCGGCCGCGGTGAACAGTTCGCCCAGCATTCCCAGGAACGCGTATTTGGGCGAAGCCGGATACGTGTCGCGACCGATGGCCGTGGGGATCGGGGTCATGGAACAGTAGCGCGTTTCACAGCGCTCGCCGTTGCCGGTGACCACGTTGCGGCGGACGTCGTACGTTCCGCTGCTGCAGCCGTCGAGCACGAGCGGGATGATGTCGCCCGTTCGTTTGCCGAACGCGTTGGCGACCGGCGCCGCCGCCGTTCCTTCGATCGTCGCTTTCGCGAACGTTTTCGCGCCCCTGTCGTAGCGGACGACGGCGCTCTTGCCGAATTCCGTTCGGTAAACGGCGATGAAGTAATCCGCCGAGAGGCAGGCCTCCGGAACGGATGAGAAATCATCGAGGTACATTCCCGATTTCTCGGCCGCGGCACGCACGCCGGCGAACCACGGCTGGTCGTAGTACTTCACCGTGCCGGGGCAGCCGTCGAACGGGGCGATGGGCGCAGCGTCCGCGACGGCCGATGCCGAGGATGACGCGACAGTTGTCGATGCGGACGAGATCATGGGCGACGACGATATCGCAACAGACGACGCGGCGTTCAATGTCGATGAGACGGAGGACGAAGATGGGCCGATCGCCTCCATGGACGTCGTGTCTTTCCCGCGCAGCACGAGCGTCAAGAGCACGCCGATCAGGACGATCGGGAGCAACGACACGAGCGCGATGGAGCGCCAGGAGAATACGGAGGCTTCGGGCATGGGCGAAAAAGAAAAAACGGCACCATCGTGCCGCTTTTTCCATTATTCCACCAGTATCAGGCCGCCACTGCTCCCTCCCCCGCCAGCGGCTGCCCGCCGTCCGGCGTGTTGGCAGTGTCCGTCTCCGGCGCGGACGGCGCGGGCGTTTCCATTACCTCGGCCTGCTTGTCTTGCTCGGACTGTTCGCCTTCGGGGGTGATGATCGCCACGGGAACTTCTTCGCCGCGGAGTTCCGCGAGCTTGGCCTGGAACGCCGGGAGCTCCTCGTAGTTGTACATGTCGAGTTCGTAGCCGGTCAGGTCGGTCGCGAGGCGGATGTTCTGGCCCTTCTTGCCGATGGCCATCGGG